>DAIPYT010000228.1:0-4212 GCA_036782595.1 Mycobacterium sp. | reverse complement strand
CCTGGTACACCGAGAACCTGCGTTACTACTACCTGATCCTGCCGACCGTCGACGGGTCACTGTCCCGCCGCTTCGGCTTCCTGATCACCGTGCTGTCGTTGTTCATCTCGATGTTCATCATGTTGCGCCGCAAGCGGGTTCCCGGCGTGGCCCGCGGGCCGGCCTGGCGACTCATGGGCGTGATCTTCGCGACGATGTTCTGCCTGATGTTCACCCCCACCAAGTGGGTGCACCACTTCGGGTTGTTCGCGGCCGTCGGCGCTGCGGTGGCCGCTCTGGCAACGGTTCTGGTGTCACCGAAGGTGCTGCGCTGGTCGCGTAACCGGATGACCGTCGTCACCGCGGTGCTGTTCTTCCTCGCGGTGACCTTCGCCACCACCAACGGCTGGTGGTACGTGTCGAGTTTCGGGGTGCCCTTCAACAGCACGATTCCGAATTTCGGCGGGATCAGCGTCAGCACAATGTTTTTGGGTCTCTTCGTGCTGTCGGCGCTCTATACGGCCTGGCTGCATATGACCTCCCGACTGGGCGAAGGCTGGTTGACCCGGACGATCACCGCGGCTCCGATCCCGGTTGCGGCCGGGTTCATGGTGCTGGTGTTCATGGCGTCGATGGTGGCCGGGATCATCCGGCAGTACCCGACATACTCCAATGGCTTGGCCAATGTCCGCGCACTGGCCGGTGGCTGCGGGCTGGCTGATGATGTTCTCGTCGAACCGGACACCAATGTGGGCTTCCTGACACCACTGCCCGGCGAGTACGGCAAGTTGGGCGCACTCGGCGGCGCCAAGCCGGTGGGCTTCAGTCCGAACGGAGTCCCGGAAAAGATTGTGGCGGAGGCGATTCGGGTCAATAACCCGACTCCAGGTATCGACCGCGACTGGGAAGGGCCGTTCAAACTCACCAAACGCGGGATCAACGGTTCGACGGTGCCGTTGCCCTACAAGCTCGATCCGGCCCGCGTGCCGATGGCTGGCAGCTATGTCGACACCGGCCAACAGGAGAGCCTGCTGACGTCGGCCTGGTATCAGTTGCCGCCCAGCGACGAAGGCCATCCCCTGGTGGTGGTCACCGCAGCCGGGACTATCGCCGGCAACAGTGTCCTCAACGCACACACCGACGGACAGACCGTGGAACTGGAGTACGGCCGACCCGGCCCCGACGGTGTCGTGCAGCCGGCCGGGCGGGTCGAGCCGTACGACCTCGGGCCTGCTCCGTCCTGGCGCAATCTGCGGTACGCGCGCTCACAGATTCCAGCCGACGCAACCGCCGTTCGCATTGTGGCCGAGGACAAGTCGCTGTCACTGGGCGACTGGGTGGCGCTTACCCCGCCGCGGGTGCCGGAACTTCGCACCATCCAGGAGTACGTCGGGTCCACCGACCCGGTGCTGATGGACTGGGCGGTGGGGTTGGCCTTCCCGTGCCAGCAGCCGATGCTGCACTCCAACGGAGTGACACAAGTTCCCAAGTTCCGGATCACTCCGGATTACCTGGCCAAGAAACAGGACACCGACACCTGGCAGGACGGCCGCAACGGCGGCTTGTTGGGAATCAGCGACCTGCTGCTGCGGGCGCACGTCATGGCCACCTACCTGTCGCACGATTTCGGCCGGGACTGGGGATCGCTGCGCAAGTTCGACACCATCGTCGACGCCAAACCCGCCGAGTTGGAGTTGGGGACTGCGACCCGCAGTGGCCTGTGGAAGCCCGGAAAGATCCGAATCAAGGCCTGATCGTGGCGGGGGTTATCCCCAGCCGCTGATCCGTCCACAGCTGCCGATTCTTGGCGTCGTCTTGTCGTGATCCAGGCGTAGTCTTTCGAACATGAGTTCGACCGACGAAGCCTTCGCTGCGCTGGACGCAGCGGTGGCAGCCGTCGGTGAAATCGATTGGGACGCTCTGCCGTTGGCTGCACTCCTGGAGGGGCTGGATCGGCTGGAGACCGCACGCAGGCGGGCAGCTGCATCCGCCTATGAAGCGGCCGGCGCGGTCGACCGACGAGACCAGCAGACCCTCGGTGCGATCCCCCACCGACTCGTCGCCGATGTGGTGCGGATCAGCCCCGGTGAAGCCAAGCGCCGCATCCGCATGGCCGGCCAACTCTGCCCGCGCACCACCCTGGCCGGCCAACCCGTTCCCCCGGTATACCCGGCCACCGCCAAGGCCTGGTTCGCCGGAACTCTCGACGGCGAACACCTGCGGGTGATCGACAAATTCTTCCGCGACCTCCCCGATAGCGTCGCCCCGGCCGAGGGAGCCAAAGCCGAAGTGTTCCTGGCCCAACAGGCCGCTCTGCTGCGCCCCGACCAACTGGAGAAACTGGCCGCCCAGTTGGCGCTGCGGCTGAACCCCGACGGCAACTTCTCCGATGCCGACCGTGCGCGCAAACGCGGCTTCACCTGGTGCGGCGGCCAGGGGCCCGACGGTATGAGTACCGCCAAACTCATCGCAACCCCGGAACTGCGGTCCATGCTCGAGGCCTGGATGGCCAAATTCGCCGCACCCGGGATGTGTAATCCCGACGACCAAACCCCCACTGTCACCGGCGAACCCAGCCAGCAGGTTGCCGACCGCGACGCCCGCAGCCACGCTCAGCGCCAACATGACGCTCTTGTCGCACTGGTCCGCGGCCAGCTGGGCGATCCGAAACTCGGGCAGCACCGCGGCCTGCCGGTCACCGTGATCGTCTCGGCCACTCTTGAGCAGATGCACACCGGCGCCGGGGTTGCCGTCACCGCCGGCGGCACCCTGCTGCCGATGCGTGACGTGATCCGGATGGCCACGCACGCCTGGCATTATCTGGCGGTTTTCGACCAACACACCGAATGTGCTTTATATCTCGGCCGCTCCAAACGGATCGCCAGTGCCGACCAGCGAATCGTCCTGCACGCAAAAGACCGCGGATGCACCGCCCCGGGCTGCGATATGCCCGGCTATTTCACCGAAGTCCACCACGTCGATGAATGGGTCGACGGCGGCCTGACCAACATCGACAAACTCACCTTCACCTGCAAGGGAAACCACGGCCTCATCACGCCTGGGGGGTGGAAGACCCGGAAACTCAAAAACGGCTCCACCGAATGGATCCCACCACCACACCTACCACTGCGCGGCGGCACCAACACCTACCATCACCCCGAACGCATGCTGCCTGAGGATGGAGATGGCGTTGCCTAGCAGGGGATTACAGCCCCACCTCTGCCGGTGCCGGCGCGGGCGCAACGGTGATGATGGGCTCACCCGCGGCGATTTCACCGGCGCCGGCCATTTCGACCGAGCCGAACTTCTTCGCGTTGAGGACGACGATCGGAGTGATCAACGGGTAGCCGGCGGCCTCAATCACCTTGCGGTCGAACGTCACCAAGGGAGTTCCGGCGCTCACCCGATCGCCCTTGGCAACCTTGACGTCAAAGCCCTCGCCCTTGAGTTTCACGGTGTCCAGGCCGACGTGGATGAGAACCTCCACCCCGCTATCGAGAAGAATGCCGTACGCATGGCCGGTGGGCTGAGCGGCGATCACCGTGCCCGACCCGGGCGAATACGCCGTGTCACCGGATGGTTCCACCGCGATACCAGGGCCCATGATCCCCTTGCCGAAGACGGGGTCCGGCACATCGCTGAGCGCGACGACCGTTCCTGTCAGCGGAGAAAGGATCTCGGTGGTGACGCCAACCTCGCCCGCCGCCTTGGTGGCAGCCGCCGCGACCAGGGTGTCCGGGCTGGCCTCGCCCATCGGGCCCTCGAGATCGGCCACCGAAACACCGGCGGCCGCCGCTGCCGCGGCCTGCTCGGGCGTCCGGTAGCCGGAGAGAATCACCAGGATCATCGAGGTCGCGAACGCCGCGAGGACCGCGACCGCGTAGAGCCCCATATTGCTGAACGCCGGGATGGTGAGCAGCGAGGTGAAGACGAAGGCCTTGGTCGTCACACCGCCGCCAAGTCCGATGATCAGGCCGCCGACGAGGCAGCCGACCAGCATCCGGGGATATATCCGCTTGAACCGCAAATGGATTCCGTACAGCGACGGTTCGGAGATACCGCCGAGCAGACCCGCCGCCAATCCGCCCATAGCGGTCTGGCGCATTTGCTTGTCCCGCTCCCGCCAGGCCAGGAACAGCACACCGGCGGTGGCGCCGAAGCAGGCGAAGTTCCACGCGCCCATCGGGCCCTGGATGAAGTCGTAGCCCAGGGTTTGGATGTTCACCAGCATGA
>DAIPYT010000227.1:0-4258 GCA_036782595.1 Mycobacterium sp. | reverse complement strand
ATCGGCCGGTTCGCCTTTGCGAAGGCCATCATCATCGAGGTTCCGAGTTACGAGTACGACCGCTACTACGGTGAGAGCAATCTGAATGCGATTCGCGACGGGTTCCGCGTGCTCTGGACCATTCTGCGGGACCGCGTTCACGGTCGGCGCTATCGCGAGCTCGCCAGGCGTCTTCGTTCGGCCGGCGCCCAGGTGGGTAAGCCGTTCTGGATGCTCGCCAATCCCAGGGCCGGTGCTCTCGAGGTAGCCGCCCCCGATTTCCCCGCCGAGATCCAGCGCACCCTTGACGATGCCTGGGCGCACCACCGGGAAGTTCCAGAAAAGATCCGTATCGAACTGGCCATCGCCGCCGCGGAGGTAATCAACAACATCATTGACCACGCCGGTCGCGGCCGTGATCTGAAGATCGGTATGAAGCTCTGGGTGCTCGGCGATCACGTGCGGCTGGAGTTCACCGACAACGGCCTACCCGCGGAATTAGACCTCGCAGCACTGCGTATGCCCGACGTGATGGCCGAAAACGGGCGTGGCATCCCGCTTGCCAGAGCATCGCTCAGCGAATTGGCGTACCGGCGCGACGAGTCGGGTAACCACTGGACGCTGGTCAGCCGTTACTTCGGCAACGGATGAGGCCCATCGTCGTGAACCGTGACGTACACTTTGGCCGTCGCGGAGCGCCGGCAATGGTGTGCCCGCGACAGGAAAGGTAGCAATGGTGGACTGCCCGACGAGGACGCTCGACTCCGGCGTTGTGGTCGTACGCCCCGAGGGCCGACTCAACATGATGGCGGCGCCCGGGCTTCGGGAACAACTCCACAACCTCGTCCAAGGCGGCCACACCCGCCTCGTGGTCGACCTGTCCGGCGTGGAGACCATTGACTCCTCCGGTCTGGGCGCGCTGATATCCGGGCTGAAGGCGGCCCGGCAGAGCGGCGGTGATCTCCGGATCTCCGCTCCCGGCGAGCAGGCGATGGCGGTGCTGGAGTTGACCAACCTGAACCGGGTTCTCAAGTCCTACCAGTCCGCCGACGACGCCTTCGATGAATCCGTCTGAGCCTCAGGCGCTGACCACGAGCGCAACCCCTGAGGCGCTCGAGAAATTCGATGGACTTCTGGCCAGGACCTGGTTGGAGAACAGCCATGTTCCGGAGGCGATCCGGATGCAGGTGGGTATCGCGGTAGGCGAGATCGGCGCGAACATCATCAGGCACAGCGCCCCGGCCCAGGTCAGGATGGAAGTCAAAGCGCTGGCCAGCGAGGTCTGGGTGGAGTTCGAAGACGACGGAATGCCGGTCGACATCGACCTGAGCAACATCAGCCTGCCCGAGGATATGGCCGAAACCGGCCGCGGCCTGGCGTTGGCGCAAGCCGCGCTGGCGCGGTTGTCCTACCGCCGCGATGCGGCGAACCACTGGACCCTGGTGAGTAAGAGCTTCGGGTGACCGGGGAGGACTGAACCCCGAATAGCCCATTGCGGAAGGCTGCCGACGGGGTCCAGAATCGTGGCGTGGCCCGCGTAGTAGTCGACTCCGAGGTGCTCGACACCGTGACCGGGTCCGCAACGCTCGATGAGATCGGAACGGTTCTCGACCGGATGTGGTCGGTGCACCCGCACGTGCCTGACGAAGTACGTGCCCAAGTGGCGATCGCGGTGGGGGAGATCGGCGCCAACATCGTCGAGCACGCCTCGCGGGCGTACCCCGTGCGATTGCGGATGGAGGTGCTGGTGTCGCCCGCCCAGGTCCATGTCGCCTTTCTCGACGACGGTCCGCCCGCTGTCGTCGACCTGGAGGCTGTGCCGGAGATGCCTGACCACACGGCCGAACGGGGCCGTGGACTGGCTCTGGCGCACGCCGTGCTGGACCGGTTGTGGTACCACCGGAACCAGTTCAACCACTGGATACTGGTGAGTAACCGCTTCGCCTAGCTGTCGTGACACCCAGCCGACACCCTCACGGTAACCTCGCGACATGGCAGTCGAATTCACAGGCAAGATCGCCCTCGACATCCGCGACTCCGAACCGGACTGGGGCCCGTACGCCGCTCCGGCCGCTCCGGAGAACGCCCCCAATGTGCTCTACCTCGTCTGGGACGACGTCGGCATAGCCACCTGGGACTGCTTTGGCGGACTTGTCGATATGCCGGCCATGACCCGTATTGCCGAGCGAGGCGTGCGGTTGACCCAGTTCCACACCACCGCGCTGTGCTCGCCGACCCGGGCCGCGTTGCTGACCGGTCGTAACGCGACTTCGGTGGGCATGGCCGTGGTGGAGGAATTCACCGAGGGTTTTCCGGGCATCAACGGCCGGATCCCCGACGACACCGCGCTGATCTCCGAGGTGCTCGCCGAGCGCGGGTACAACACCTACTGCCTGGGCAAGTGGCATATGACCCCACTGGAGGAGTCCAGCCTGGCCGCCACCAAACGGCACTGGCCGCTCTCGCGCGGTTTCGAGCGGTTCTACGGATTCCTCGGCGGCGAGACCGACCAGTGGTATCCGGAACTCGTCTACGACAACCACCCCGTCGAGGCGCCCGCCACCCCGGAAGAGGGTTACCACCTGTCCAAGGACCTGGCCGACAAGACGATCGAGTTCATTCGGGATGCCAAGGTGATCGCACCGGACAAGCCGTGGTTCTCCTACGTCTGCCCCGGCGCCGGGCACGCCCCGCATCATGTGTTCAAGGAGTGGGCTGACAAGTACGCGGGTCGCTTCGATATGGGCTACGAGCGCTACCGCGAGATCGTGCTGGCCAATCAGAAGCAACTCGGGGTCGTGCCCGCCGATACCGAATTGTCGGCGATTAATCCTTACGCGGACGTGAAGGGGCCCAACGGTGAGCCATGGCCGCTGCAGGACACTGTGCGGCCGTGGGGCTCCTTATCGGATGAGGAGAAGCGGCTGTTCACCCGGATGGCCGAGGTATTCGCCGGCTTCCTGTCCTACACCGACGCCCAGATCGGCCGGATTCTGGACTATCTCGAGGATTCCGGACAGTTGGACAACACCATCATTGTGGTGATCTCCGACAACGGCGCCAGTGGCGAGGGTGGACCCAACGGGTCGGTCAACGAGGTCAAGTTCTTCAATGGCCTCATCGACACCGTCGAGGAAAGCATGCGGTGCTATGACGAACTCGGTGGCCCGCAGACCTATAACCACTATCCGATCGGCTGGGCGATGGCGTTCAACACGCCCTACAAGCTGTACAAGCGCTATGCCTCGCACGAGGGTGGAATCGCCGATACCGCGATCATCTCCTGGCCCAAGGGAATTCGGGCCCACGGCGAGTTCCGCGACAACTATGTCAACGTCGCCGACATCACGCCGACGATCTACGACCTGCTCGGATTCGCTGAGCCGAAGACGGTGAAGGGTATCGCGCAGAAGCCACTAGAGGGAGTGAGTTTCAAAGCGGCACTGGATGATTCGGCCGCCAAGACCGGCAAGGACACCCAGTTCTACACCATGCTGGGGACCCGCGGTATCTGGCACAAGGGCTGGTTCGCCAACACCGTGCACGCCGCTACGCCCTCGGGTTGGGGGAATTTCGATAAGGACCGCTGGGAGCTGTTCCATATCGAGGCCGACCGCAGCCAATGCCATGACCTGGCGGCCGAGCATCCCGAGAAATTGAAGGAAATGCAGCAGCTCTGGTTCGCCGAGGCCGATAAGTACAACGGCCTGCCACTGGCCGACTTCAACATCATGGAGGTCCTCGGGCGGTCGCGGCCCTCACTGGCCGGTGACCACACCAGCTACACCTACTACCCGCACACCGCCCCCGTCCCACTGGGTGCATGCGTGAACATCGCAGGCCGGTCCTTCTCGGTGCTTGCCGAGGTGACGGTGGAGAGCCCCGATGTTCAGGGCGTGCTTCTCAAACAGGGTGCCGGCCACGGCGGCTACACGCTGTTCGTCGCCGACGGGCGACTGCACTTCGTTTACAACTTCTTCGGCGAGTTGGAGCAGAAGGTCTCATCGCCTGATCCGGTGCCGATGGGCAAGCACGTTTTGGGCGTGGGCTTCGCCCGGACCGGGACGGTGGAAGGCAGTTTCATCCCGTTGGGCGATGCGACCCTGTACATCGACGACGTCGCAGTGGCCACCCTTCCCGGGGTGAAGGCGCATCCCTTCATCTTCGGCATTGCCGGCGGCGGGGTCAGTGTGGGTCGCAACCTCGGCCAACCGGTCTCGCGGTCTTATCAGGCGCCGTTCGAGTTCACCGGCGGCACCATCACCAAGGTCGTGGTCGA
>DAIPYT010000226.1:0-4372 GCA_036782595.1 Mycobacterium sp. | reverse complement strand
GTTGAACCTCTCCTTCGTCCTCGCGGTGTCCAAACGCGCCGGCGATGACCTGGCCCTGGCGAGGTCGATCTGCACCAGGCAACTCACCGGCATCGCCGGGGTGGCCGCCGAACGAATCCGGCGCGCACTCAACATCTCCGCCGATCTTGACGGTATGGCGAGGGTTCTTCGGCTGCACCCTCTGCTCAATCCGAATGGGTACGTGCAGGCCGATATCGCGGACGGCGTTCTGCGTGTGCGGCGATCACCGGCCCACGACGACGGTGCGTGGATTGCGTTGTGCGGACCGGGTTCCGGCCAGCCGCTGCAAGCCATTGCCACCGCCGTCGATCCGCACCTGGCCGTCAACATCACCGGTACCGACACCGGCTGGACCGCGGAGTTCGCCCTGACCGAGACCGCGACCACCGATCTGCCTGAAGTGCAGGTCACCAAAGTCAGCGGTGGTGCGGCCTTCGTCTTCCAGCCTCGCCGCTCCCTGCCGTTGACCGTCATCTGACGGCGGCGCGGCGGCGTCGATGTCAGGCGATCGGGGGACGCGAAATTCCCCCGCGCGAGGGTCCTATCGGTGGACTTCGAACGGATCCATCGAGTCGCACGATTGCGGTGTGAGGTTCCTCAGCGGGAGGGACCAAGGAAAGAAAAAGGACAGACCAAATGACTGCAAAAGTGGGCACGCTGGCGGTCCTGACCACCGTCTTCGCGGCTGGCGCGCTGGCGCTGGGCATCGGCTCTCCAGTGGCCAACGCCGCTGATGGATGCGCCCAGGGCTACCACTTCTGGGATGGGACCTGTGTGGTGAACGTTCCCGGACCGAACGCGGTGTTCAACCTGCCGAACCCGGGCTGTTGGCACGACGGCTTCGACTTGATCCGCTGCTTCCCGGGCGCCGTCTGACGCGACCGTCGTCCGTCGCCGAGCCCGTCACCGCGAGGTGGCGGGCTCGGCCCGTCTCCGGCCCGGTTCGCTGCGGGCTTACTCCGCGGCATCGACATCAGCAGCAAACTCGGCGCACACTGGACACCATGGATAACAACGGGCCGTTCGGCATCGACCCTGACGAGTTCGACCGCGTCGTGCGTGAGACCGGTGAAGGCCTGCGCAGTGCTTTCGAACAGGTCGGCCGATTCTTCAACGCCTCCCCGCAGCAGGCGGGGTTCGGCATGCTCTTCGACCAGTTCACGCGCCCCGCGCCGAAAGGTCGCCCGCAGCCTGAGACCGCCGGCGAAGCCGGCGATGGGGTGTGGGCGATCTACATCTCCGACTCCGGTGGCAAGGCACACGTCGAGCAGGTCTACAAGAGCGAACTCGACGCACTGCGGGCGAACAAGCTCAACACCGACCCCAACCGCAGCGTCCGATTCCTGCCGTACGGGATCGACGTCAGCGTGCTCGACGCCTCGCGCGGCGAGGATGCGGAGCCTGAACAGTCGGAGTGAGAATCCCGCCACCGCCTGCGCCGTTGCCGCCGATCTCAATCTGTCCGCCGATTCCGTTCGTGGCGGTCTGCTTCCCGGTCAACTGAGGATGCCCCGCACACGGCGCCGAATTTTTTTTGGCGGGCCGGGGTCGAACGTTTCTGCTGGTAGTTGCCAAAACCGGCAGCTGATCTGATCGTTGCTGGTACGTACGTCGGCCGCCCGGTCTTGGGCGCTGCCGACGTTGGCCTCTAGAGTTAGCAGCCATGCCGAATATGGACCGTCGCAGTGCCATGGTGATGGCGGGTTTGGGCCTGGCTGCCGCCGCCGTTCCCGCCAAGGCAGGCGCCAACCCCGAACCTCCGCTTCCTGGCCCGCCCCCGCCTCCTGGCGCGCCGGTCCCGCCGCCTCCGCCTGCGCTTCCCTTCGGCGCACCACCGCCCGCTGCCGCCGTGGCACCGCCAGGTTTTCTCGGCGACGAATTCGACGGTCCCGCCGGTGCCCCGCCCAACCCGGCGCTGTGGACCATCGCCCAGCGGCGCGAACTGATCAAGAACCCGGTGTTCTGGGACCGGCCCGAGAACATGGGTCAGTACAGCGACGACCGTGCGCACGTGTTCCTGGACGGCAACTCGAATCTGGTCATTCGCGCGACGCGGGAGCCCAACGGCAAGTACGTCAGCGGCAAGGTGGTCGGTAACTTCGAGGCACCGATCAACCACACCTTCGAGGCGCGGGTCAAGTTCGAGTGCCTGACTCCGGGCGCGTGGCCGGCCTGGTGGCTGCTCAACGACTACAACAAGAAGCGTGGCGGCGAAGTCGACATCATGGAGTGGTACGGCAACATGGAGTGGCCGTCGGGCAGCACTGTGCATGCCCGCCTTGACGGTACTTCGTTCGCAACCATGCCTTTCCCGATCGACGATCAGTGGCATCGCTTGCGGGTGACCTGGAATACCTCCGGCATGTACTTCTACGCCGACTACGAGCCCGGCATGGAGCCCTATTTCGAGGTGCCCGCATTCTCGATCGATGACTGGGCGTTCAACGACCCGGGATTCACTCTGAAGCCGGTCTTCAACGTCGCCGTCGGCGGTACTGGTGGCAAGGACGCGTCGACGGGTGACTACCCGTGCCAGATGCTCGTGGACTGGGTGCATATTTTCCCGGGCTAAACGACCCCATGAGGGTCCGCCGCGGCTTAATGTTCGCGCGTGGACATTCTCATTATGATTCTGCTCTTGGGGCTCGCCCTGCTCATCTGGCGTGGCGCTAAGCGCGGACTGATCCTCGGTTTGTGGGCGGTCGGACTGGTCGCGATGATCGGCTTGTTCCGCTACCACGTCACCTCGGTACTGGATCTGAGCTTCTGATGGCTGAGGTCGTGATCGAGGAAACCCGGATCGTCGAAGAGCCGGCCGAGTCCCGAAGCGGGTTGTGGAGCGTTCTGACGTTCTGGGGTCTGCACGCCTGGGTCGTCGCCTACACGGTGGTGATGCTCAGCGCCTTCTTCATCCAGTTCGTCAAGGGCGAGTTCCCCTGCCCGCTGTGCATGCTGCAGCGCTACGGGATGATCCTGGCCACGTTGGGGGCACTGTTCGTCATCATGCAGGCCCGGCGCGGAACGCTGACCATGGGCCGCTACGCCCAAGGCCTCGGGATGGGCCTGATCAGTGTGCTGGCCGGCGCTTCGGTGTCGGTGCGCCAGATCGAGCTGCACATCCTGCCCGGCGACCCCGGTTACGGCGAGCCGTTCCTGCGCCTTCACCTCTACACCTGGGCTTTCGTCACCTTCGTCATCGTGATGATCTATGTCGGGGTGATGCTGATGCTCATGCCGCGCGGTTACCCCAAGGCCCCGGCCGTCGGCAGCACCGGTTGGAAGGTCTCGACGGCGATCATCTGGTTGTTCATCGGCGTCGTCGCGGCCAACGTCGTCGCGATCATCTTCCTCGAGGGCTTCGCCCCGGTGCTGCCCGACGATCCCACCGGCTACACCCTCATCGATCAGATCAGGGGCCGCTGAGCGGCGTGTGGAGCCGATGACGGGAATCGAACCCGCGTATTCAGCTTGGGAAGCTGATTTGTTCGCTTTCGGGCAACTCTGCGGTGCTGCGTGCGGTAGCTGGGTTTATCAGGATTATTCCAGGTCAAAGTGGGTTAATGCTCGCGTTCATTACGTTGACCTGGCCTTTGCCCGAGCGTGGCAACGCCACCAATTGCGGGAGCAATGCGGGAGCACCCGAGGTTGAGTCGGCGAGGTAGACGCGGCGCGCGCCTATCCGCCGTCGCCATCCAGTCGGTAGTTCCGCAGCACGCCGCGGAGCTCGCGGAAGGCGGCGGCGCGGGCCTTGACCACGTCGGCGGATTCCGAGGGCAGCATCTCGGCCGGCATGTTCTGCGTGCCGTACAGCATGGGGCCCAGGCGATTGCGTAGGTCCTCGCGCCGCTTAGCCGAGACTCCGCGCTCACGGTCATCCGCAAGCTGGGCGTCGATGTCGGCGGCCTGAAGGGCGCACTCCCCGATCAGTCGGGACCGCTCTTTAGCGGCGTTCTCCAGTGCGGCGATCGCCCGCCCGGCGTCCTCGAGCATCTTCTCGTCGGTCGCCGTCAGGTGCTTGATCGACGCACCTTCGCCACTGACCTTGCGGATCTCCTTAGCGCGGCGCAGGTTGGCCGCCATCGCAGTGAGGTCGGACCGGAAGTCGAAGTCCGCCGGGTCACCCAGCCAGCCGGCGCGCGCGGCCTCCGAACCGGCGATCTGGGCCACCGATGCTGCGGCCTGCTCGTAAAGACGCGCACCTTCGGCGCCGAAGTCGACTAGGCGCTGCTGCTTCTCACGCTCGAGGCGCCGCGCCTCCTCTTCCTTCCGCGTATCGTCCAGCCGCGCCACTATCACGGCGGTGAGCAGGAGTGCCAGCCACACCACCTCCAGCACCCAACCGGTGACACTG
>DAIPYT010000225.1:0-4382 GCA_036782595.1 Mycobacterium sp. | reverse complement strand
AACTGCAGTCCATCCGGATCTTGCCGTCGGTGTCCAGGGTCATGAACCGCCAGGTGGCGTCGACCAGTGGGTTCACCACGGTCAGATTGAGGTTGTGCCGTTCGGCGATCGCGGCCCAATAGTCCACGCTGGCCCCGCCCAGTGGGTCGGCGCCGATCCGGATGCCTTCGGCGCGGATGGCGTGGATGTCGACGACGTTGGGCAGGTCGGAGACGTAGGCGTCCATGTAGTCGTGACGCTGAACGTGCCGCAGCGCCTTGGCCAGCGGCACCCGCTTCACGTCCTTGAGTCCGGCGCGCAGGATCTCGTTGGCCCGTTTGGCGATGGCGCCGGTGGCGTCGGTGTCGGCAGGGCCGCCGTTGGGTGGGTTGTATTTGAAGCCGCCGTCGCGGGGCGGGTTGTGCGACGGGGTCACGACGATCCCATCGGCCAGGGCCGAGCTGCGGCCCCGGTTGTAGGTCAAGATGGCGTGGCTGACCGCCGGTGTCGGGGTGTAGCGGTCGGCGGAATCCACCAGCACTGCAACGTCATTGGCGGCGAGGACTTCCAGTGCGGACACCCACGCCGGTTCGGACAGGCCGTGGGTGTCGCGGCCGATGAACAGCGGGCCGGTGGTTCCCTGGGCGGCGCGGTATTCGGCGATGGCCTGGGTGGTGGCCAGGATGTGGGCTTCGTTGAACGCCCCGTCCAGGCTGGACCCGCGGTGCCCGGAGGTGCCGAAGGCGACCTGCTGGGCGACGTCGTCGGGGTCGGGCTGGACGGTGTAGTACGCGGTCACCAGATGCGGAATGTCGATGAGGTCTTCGGGGAGCGCCGGTTGCCCGGCGCGGGGATTGGCCGCCATGACGGCAATTCTGCCTGTCACCGGGCCATACTGGGCTCGAGTCGACGAAGGTCGACAGATGGCCTTGAGTCGACGAAGGTCGACAGATGGCCTCGAGTCGACGAAAGGGGACACCGCTGCTCGGGCATGACGCGAAAACAGTGGCAGTGGTCTTCGCCGGTGGCGCGGCGGGAACGCTGGCCCGCGCCGCCTTGGCCGCCGCGGCCGTTCCCGACCCCGGACGGTGGCCGTGGCCGACGTTCATCGCCAACGTCGTCGGCACCGTTCTGCTGGGATTCCTCGGCACCCGCCTGGCGACCTCGGATCTGCGTCGGCCGTTGTGGGGCACCGGATTTTGCGGCGGGTTGACGACGTTCTCCACGGTTCAGGTGGAGACGCTGCTGATGATCCAGAACCGTCACTACCTGCTCGCCGCGACGTACACCGCCGCCGGCATCATCGTCGGCTTGGCCGTCGTCTACCTCGCCCGCGGACGGGTGCGACGGTGACCGCCGCACTCTGGGTGGGCGTGGCCCTGTTCGGCGGCCTGGGCGCGGTGGCACGCCTGGTGATGGAAAAAGGCGTCCGGCGTCAGCTCGCGATGACTTTCCCGGTCGGCACCGTCACGGTGAACGTCACCGGGGCTTTCCTGCTCGGCCTCGTCTCGGGCCTGGCCCTGAACCATCAGATGTCCACACTGATCGGCACCGGCTTCCTCGGCGCCTACACAACATTCTCCGGATGGATGCTCGAAACCCGTTCACTGGCCGAGGAACGCCACTGGCGGACCGCCTCAGCCAACATCGGTATCAGCGTGGTGCTGGGCCTGGCCGCCGCCGCACTCGGTCATTGGCTGGGCGGACTGCTGCGCGGGTACTGATCAGGCCAGCAGCAGAACGCCGCTCACCGTCAATGCAACCACCTTCACCGCTTCGAGTCCCACGTAGGCGAAGTGGGCATGGGACCGCCCGGCCTCGGCGGCCGAGGCATCGGCCAGCACCGCGTCGGAGCGGCGGGTCAGTGCGGGACGAACGGCGATCACCTGGGCACCCAGCGCGACCACCGCTACACCTAACGCGGCATACACCCCGGCCGGTGCGCGTCCCATCACCACCGCGACGAGCGCCACCGCGGCCAGCATCGCCTCGCAGATGTTGAGGGCGCGGAACACCAGCCGCCCGATGCCCAGGCCGAGTTGGATCGTCACACCCGGCGCCCGGAACTTCAGCGGGGCCTCCAGAAACGAGATGGCCAGCACCATCCCGAGCCATACGAAGACAGCCGCGACGGCGAGTGCCAGCCAGTGATTCACCTTTCGATCATTGCACTGCGTCGAGAGTGCGCCCAGATCGACAAAACGCTCATTCGGGCTCGAAACGTCGATCTGGGCGCACTCTCGATGCGACGACGGCGGCATCGTCGGAAAGGCTATAAAGGTAGCCGGGTCGCTGAGGCGGCGAGGAAGGACAAGTGAGGGAAACCATGGGTGTGCAGCGACTCGGGGCCGGCATCACCGTCGCGCTCGCGACGACCGCATTGCTGGCAGGATGCGCCGCCGAGAAGCCGGCCGAATCCACCGCATCGTCATCGACGGACGCGTCGGATTCGCAGGAGGCCACCGGCAGCACGGCCGCCCCGGCGCCCACGCCGACACAACCGCCGCGCACCGAGAAGTGGATCGCGCTCAAGCCCGGGGACTGCCTGGCCGAGCCGCCGTCGGACGACCCGGCGGTGGTCACCGTGACCCTGGTCGACTGCGCGCAGCCCCATCTGGCCGAAACGTTCCTGCGCGCGCCGATCCCGGTCGACGCGGCACTGGAAGGCACCGCCAACAGCCAGTGCGAGGCGGGTTTCGTCGAGTACACCGGGCGCGCCTCGGCGGGAGGCCCGTTCACCATCTCCTACCTGATCGATTCCCATCAGGACCGCACCGACAACAATCCTTTGCCCAGCACCGTCATCTGCTTGCTGCAGGGCGCTCAGGGCCAGTCGCTGACCGGCTCGGCGCGCGGGTGACAACGCAATCCAAGAGCTGCCGACTGAACCTCTAGGAGGCCGGGTAGGCGTGGATCAGCGCCGAGGACAGTTTCGGCACCGCGTGGGTCAGGCTGTGTTCGGCCTTGTGTGCCAACGCATGCGCCTCGCTCAGGCTGATATCGGGGTCGATGTCCAGTTCGGCGTCGGCGTGCAGTCGGTGGCCGATCCAGCGCATCCGTAACCGACGCACGGCCCGCACACCGGGCTCGCCGGCCAGGGCGGCTTCGGCGGTCTCGACAAGGTGCGGGTCGACACCGTCGAGCAGGCGGGAGAACACATCGCGGGCCGCGGTGCGCATCACCACGAGAATCGCCGCGGTGATCAGCAGGCCGACGATCGGGTCGGCCAACGGGAATCCCAGCCAGACCCCCAGTGCTCCCAGCACCACCGCTAGCGAGGTGAAACCATCTGTGCGAGCGTGTAATCCGTCGGCCACCAAGGCCGCCGAGCCGATCCGCCGACCCACTCGGATCCGGTACAGCGCGACCAGTTCATTACCGAGAAAGCCGATCACACCGGCTGCGGCCACCCACCCGAGGTGCTCGATCGGCAGCGGGTGGATGAGCCGTCGGACGGCTTGATACCCGGCGATGATCGCCGACAGCGCGATCATCAGCACCACGAACAGCCCCGCGAGATCCTCCACCCGGCCCAGTCCGTAGGTGAAGCGCTTGCTGGCGGCGCGGCGGCCCAGGACGAAGGCGATCCACAGCGGGATCGCGGTCAGCGCGTCGGAAAAGTTGTGGATGGTGTCGGCAGCCAATGCCACCGACCCCGACAGTCCGACGATGACGAGTTGGAACAGCGCAGTGAGGGCCAGCGCGATCAGGCTGATCTTGACCGCGCGGATCCCCAGGGCACTGGACTCCAGCGCCTCGTCGACGCTGTCGGCGTGATCATGCGAATGACCATGGTGATGCCCGCCCATCACGCCCCGGCCTCCAGTCGGCCCGCGCCGTGCAGTCGCTCCAGGTCGCGCTCCCCCCGGTGATGCCCCGGAATCCCCGGCCCGGCGTGCTCGGCGTTGAACACCGCGTCGGTGACCAGTTGGCGCACGTGATCGTTTTCCAGGCTGTAGTAGATGGTGGTGCCCTCGCGGCGGGTGCGGACCAGACGCGCCATCCGCAGTTTCGCCAGGTGCTGGGAGACCGCCGGCCCGGGCTTGCCGACGGTGTCGGCCAGGTCGCTGACGGACAGTTCCCGATCGGCCAGGGCCCACAGCAGCCGCACCCGGGTGGCGTCGGAGAGCATCCGGAACACCTCGACGACCAAGCCGACCTGATCGTCGTCGAGTCGGCGCCGACATACCTGCGTATCTGCGTCCATACGCACATAGTAGTCCCCGAGCTAGGGGCGGCGTTTGCTAAATAGGTAACCCTTAGTTAGGTTAGGCTCATCATTCAACGGAGAGCGGAGACGCCATGCGGCTGCCCATCCCCCTGAGCTCACCCGACCTGTCCGCCCAACTGCTCGGCAGCGGACTGATCGGCCTGCGCGAGGGCCTTGAGGCCGGGATCGTGGT
>DAIPYT010000224.1:0-4385 GCA_036782595.1 Mycobacterium sp. | reverse complement strand
GCCCTCTACGGTCATGCCGGCTATGCCAAATATCTGATGGACAACGGCTACCAGACCGCTTTCATCAACACCTTGAAGATGGAGCCGCACTACGGCGGCTGGATGCATGACCGGGCGCACGGCCGACTCCTCATCGACGGTGCGGCCACCGCCCACGATGTCAACCACCTCACCATCCTCAGCCACGATCAGACCCAACCGTTCATGAACGACACCTGGGACTACCCGCAGTGGCCGGCGCTGAACGTCCCGAACAAGAAGGTGATCGAGTACTTCCAGAGCATGGTGACACTCGGTGACCCGCGGGGCACCAACCTGACCGCCATGGGCAGCTCGGCCGCCGCGGCAGTCAGGGCCTGATTGCCGACCTAGACGGTGACCGGTCACCGGTTCACTCCGCGGGCCATAATCATGGAATGCCCGCGCACACAGACCTGGTGGGTCGAACGAACGAGTTGGCGCGGCTTGGGATGCTGCTGACCGATGCTGATGATCGGGCCGTGGTGATCCACGGGGAACCCGGTGTCGGCAAGACCACGTTGATCGCACAGGTGTGTGCGCACGCGGTGGCTGACGGCTGGCAGGTGGTGCGCGTCCTGGGAGTGCAGGCCGAGGAGCCCTTCGCGTTGGGGGGGCTCAACCAGCTGGTGCTCGGCCTCAACGAGTTCATCCCGGGACTGGCCGAACGCGACCGGGCGCTGCTGGCAACGGTTCTCGGCGGTGATGCGGACGCGCCGGCGTCGGTATTGCCTTTGGTAGGGGCGGTGCTGAACCTCTTGGCGCTGGCGGCCCAGACAAAGCCGGTTCTGCTGGCAGTCGATGACGTGCACTGGCTGGACAGCGTCAGCGCGGAGGTGCTGAGCGCCGTCGGGCGGCGGCTGATCCATCCCGGGGTGCGGATCCTGACCGGCCGGCGGGTCCCGCATCAATCCGTCTTTTCCTCTCCGGGGTGGAGCGAGTTGGAGTTGGCTCCCCTGAGCCCAGCGGATTCGGAGCGTCTGCTGGAGCGTGTCGCGGGGGCGTTGCCGGGTGCGACCAGGTCTGCTGTCCTGACCGCGGCCGCCGGCAATCCCCTGGCGCTGACCGAACTGCCGCGGTTCGCCGATCACATCAACTTGGGCGGCGGGGCCATGCCGTTGACCGATCGCCTACTGGCGGCCTTCGGTGGGCGGCTGGAACAGCTTGACGCCAATGTGCGCGCCGAGTTGTTACGGGCAGCACTGGACGGCATCGCCGGCAGCACCGAGTCCGTGAATCGGGCCCGCTATGTGATACGCAACGTCGCGCCCGCTGTCGCGGAGGGTCTTCTGGTGGCAGACCCGTTGGGGGAGATCGTCTTTCGCCACCCCCTGGTTCCCGCCGCGGTCATTCACCAGGCCAGCCCGGATGAACGCCGCGACGCCCACCGCGACCTCGCCGGGCTGTATGACGACGTGCTGGTGCGTCGCGCCTCCCATCTGGCTGCGGCGGCCACCAAACCCGACCAGGAAGTGGCCGAACTGCTAGGCCAGGCTGCACAGCTGTCCCAGCGCCGGGGCGGACTTACCGCCGCCATTGAGTGGCTGCGGCAGGCCGCGGAGTTGAGCGCCGAACCCGACCGGAAGACCGCGTTTCTGGCTGAAGCGGTCTTCGCCGCTACTCGGGCCGGGCGCATCGGCGAGGCGAGAGAACTTCTGGACAGTGCGGAGACCGATACGGCTGAGTGGGCGCTAGAGGCGCTGTCCGACTGCTACCGGGCGTTTCACGCCGACGGTGAGGTGTTCTCAACCCACCGGCGATTGATGGAAGTACTGAACAGGGCCGAAGCCATCGACGATATGACCCTCAACCGGCTCGTCAACCTCCTGTTGTCCGTCACCGGCTACGCCGACGATGACCGGCTTCGGGAGTTGACCAATGCCTGCCTGCAACCTTTACAGTCACGATTGGCCGCGTTGGTGCTGCTGTACCAATCCGGAGTCGATGACATCCCCGGCACCGCCAACACCATCCGCGCGACGCTCGGCGACTACGTCGGGATTCTGTCGCAGCTGCCGTCACGGTGGGTGCTGATGATGTCCTATCCGGCCTACTGCATCGATGCGATGGCCGACTTTCGCGCCCCGCTTCAGTTGGCCTTCACCCAACTCAGCGAGCACGGCGCATCCATCGATGCCATAGAGGGGGGACGCATCGTCCTGCTGGACCTGATCGCCACCGGTGACTGGGAACGGGCGCAGGAGGTCGCCGCACGTTGCCAGGAGATGGCGCGACAGGACCAGGGCAGCGAGTTACTCCGCTACCTGTGCCTCGCCGACGTCGGCCTGCTGGCCGCCGGGCGGGGCGACCTCGAGACCGCACGCCGCAACGCCGCTGAAGTGACAGCCTGGTCGAACCCGCGGGGGCTGGGTTACCTGCTCGGCCTGGCCGACCGGATCGCGGTGCGGGCCGCCCTTGCCGAGGCGGACTACGAGACGGCTTATCAAGCTGCGATCAAGATCGGCCGACCAGGTCAGTTCCCCCGGCACAACGTCCCCGTCGGCGATGACATGCTGGATTTCGTCGAAGCCGCAGTGCGCACCGGACGACTTGCCGAGGCCCGCGAGCACGTGGCTGAGGCGGTGTGCCTGAATCTGGCCGAGGTGTCCCCCCGCGTGGCTGCGCTGATTCTGGCAGCGTCGGCGATGACGGCGCCCGATTCGGAGGCCGAAGAGCTCTATACGGCCGCGCTCGCCCACCCGGGTGCCGCCGAGCGTCCGTTCGAATACTTCAGAATCGTTCTGGCACAGGGGATGTGGCTGAGGCGCAGGCTGCGCCACGCCGCTGCGCGCGCCGCACTGGAGCGCGCGGCCGAAGGCTTCGATCGCCTCGGCGCGCGTCCGTGGGCCGATCGGGCACACGCGGAACTCCGAGCCGCCGCGGCAACGAACAGCAAGTCGCCGGCCGACGCCACCCTGCTCAGCCCACAGGAGCAACGGATCGCCGAACAAGCCTCAGCCGGGTGGACCTCCAAGGAGATCGCCACCCAGCTGAGCCTCTCATCGCGCACCGTCGACGCCCACTTGTCCAATGTGTTCCGCAAGTTGGGTGTCAACAAGCGCGCCGAACTCGGCACCGCTCTGGCAGAACACGATCGGCGCCTCGGGCCCAGCCAGGAGTCCTAGCGAGGGGTCGGCTGGCGGCGAGGACACGACGGTCAGCGGTTGAGCCGCCAGATGTCGGCGGACATCACCGTGGCGAAGGTGCACCACAGCGGATAGGGCGCCAGCGCGGCCCCGAACTTGACGTCGGCGTCGGCAGCGCGGCGGGTCAGGTCGGCGCTGCTGACGGCGAGCAGAGCGGCGCCCGCCACGGCCGGGGCGAGTTTGCGCTTTCCGAAGAACACCCAACTCCAGCCCGCGTTGAGCACCAGATTGGTTGCCAGCGCTGCGATGTAGCCGCGGGCCTTGGCCGGCTGCCCCTCGGCACGGAACCGGTCGATCACCGCCGCGGAGGTGGCGGCGATATCGACGTACAGCGCGGTCCACGCGAGCGGGAAAACGGCGTTGGGCGGTACGTAGTCCGGTTTGCGGATCGTCGTATACCAGCCTTGGACGCCCTTCTGGCTGGACACGCTTCCGGCGACGGCCGCCGCCACAGTGGCTAGCCCGGTTGCGAGCAGTGTTTTGCGCATTCACCCAACCTCCGTGTCGTCAGCCCCCTGAGGCGCGAACGACCTCCCTTGTCATAGAACGGATTTCGTTGACCTTCATCGAATCGATCCGAAGCTTGTCGATGTCGGGCACCTCGAAATCCGTGGTGACCACACCGGGTTCCTCACGTTCCCATTCCACACCGAACCGCTCGAGGATGGCCCGCATGGGATGGTTCTCGGCCAGGCAACGCGCGGTGAAGCGCTGCACACCGCCGACTCGGGCCGCGACGGTGATCGCGTCCATCAGGAAATTGCCGATCCCGCGGCCCTGGTAGGGGTCGGCGATGATGAATGCGATCTCGGCCGACGCGGGGTCGTCGACGTCGCGTACGAAGCGCGCGTCGGCCACCACAGGTCCGTCAGGCCCGTCGGCGAGGACCCAGACGAAGTGGTCGATGTAGTCCACCTGGACCAGATAGTTGATCAGCGACGGACTCGGCGCCCGCATCGACATGAACCGGCGGTACAGGGTCTCGCTGGAGAACTCCGCTGAGGGGTGGTTGAGCCGCTCACTGTCGCCGGGGAGCACCGGACGCAGCAGCAACTCGGTGTTGTCCTTGAACCGGACCGCGGTCGGGGTGATGAAGGCGGCCAACCGTTGCCGGACGAAACGCAGCATCCGTTCGCTGACCCCGGGAAGGTCGACCATTGCGGCGAAGGCCTTCTCGTCGCCGAGAAATCCGGTCAGCGTGTCGGTGGCCGTGACCGTGGC
>DAIPYT010000223.1:0-4417 GCA_036782595.1 Mycobacterium sp. | reverse complement strand
GCGGACTTGATGCGTTTGTGGATCTCTGCGCCGATGCGCTCCCGCACCGGACGCACCGCGTCGTCGTTGCCCAGCAGGGCGGTAGTGCAGGCGGCCGCGACCTCCGGTTCGTCGGCGACCACCAGGGCCAGGCTGCGGAGTGTCTGCTGGACCCGACTCAGACGGGATTCGTTGACGTCGGTGAAGAACGGCACCTGTGCAACCAGATCCAGGTACACCTCGGCCACCAGATGGTTCTTGGAGGAGAAGTAGGTGTAGGCGGTCGCCGGGGCCACGCTGGCGCGCGCCGCCACCGCCCGCACCGTCAGATCGGCGTAAGAGGAGGAGCGCAGGGTTTCCAGTGCCGCGGCCACCAACTTGCGGAAGGTCTCTTCTTGGCGGGGCCGGCGTCCGCTGTCCCGGGCGGTGGTCGCCACGACGTCACTGGACACATGTCCACCGTAATGCGGGTGGCCGTACCAATGCAAGGAAAACTGGTGACGTAGCACGTAGAGGGGGCATAGGCGGCATACCCTTGCACCGCCGGAGTCGCTGCGGATAGTGTTCGGAGCAGGACATTGCCGGACAGGTGTCTATGGAATCGGAAGGGCGGCGCGGATGGCGATAGCAGCCGAGCGCAACAGCGATCTGTTCATCGACGGGCAGCTGGTGGCCGGCGGCGCCGGTCGCTTTCCGACGATCAACCCGGCCACCGAGGAAGTTCTGGGCACCGCCGCCAATGCCGATTCGGCGGATATGGACCGAGCCATCGCGGCGGCCCGGCGGGCGTTCGACAGCACCGGCTGGTCAACCGACACCGCCCTGCGGGTGCGCTGCATCAGACAGTTGCAGGACGCCATGCGCGAGCACGTCGAGGAACTGCGCGAGATCACCATGGCCGAGGCGGGCGCTCCCCGGATGCTCACCGCTGCTGCGCAATTGGAGGGTCCGGTCGGTGACCTGTCCTTCTCCGCCGATACCGCGGAGGGCTACCAGTGGCGTACCGATCTCCCAGTCGCCTCCCCGATGGGGATCAAGACCCAGCGCACCCTGGTCCGGGAACCGGTCGGCGTCGTCGGCGCGATCACCCCGTGGAATTTCCCGCATCAGATCAACCTCGCCAAGCTCGGCCCGGCGTTGGCTGCGGGCAACACCGTCGTCCTCAAGCCCGCCCCGGACACCCCTTGGTGCGCAGCGGTTCTGGGCGAGTTGATCGCCGAGCACACCGACATCCCCGCGGGTGTGGTCAACATCGTCACCTCCGACGACATGGGCGTCGGCGCGATGCTGTCCAGCGATCCGCGGGTGGACATGGTGTCGTTCACCGGTTCCACCGCGACCGGCAAGGCGGTCATGGCCGCGGGTGCGCAGACCATCAAGAAGGTTTTCCTGGAGCTGGGTGGAAAGTCGGCTTTCCTGGTTCTCGACGACGCCGATCTGCCCGCCGCCTGCGCGATGGCCGCCTTCACTGCCTCCGTGCACGCCGGGCAGGGCTGCGCGATCACCACCCGACTGGTGGTCCCGCGGGCCCACTACGACGAGGCCGCCGCCGCCGCCGCGGCAACCATGCTCGGTATCAAACCCGGTGAACCGACCAACCCCGGGACAATCTGCGGGCCGGTGATCTCCGCGCGCCAACGCGACCGGGTGCAGTCCTACCTCGACCTGGCACTGGCCGAGGGCGGCAGTTTCGCTTGCGGTGGTGGCCGGCCCGCAGGCCGGGACCGCGGGTTCTTCATCGAACCCACTGTCGTCGTCGGCCTCACCAACGACGCCCGGGTCGCCCGCGAAGAGATCTTCGGTCCCGTTCTGACCGTCATCGCCCACGACGGCGACGACGATGCCGTCCGTATCGCCAACGATTCGCCATACGGGTTGTCCGGCAGCGTGTTCAGCGGGGATCCGGAACGCGCGCAGGCGGTGGCCAACCGGTTGCGGGTCGGCACCGTCAATGTCAACGGGGGTGTTTGGTACTCCGCGGACGTACCGTTCGGCGGCTACAAGCAGTCCGGGGTGGGGCGCGAGATGGGCGTGGCCGGGTTCGAGGAGTACCTCGAGTTGAAGGCCATCGCCACAGCGGTATAGGCCGCCGATGAAGGAGAAGAATGAAGTTCACTGACAAGGTCGCGATCGTCACCGGGGCCGGCGGCGGTATCGGTCAGGCCTACGCCGAGGCGTTGGCTCGGGAAGGCGCTGCCGTGGTGGTGGCCGACATCAACACCGAGGGTGCCGACCGGGTGGCCGCCGGGATCGTCGCCGAAGGCGGTCGGGCGATCGCCGTTCCGGTCGACGTCTCCGACCTCGAATCCGCCGGCGCGATGGCCGACCGAACGATCGCCGAGTTCGGTGGTATCGACTTTCTGGTGAACAACGCCGCGATCTTCGGCGGGATGAAACTGGACATGCTGCTGACCGTCGATTGGGACTACTACAAGAAATTCATGAGCGTCAATCTCGACGGCGCGTTGATCTGCACCCGTGCGGTGTACAAGAACATGGCCTCCCGCGGCGGCGGCGCGATCGTCAACCAGTCATCCACGGCGGCTTGGCTCTACGCCAATTACTACGGCCTGGCCAAAGTCGGCATCAACGGCCTGACCCAACAACTTTCCCGAGAGCTGGGTTGGCAGAACATCCGGATCAACGCCATCGCCCCCGGCCCGATCGACACCGAGGCCAATCGGACCACCACGCCGAAGGCGATGGTCGACGACATCGTGAAGCGCATCCCGCTCAGCCGGATGGGCCAGCCGCAGGACCTGATCGGAATGTGCCTTTTCCTGCTGTCCGACGAGGCGCAATGGATTACCGGGCAGATCTTCAACGTCGACGGCGGACAGATCATCCGCCCGTGACCACGGCGACGACCAGGAGTGACGATCGTGACTGAACCGAGAGTCGGCTACATCGGACTGGGCAGCATGGGTGCCCCGATGGCGATGCGGCTGGTCGGCTGGCCTGGCGGACTGACCGTCTATGACGTCCGCGACGAGGCGATGGCACCGTTCGCCGAAGCGGGGGCGGCCGTTGCCGCCAGCGTGACCGATGTCGCCGCCGCGGACCTGATCGACGTCACCGTGCTCGACGACGCACAGGTGCGTGAGGTCGTCGGGGAACTCGCCGAGCATGCCGGCGCCGGCACCGTCATCGCCATCCACTCCACCATCGGCGCTGCCACCGCCGCGGAACTTGCCGATCGCTATGGCGCCCAGGGCATTCACGTGATCGACGCACCCGTCAGTGGCGGGGCCGGCGCCGCCGAGAAGGGTCAGCTCGCCACCATGGTGGGTGCACCCCGCGATGTGTACGAGCGGGTCAAGCCGGTCTTCAAACAGTGGGCGTCGTTGGTGATCCATGCCGGCGAACCCGGTGCCGGAACCCGGATGAAGCTGGCCCGCAACATGCTGACCTTCACCTCCTTCGCAGCGGCCTGTGAGGCGATGCGATTGGCGGAGGCCGCCGGTCTGGATCTGCAGGCCCTGGGGCGGGTGGTGCGTCACACCGATGCGCTCACCGGGGGTGCCGGCGCGATCATGATCCGGGAGAACATGCACGACCTCGAGCCGGGGCACTGGCTCTACGACGGATTCACCCACACCCGGGGTTTGGGGGAGAAGGACTTGAGTCTTGCTCTTGCCCTGGGGGATTCAGTGGGAGTGGAGTTGCCGCTGGCGCAGATCGCGCTTGGGACCTTGGCAGCCGGGCTCGGCGTGCCGCACGGAAAGGATTGAGTGTGGACGACATTCGCCGCAAGGGCCTGGACAAGATGAAAGAGGTCTACGGCTGGGAGATGCCCGATCTGCCGGGCGACTTCTTCGCGCTGACCGTCGACCATCTGTTCGCCGATATCTGGAGCCGCCCCGGCTTGTCGATGCGTGACAAGAGGCTGGTCACGCTCTCGGTGGTGACCGCACTCGGCCTTTCCGACCTCGCGGAGATTCAGGTCAACGCCGCACTGCACAACCAGGAGATGACCGAAGCCGAGTTGCGCGAGATGGCTGTCTTCATCACCCACTACGTCGGCTTCCCGCTGGGCTCGACATTCAACAATGTGGTCGAGAAGGTCATCGCCAAGCGCGCCAAGGCATGACGCTCAACTGACCACTGCCGCTCAACTGACCACTGCCACTCAACTGACCACTGCCACGTAAGCCGTCGCTCCGAGGAAGAACACACCGAGACAGGCGGCGAGCGTTCCCAGCGCGAAAGGCCAGGCCGGCTTGCGGGCACCGAGTCGCACGATTGTCAGCACCACGCCGGTCAGGACGATCAGAGCGGCGATCCCCACCGTCACCATGGCCGTGGTGACCGCACCGTCGACACTGCACGATTCCGGTGGGCAGTAGTCGAGGAACGCCAGTGAGAAAAAGCCCATGACCGCGCCGGCGCCGCCGACCAGCACCGTGATGATCATGATGATGATCGAGATCGCCACATC
>DAIPYT010000222.1:0-4466 GCA_036782595.1 Mycobacterium sp. | reverse complement strand
CTGCCACGCGGTGTTCTTGATGATGTATTTGAACAGCAGCACATCGTCGGCGGCGTGCAGCAGGGTGTTGAACTTGTAGTTGATCTCAGCCTGTCCGGCGGTGCCGACCTCATGGTGACCGCGCTCCAGGGTGAAGCCGGCGTTGATCAGGTTGGTGGCCATCTCGTCGCGCAGATCCACGTAGTGGTCGTACGGCGCAACCGGGAAGTAACCACCCTTGGGCCGCACCTTGTAGCCGCGGTTGGCGCTGCCGTCGGCCTCGAACGGCTCTCCGGTGTTCCACCAGCCCGACTCCGAATCCACCTCGTAGAAGGTGCCGTTCATGTTGGAGTCGAAGGCCACCGAGTCGAAGATGTAGAACTCGGCCTCAGCGCCGAAGAAGGCGGTGTCGGCAATGCCGGTGGACGCCAGGTAGTTCTCCGCTTTGCGCGCGACGTTGCGCGGATCGCGCGAGTACGGCTCACGGGTGAACGGGTCGTGGACGAAGAAGTTGAGGTTCAGCGTCTTGGCTGCCCGGAAGGGGTCGATGCGTGCCGTCTCGGGATCCGGCAACAGCATCATGTCGGACTCGTGGATGGACTGGAACCCGCGAACCGACGAGCCGTCGAACGCGAGACCGTCCTCGAAAACGCTCTTGTCGAACGCCGAGGCCGGAATCGAAAAGTGCTGGACGACACCAGGCAGGTCGCAGAACCGGATGTCGACGTATTCGACCTTCTCGTCCTTGATCAGCTTGAAGATGTCGTCGGCTGTCTGGTGCTTCGCCACGTAGTTACTCCTTGTTTATGCAGCCTGCGTCATGTCTGGGGCTTCCCTGACCCGGCGCTGACGCTATGGAGCCGATGTTGCACGTCCGTCAACCGAATGTTTCCCCGACGTTACGCGTCGTCCCAGCCCCTATTCTGGGAGGCATGGCACGCGAAATCGGGTCCTGGCTGTCCGGTCCGCAGTCGCTGAGTTCGGGCGACGGGTACCCGGGGCAACGGCTGGGCCTGCCAGAACAGGGGCCCGGCTCACTTGCCCGGCCGGGGCGCCGGGCGGTGGCGCTGCTGGTGGACTGGCTGATCGCCTACGGGCTGGCCGGGCTGGGGCTGTCCCTCGGGGTGTTCAGCGCAGCCTTCCTGTCCACCGCGGTGTTGCTGATCTGGCTGGTTCTCGGGGTGGTGGCGGTGCGTCTGTTCGGGTTCACACCCGGTCAGTACCTGCTCGGCCTGCGCGTCGCGTCGGTCGATAATCGGATGCATGTCGGCACCGGGCGTGCGGTGGCGCGTGGTCTGCTGATCGCACTGGTCCTTCCGGCGCTGTTCACCGACGTCGAGGGCCGGGGGATTCAGGATCGGCTGACGGCGACGGCGGTGGTGCGGCGCTAGCAGCCGCCGTGTCAGGCCAGCGCCAGCATCGTCCCGATCGCGGCCTCGATGCCGAGTCCTGCCAGGTTCTCTTTCGACGTCGACCGGTCGACGACGAGCGAGATGAGACGGGCCACGAATGCCCCCAGCCATCCTGCTGCCAGCACGAGCGCGGCATCCCGTGATGCGAGGAGCAGCACCGCGGCCCCCGCGCCCGCGAAGAGACCGCCGTAGGTGGCGCGGAACTCCGACACCCCGAGGGCCGACGGCAACTGCAGGCCGATCACGGCGCTCACCTGTCGAGGCCACAGCAACCCTGCCAGTCCGGCCAGCACAGACACGGCGGCACCCAGATACGCAAGCAGGCTCATGGATCGATCAAACGTCAGCGGCGGCGCACGGTGCGCTGCACCCCACGCATTTTCGCCTGCGCCGGCAGTGGGCCCTTGGGCATCGCCGCGGGATTCAGCTTGGTGCCCAGTGCGGTGAGCTTGGACTCGAGGTCGTCCATCCGCTTGACCGTGATGTTGGCCGGCAGCTTGTTCAGATGCTTCTCCAGCTTGGCCAGGGGCACCTCGCCGTCGCCGTCACCGATGATGACGTCGTAGATCGGTACCACGCCGACCAGGCGGGCCGTGCGCTTCTTCTCCTGCGCCAGCAGGGATTTGACCCGCGATGGGGACCCCTCACCGACGAAGATCACCCCGGGGCGGCCGATCACCCGGTGCACCGCATCGAAATGGCCGTTAACCGCAACGGTCTTGGTGACCCGCCACTTCCCACGCATGTTGTCCAGTACCCAGCCACCGGCCCCGGCCTGCCCTTCGGCCTTGCGGTAGATCGACTTCTGGGTGCGTCGTCCGAAGACGATGAACGCCACCAGCACGCCCAGCACGATTCCCAGCACGATGAACATCCACTTGGTGAAGCCGCCGATCAGCAGGCCCACGCCCACGGAGACGGCCACCACCAGCAGGAACGCGCCCACCATAAAGGGCAGCAACCGGCTGTCCTCTTTGCGCTGCATCTGGAACGCCTGCCACAACTGCGACCGCCGTTGCTTGGAAGCCGCTTTGCGGGCGGCTTTCGCTTCTGCCTTCGACGCCTTGAGTTCGGCGGGGGTGCGGGTCTTCGCCATAGTTGTTCAGGATACGGAGGGTCTGCGGGCCCGCGAAGCCTGATCGAAAAGCCGCCCTGCCCGATAGGACGAGCGGACCAGTGGCCCGGCCAGCACCCCGGCGAACCCGAGGCCCTCGGCGTAGCCGGCCAGGTCGACGAACTCCTCGGGGCGCACCCAGCGCTCGACCGGGTGGTGGCGGGGTGACGGTCGCAGGTACTGGGTGATGGTGACGATGTCACACCCGGCGCGGTGCAGGTCGGAGAGTGCGGTGTGCACCTCGTCGATCGTCTCTCCCATGCCCAGGATGAGGTTGCTCTTGGTGACCAAGCCGAATTCCCGCGCGGCGGTCAGCACGTCCAAGCTGCGCTGATACCGGAACGCCGGACGGATCCTCTTGAAGATCCGGGGCACTGTCTCCAGGTTGTGGGCGAACACCTCGGGGCGGGAATCGAAGACCTCCCGCAGCAGGTCGGCCTGGCCGTTGAAGTCCGGGGCGAGCAGTTCCACGCCGGTCGTCGGGTTGAGTCTCTTGATCGCCCGGACCGTTTCGGCGTACAGCCACGCACCGCCGTCGGGCAGGTCGTCACGGGCGACGCCAGTCACGGTGGCGTACTTCAGGCCCATCGCGGCCACGCTCTCGGCCACCCGGCGCGGCTCGTCGCGGTCGAGTTCGGCCGGCTTACCGGTGTCGATCTGGCAGAAATCGCAGCGCCGGGTGCACTGCTCCCCGCCGATCAAGAAGGTGGCCTCGCGGTCCTCCCAGCATTCGAAGATATTGGGGCAGCCGGCTTCTTCGCAGACGGTGTGCAGACCCTCGCGGCGGACGAGTCCCTTCAGCGCGGTGTATTCCGGTCCCATCCGGGCGCGGGTCTTGATCCACGGCGGTTTGCGCTCAATCGGGGTCTCGGCGTTACGCACCTCGAGGCGCAGCAACTTCCGGCCTTCCCGATCAACGCTCACAACTGAGATGCTACGGGAGTCGTCACCGGCAGACGCCCGTCGAGTGCGTCGCACACCGCACCGGCGACCCGGTCGCGGACGTCATCGACCCCGACCCGCCGGCCCAGCTCGGCAGTCAGCGATGTCACACCCGCATCGGCGATCCCGCACGGCACGATCGACGAGAAGGCGCCCAGGTCGCAGTCGCAGTTCAGGGCGAAGCCGTGCAGCGTGGTGGCGCGGGCCACCCGGATGCCGATCGCGGCGATCTTGCGGGCGGGTCGGCCGGCCCCGGATGCGGCGTCAGCCGGCAGCCATACCCCGGAACGGCCGTCCACCCGGCCCGCATCGAGCCCGAACTCGGCGCACACCGCGATCAACGACTGTTCAAGGCGCCGAACGTAATTGAGCACATCGAGTTGTTCACCCAATCCGATGATCGGATAGCCCACCAACTGGCCGGGCCCGTGCCAGGTGATCTTTCCGCCACGGTCGGTGTCGATCACCGGGGTGCCGTCACGCGGACGCTCGTGGTCCTCGGTGCGCTTGCCTGCGGTGTATACCGTCGAATGTTCCAGCAGCAGCAGGGTGTCCGGGCCGCCGGCGATCCGCGCCTCGGCAGTCTCGCGCTGAAGCTCCCAGGCGGCCAGGTAGTCCAGCATCCGGAGTTGGCGGATCTGCACCGGGGCGTCGCTGGAGCGGATGGACTGCCGCATCCAACCGACGGTACTACCTTCGGGTCGACCCGGTGGCGTAGCCGAGAGCCTCGCCGATGGTGTTGTGATGGAACGCGAATCCGGCGCGTTCCAGTGCGGCCGGGATGGCCCGTTGCCCACCGAGCAGACCCTCCTGGGCGAATTCTCCGAGCAGGGTCTTCAACGCGATACCCGGGACCGGCCACGGCGCGGGGCGGTTCATCGCCCGCCCCAGCGCCGCGGTGAACTCAGCGTTGGTCACCGGTGCCGGGCCGGTGAAGTTGACCGGACCGGAAAGGTCGGTGGTACGGATCGCGAAAAGCATCGCCCGGATCTCGTCCTCCAGACTGATCCACGGCATGT
>DAIPYT010000221.1:0-4536 GCA_036782595.1 Mycobacterium sp. | reverse complement strand
CGGCGCTGGGCACCTGGGCCGGCCCACGCCCGGCCGACCCCGACGTCCCCGCCCGGCCCGCCCCCGCACTGCAGGCCAACGAGGCGGTCCTGGCCGGCTGGCGAATGTTGTTGGATCACGGCCGTTTACAGGACGGTGAGCCATATCTGGCCGGGACCGCGCGACTGCCGCTGGCACGGTTGTCGCCAGCCACCGCAGCGGCCATCGGCGCCGCCGATACCGTGACGGTGTCGACCGCGCGGGGATCGCTGACCCTGCCTCTGGTGCGCACCGCGATGCCCGATCAGGTGGTGTGGCTCCCGCTGAATTCCGACACCTCGGTGCACAGTCAGTTGGGTGTGACGTCCGGCGCGGTGGTCCGTATCGAGGCCTCCGCCCAACTCAAGGGGGGCCGAATGTGAGACATCCGGACCCGGCGGTGTTCGGCCACGACCCGTGGTGGCTGATCCTGATCAAGGCGGTGGCGGTCTTCGCCTTCCTGCTGATCACCGTTCTGGTGGCGATCTTGGCGGAGCGAAAAATACTGGGCCGCATGCAGATGCGTTACGGCCCCAACCGGGTGGGTCCGTTCGGCCTGCTGCAGTCGCTCGCCGACGGCATCAAACTGGCGCTCAAAGAAGGCCTCATCCCGGCCGGGGTGGATAAGCCGATCTACCTGATGGCACCGGCCATCTCGGTCATCACCGCGATCATGGCGTTCGCCGTGATCCCACTGGGCCCGGTGGTGTCGGTCTTCGGACACGACACACCACTGCAGTTGACCGACCTTCCGGTCGCGGTGCTCTACATCCTGGCGATCACCTCGATCGGCGTGTACGGAATCGTGTTGGCGGGCTGGGCATCCGGGTCCACCTACCCACTGCTGGGCGGCCTGCGATCCAGTGCGCAGGTGGTCTCCTACGAGATCGCGATGGCGCTCTGCTTCGCCTCGGTGTTCCTCTATTCGGGCACTATGTCGACCTCCGGGATCGTCGCCGGACAGACCCACACCTGGTATGTCTTCCTGCTGCTGCCGTCCTTCGCGGTGTACCTCACCGCGATGGTCGGGGAGACCAACCGCGCCCCGTTCGACCTCCCCGAAGCCGAGGGTGAACTGGTCGGCGGCTTCCACACCGAGTACTCCTCGCTGAAGTTCGCCATGTTCTATCTCGCCGAGTACGTGAACATGACCACCGTCTCGGCGCTGGCCAGCACGCTGTTCCTGGGCGGGTGGCGGGCGCCGTGGCCGATCAGCCTGTGGGAGGGCGCCAACACCGGGTGGTGGCCGCTGCTGTGGTTCGTGATCAAGGTGTGGACGTTCCTGTTCGTCTTCATGTGGCTGCGCGCCACGCTGCCCCGGTTGCGTTATGACCAGTTCATGGCGCTGGGCTGGAAGCTGCTGATCCCGGTGTCGCTGGCGTGGATCCTCATCGTCGCCGTCCTGCGGATCACCGGGCGCAGCGGCGTCATCCCGAATCTCATTGCGGCGGCCGTGTTGTTGGCCGTGTTGATGGGCATAAGTGCGTTGCGACGCAGACGCACCAAGGGCACGCCACCGCTGCCGCCACCCCCGTCGGACGGGTCCTTCCCGGTTCCGCCGCTTCCGGTCAAGGAGGCCGCCAATGCCGCGCCCTAAATTCATCGATGCCGTTGCCGGCTTCGGCGTCACGTTCGCCACCATGTTCAAACGGCCGATCACCGAGCAGTACCCGGAGAAGCCCGGAGCGACCGCACCGCGCTATCACGGTCGCCACCAACTCAACCGCTACCCCGACGGGTTGGAGAAGTGCATCGGCTGCGAGTTGTGCGCCTGGGCCTGCCCGGCCGATGCCATCTACGTCGAGGGTGCCGACAACACCGAGGCGGAGCGATTCTCCCCCGGTGAGCGCTACGGACAGGTCTACCAGATCAACTATCTGCGCTGTATCGGCTGCGGACTGTGCATCGAGGCGTGCCCGACCCGCGCGCTGACCATGACCGCCGACTACGAGATGGCCGACGACAACCGCGGCGACCTGATCTACGGCAAGGACAAACTGCTCGCACCACTGCAGCCGGGTATGGAGGCTCCGCCGCACCCGATGGCGCCGGGGAGTACCGACGACGACTACTACCGGGGCAACGTCAAGGGGCCCAACGCATGAACGCCGAGGCGATCGCGTTCTGGGTGCTCGGCGCCGTATCGGTGGTCGGTGCCATCGGGGTCGTCGCCGCCCCCAAGGCGGTGTACTCCGCGCTGTTCCTCGCCTCAACGATGATCGCACTGGCTGCGCTCTACGCAGTGCAGGACGCTCTGTTCCTGGGCGTGGTACAGGTGGTGGTCTACACCGGCGCGGTGCTGATGCTGTTCCTGTTCGTGCTGATGCTGATCGGAGTCGACTCCGCCCAGTCGCTGGTGGAAACCATTCGCGGACAACGGGTTGCCGCTGTGCTGGCCGGTCTGGGCTTCGGGGTGCTGCTGATCGCCGGGATCGGCAGCGCCAAGACCGGCGGCTTCATCGGGCTGGCCAAAGCCAACGAGCAGGGCAATGTCGAGGGCTTGGCCGAGCTGATCTTCACCCGCCACCTGTGGGCCTTCGAACTGACCAGCGCGCTACTGATCACCGCAGCCCTCGGCGCCATGATCCTCGCCCATCGGGAACGTCTGGAGCCGCGCAAGACTCAGCGCGATATGGCCATCGAGCGTTTCCGGGGCGTCGGCCGCCCGACCCCGCTGCCCAACCCCGGGGTCTTCGCCCGCCGCAACGCCGTCGACACCCCGGCCCGGTTGCCCGACGGATCCGACGCCGAGTCCTCGGTCAGCGCCACCATCCGGGTTGCCCGCAGGGATTTGACGCAGTGACTCCGGCGCACTACCTCTACCTATCGGCGCTACTGTTCACCATCGGCGCCGCCGGCGTGCTGCTGCGCAGGAACGCCATCGTGATGTTCATGTGTGTGGAGTTGATGCTCAACGCCGGCAATCTGGCATTCGTCACCTTCGCCCGGATGCACGGCGAACTCGAGGGTCAGGCGGTGGCCTTCTTCACCATGGTCGTCGCGGCCTGCGAAGTGGTGGTCGGCCTGGCCATCATCGTCGCGATCTTCCGCACCCGTCGCAACGCCGACGTCGACGAGTCCCACCTCCTGCGGAACTAACATGACGACACTTCTATGGCTGACCATCGCGCTTCCGCTGGCCGGGGCGATCATCCTGCTGCTGGGCGGCCGGGCCACCGACGCCTGGGGGCATCTGCTGGGCTGCGCGACGGTGATCGGCTCCTTCGTCTGCGGCGCTGCGCTTTTCACCCATCTGCTGGGTCTACCCGCCGAGGACCGCGTCATACACCACACGCTGTTCTCCTGGGTTCCGGTCGGGGTGCTGCGGGTCGACTTCGGTCTGCAACTCGACGCGCTGTCGGTGTGCTTCGTGCTGCTGATCACCGGCGTCGGTGCACTGATCCACCTCTACTCGATCGGCTACATGGCCCATGACCCCGACCGCAGAAGGTTTTTCGCCTACCTCAACCTGTTCGTCGCGGCGATGCTGCTGCTGGTGCTGGCCGACAACTATCTCGGCCTCTACACCGGCTGGGAGGGCGTGGGCCTGGCGTCCTACCTGCTGATCGGGTTCTGGTCCTACAAACCCAGTGCGGCCGCCGCCGCCAAGAAGGCCTTCGTCGTCAACCGGGTCGGCGATATGGGATTGGCCATCGCCTTGATGGTCCTGTTCGCCAGCGTGGGGTCGGTCACCTTCAGCACCGTGTTCGACGCCGCCCCGCAGATGAGCCACGGCACCCTCAACGCCGTCGGATTGCTGCTGTTGCTCGGCGCCTGCGGTAAGAGCGCGCAGGTGCCGTTGCAGTCCTGGCTCGGCGACGCGATGGAAGGCCCCACCCCCGTCTCGGCGCTGATCCACGCCGCCACCATGGTGACCGCCGGGGTCTACCTGATCGTGCGCTCCGGCCCGGTGTTCAACCTGGCCCCGGCCGCCCAGACCGCGGTGGTCATCGTCGGCGCGGTCACCCTGCTGTTCGGCGCGATCATCGGCTGCGCCAAGGACGACATCAAGAAGGCACTGGCCGCCTCCACCATGAGCCAGATCGGCTACATGGTGCTCGCCGCCGGCCTCGGGCCGGCCGGCTACGCGGTGGCGATCCTGCACCTGCTCACCCACGGCTTCTTCAAAGCCGGACTGTTCCTGGGCGCCGGATCGGTGATGCACGCCATGAACGACGAGACCGATATGCGCCGATACGGCGGCCTGCGCACGCTGCTACCGATCACCTATGCCACCTTCGGCCTCGGCTATCTGGCCATCATCGGAGTCCCCCCGTTCGCCGGATTCTTCTCCAAGGACGCCATCATCGAAACCGCTTTCAACGCAGGCGGAGTCAAGGGCCTGCTGCTCGGCGGGACAACCCTTCTCGGGGCGGCGATCACCGCCTTCTACATGACCCGGGTGATGCTGCTGACCTTCTTCGGGGAGCGGCGGTGGGCTGATTCCTCGGGGGCAGGCGAAGCCTCGGGGGCAGGCGAAGCCTCGGGGGCAGGCGAAGCCTCGGGGGCAGGCGAAGC
>DAIPYT010000220.1:0-4549 GCA_036782595.1 Mycobacterium sp. | reverse complement strand
CCGGTGATGCCCTCGAAGCCGTGGGAGAAATTGCCGGGGTCGAACAGCAACCGGCTGACACCGCTCCCGACACCAAACTCCGCGAGCAGGCACGAATGACCGAAATGCGTCAGTTCCATGCTTACGATTGTGCGCGCTCACAGGAGGCGGCGGATGCGGATGGTCCTGACACCGGTTGTGGTGGCCTCCTGCATCGGGTCTGTATTGATGGCATCTTCCATCGGCGGCGCAACACCGGTATCGGCCGAACCGGCCGGCAACTGCCCGCCCGCCTGCAACCGCATCCCGGACTCCGCGTGGATCACCCCCTCGGCGATTCCGCTCGACTCCGTCTATTCCTGGCCGCAGTTGGCCGGCCTGTCCGTGACCGCCCGCCCGGCACGCTTCCGATTCGAGGAACTCTGCGGCACCGGGCCGGTCGCCGGCGATGCTCGCAGCTACGCCGTCGCGGAGCGCTCGGTGGTCTCCAACCCCGATGGTCAGTGGCAGCTGCAGGCCCAGGTCCTGCACTGGACCGGCGAGACCTGGCGCGGCGGCCAACTGGCCCAGGACACGGTGATCGCCGCTGCTGCCGCGCTGAAGGCCTGCCAGTCCACCAACCCGGCCGCCTCCGCATCGCTCGTCGTCGACCAGCCCGACCGGGTGGCGGCGGCGGTCAGCGGTCCGGTCGTCCTGCACCAGTACCTCCTGGCTGATCCGTTCAACAGCACCGTGACCGAACTGGCGCTGTGGTCGCAGGCGCCCACCCGAACACCGTGGCCTGCGGTGACGGACACCGCAGTCCTTGATGCGCTGGGCGCGCCGCTGTGCACGGCCTACATCGGGTCGTGTCCTTAGATCCGCCGGTAGGATCAGCGGCGCACCAACCCCTCGACATAAGGAGCCTGAGTGCCCCGGGTAGTTGTGACCGTGATGCCGAAGGCCGAAATCCTCGACCCGCAGGGCCAGGCGATCGTCGGAGCGCTCGGCCGGCTGGGCCATCCCGGCGTCTCGGAGGTCCGGCAGGGCAAGCGGTTCGAGTTGGAGGTCGACGCGACAGTGACCGATGACGAACTGGCTGAGATCGCGGAATCGCTGTTGGCCAACACCGTCATCGAAGACTGGGCCGTCACCCGGGATCCGGCGTGAATGCACGCGTCGGGGTGATCACCTTCCCGGGAACCCTCGACGACGTCGACGCCGCCCGCGCCGTGCGACTGGCGGGCGCCGAAGCGGTCGGCCTGTGGCACGGTGACCACGACCTCAAGGGTGTCGACGCCGTCGTGGTGCCAGGCGGCTTCTCCTACGGCGACTACCTACGCTGCGGCGCGATCGCCAAATTCGCCCCGGTCATGACGGAGGTCATCACCGCCGCCGGACGCGGTATGCCGGTACTGGGTATCTGCAACGGTTTTCAGATCCTGTGCGAAGCCGGCCTGCTGCCGGGGGCGCTGGCCCGCAACGCAGGCCTGCACTTCATCTGCCGTGACGTGTGGTTGACGGTGGATTCCATCAGCACCGCGTGGACCTCCCGCTATGAGTCGGGTGCCGAACTCCTGGTTCCACTGAAATCCGGCGAAGGTCGTTATGTGGCAAGCGAATCCGTGCTCGACGAGCTGGAAGGCGAAGGCCGGGTGGTGTTCCGCTACGCCGACAACCCCAACGGGTCCATGCGCGATATCGCCGGTATCAGCTCGGCCAACGGCCGGGTGGTCGGACTGATGCCGCACCCCGAACACGCCACCGAACCGCTGACCGGGCCTTCGGACGACGGACTCGGTCTGTTCTATTCGGCGCTGGACGCGGTCCTCGTTTAAGCGGTCCGGCCATCAGAACGGTGGCGGCCGGTTCCGTTCGGCGACGTAAGCGTCATTGAGCGCACGCTCGCGGATGACGCGTCGGGCAAGGTCGGCGGCGCGGGTTCGTCGCCGGATCGGCATCATCAGCCCGCGGTCGTGGTCCGGGCTGGACAGCTTCGGCAGCGTGGCGGTCGTGGTGTTCCATCGCGGGAACAGCAGTCGGCTGCCCGGCTGGGTGGTGTAGGTCTGCCCGGTAGGTGAGGTCCACACGATCGTGCCGTCTGGATACTGAACATCGCTCCAGCCGCCCGGTCCTGTCCAGAATGTTTTCAGCAGATGATGTTTTCGGCATTCCGCGCGAAGGTTCGACGGATGCGTGGGCCCGAAGGGCCACGGGATCGCATGATCGATGTCACAGAACTCGGCCGGCTCGTCGCAGTTGGGAAAGCGGCAGGTGAGGTCCCGCAGACGGATGAATTCGTCCAGCGCGGTCGACGGCCGGTACTGGGGTTCGGTGGCGTCGGGAGGCCGACGCAGATGACGCACCTTGGCGCCATCTCGAATCAACTCGGCGAGTAGTGGCGTCGGTACCGCACCTCCGCCGATGAGGGCGGCCGACCCGGGTGCCGATAACGTGGAATCGTCGGCGGCCGAGGGCTCGCCGGACATCTGCGGGTCGGGTTCGGCGGTCAGCGCGTCGGCGTCGGCCAGGACATGGATGACCACATTGCCGGCGCGCCCGTCGGGCGTCGAGGATGGGCAGTCCTCGTTGTCGCACTGGCATGTCAGATGCTGGGCGCCCGCCGCCAGTGCGCCGAGCGCGTCGGCGCGCCGTTGGCCGGCGGTGCGGGGATCGTCGTCACACAGGGCGTGGGCCATCTCGGACAGGCGGCGCTCCAGCAGCAAGGCATCGCCGGCCAGCAGCCTTCCCCACAGCGACGCGGTGCCGCTTTCCGGGCTGGCGGACCCGATCGACACATCGCGGCCGCGGACGCTGTATCGGGTGCGCCGCAGAGCCCCGGGGTCGATCCTGTCTACCCAGACGTCGATCGCCTGTTCCAGCTTGTACTGGGATAACGCCTCCCAGCGGTCGGCCTGCCCGGCCAGAGCCTCGTCGATCGCCGCCAGCGCTTCAGGGTCCAAGACCAACGCCGTTCGCCAGACGAGCGCGGCCACGACGCGCGCGCTCAGCGCACCGCGGAGAAACACCTCGGCCACTCGAGGGAGTCGCAGCCGCAGTGCGAGCGCGAGATGCATCTGCCCCGAGGCGCGGGAGTGGCCGACACCGAGTGCTGACGACACCTCGGCGGCCGCGGAATCCCAGTCGTCGCAGGACCAGTCCGCCCGTTCGCCCTCGGCGCAGCGGCGGCGGGTCAGTTCGGCGACGGCGGCGAGTTTGTGGGCAGCGGCGGCCGCCTCGGCGGCGTTCCACTCACTGATGGCGGCGATAAGGGCCGTATCGTCGGTGCTATCGAACAAATGTCCGAACATGCACTCGATGATGCCAGAGGTAACTGACAGAATCGCACCCGTCCGGCCGGAGCTGCGGTCGGTCTCGGCAATGATGGTCACCATGTCCACATCGGCCAGCGCACAGGGGTTGTGCGACTTCATCGACGCCTCCCCGTCCCCGTTCCACGTCTGCGCGACGGTGGCCTCGCGACTGCGCGAGGCCGGCTATACCGAGCTGGGCGAGACCGACCGCTGGAATGCGGCCTCGGGGAGGTTCTTCACGGTGCGTGCCGGGTCGCTGGTCGCCTGGCACAGTACGCCCGAGCAGGCCCCGTTCCGGATCGTCGGTGCCCATACCGACAGCCCGAATCTGCGGGTAAAACAGCACCCCGACAGCGCGGTGGCCGGCTGGCAGGTCGTGGCGTTGCAGCCCTACGGCGGAGCGTGGCTGAACTCCTGGTTGGACCGTGATCTGGGCCTGAGCGGACGGATATCCCTTCGCGACGAACGCGGCCACCTGGAGCACCGGCTGGTGCGGTTCGACGCGCCATTGCTGCGGGTCCCGCAATTGGCCATCCACCTCGCCGAGGACCGGAACTCGGTCAGCCTCAATCCGCAGCGCCACCTCAACGCGGTCTGGGGCGCCGGGGAGCGGCCCCGGTCCCTGCACCGCTGGGTCGCAGAACAGGCCGGTGTCGCGCCGGCGGACCTGCTCTCCGCAGACCTGATGACCCACGTCTTGGACCCATCCCGGCTGATCGGCGTCGAGGAGGACCTGATCAGCGCACCGCGGCTGGACAATCAGGGCACCTGCTACGCCGGACTGGAGGCGCTGCTGGCCGCCGAGCCAGGCCGGTACGTTCCCGTGCTGGCCCTGTTCGACCACGAAGAAGTGGGCTCCACTTCCGACCACGGTGCCCAGTCGGACTTGCTGAGCACCACGTGCGAACGCATCGTGCTCACCCGCGGCGGGGACCGCGAAGACTTCCTGCGGTTGATGACCGCGTCGATGGTGGCCTCCGGCGACATGGCCCACGCCACCCATCCGAACTACCCGGAACGCCACGAGCCCGGGCATCTGATCCACGTCAACGCCGGTCCGGTTCTCAAGGTCCAACCGAACCTGCGGTACGCCACCGACGGACGCACCGCAGCAGCGTTCGAACTGGCCTGCCGCCAGGCCGGAGTACCGCTACAGCGCTACGAGCACCGGGCCGATCTGCCGTGCGGATCCACCATCGGACCGATGACCGCAGCCCGCACCGGTATCCCGACGGTCGATGTGGGCGCACCCCAACTGGCCATGCACTCCGCCCGCG
>DAIPYT010000219.1:0-4582 GCA_036782595.1 Mycobacterium sp. | reverse complement strand
TCCACGGCGAGGAGTTCGGTGCTGAACCGCGGCATCACCGTGATGTCGGTGACAACCGCCCAGACCCGCTCCGGCGGCGCATTGATCTCCATGCTCGCCGAGGTGGTGTGGATCTCCATCACATCAACATCTGCGGCAGCATGAACATCCGCACCGTCGTGGTGAACAGCAGCAGCAGACCGGTGAGAATCAGCGCCACCTGAATCTTCGGTGAGGTGAACTTGGTCGCCACGCTGGCGAAGAACAACACCAGGGCGAACAGGACGGCGAGCATCACGTAGCGGGTGCTGGTGTTACTCGCATAGTCGGCGTCGGCCAGGCTCTCCTCGGCCTTGGTGGACAGTGCGTCGGCCTGCACCTGTGCCGGCACGATGTAACTGACCAGGTTCAGCGGGGTGCCGTCGGGCACCCGGGCGGGGTTGCCGTCGCCGTCGACCGGCACGGTGCCCAGCCACTCCTTCTGCGACTTGTCCAGCGCCGGGGAGAACCGATCCCGCAGGAATCCGGCCCGGTCCTTCTGCCCTGATGCCGTCGCCTCCACCCACGAGATCCACATCTGGGAGTCGACAACGGACTGGCTGGTGGACTCCGAAGCGGCCCGGTTGGCGTCGCTGCGTTGGATGGCCGAGGCCGATTGCGCGTCGGACTGTGCGTTCGACCACTGACTGGCCTGAAACGACGCCCAGGTGGTGGCGACGGCGGCGATCGCCAGGATGATCGCCGTCCAGGAGTCCAGGATGCGCTGACGACGCTCCCACGGATCCTCGGGTTCGACCGGGACGATGTCGGTGCCCAGCATGTCGTCGATCAGTTCGTCGACCTTCTCCAGGACGCTTTCGGTCCCGTCGGCGTTGGTGTCGGCCACACCCGCTCCTTTTGAATCCAGCAAAGAGTTCTGCGGCTAGTGTGCCGTGACTTGCCTCGGGTTTCCGGCGTTTCGGCGGCTGCCCGCCGGTCCGGCTAGGCTGGCCAGGGTGAGGCCCGAGCGAAAAAGGCTGTCCCGGGAGGGACGGCTGTGGCGGTCGGACTGCGAGCGGCTGCAGCGCCAGCCCCCAGCCCGCAACCAACACTGGGCCGACGCGGTCAGTCGCCCGCAGCGGGTGCTGACGATGGCCACCTGGATCTCTGCGGGCCTCACCGCGACACTGGGTGTGCTGCAGACCGTCACCGGGGACCGGGTGCTCTACATCGGCCTGATGAACATCGTCATCGCCGCGTTGTTCCTGTGTGTCCCACTGCTCAATCGGTTCGGAAACGTCATACCCGCACTGGCTTTCGTGACGATCGCATACGCCTCGCTGACCTTCGTCGGTACGCAGATCGGCACCGATTCCGGCGTGCAGTTCTATTACCTGGTATCGGCGTCGCTGGCAGTGCTGGTACTGGGCATCGAGCATGTGGCGATGGCCGGCACAGTGGTGAGCATCGGTGCGGCACTGGCGATATACCTGCAATTCCAGGTTCCGCAGGACACCGGGATCCAGCCGCGCTGGGCGCTAGACATGGCCTTCGTTTTAACGACGGCCGGCGCCTGCCTGCTGATCTTCCTCACCGTCTGGTACGCCATGCGGGAGGTGTCACGCGCAGAGGCCGCCATGGAGGTGGAGTACAACCGCTCCGAGGCGCTGCTGGCCAACATCCTGCCGGCCACCGTCGCCGAACAGCTCAAAGATCCGGCGCACGGGACCATCGCCGACCGCTACGACGACGCCTCGATCCTGTTCGCCGACATCGCCGGCTACACCGAACAGGCCAGTGAGATTTCCCCCACCGAACTGGTGCGCTTCCTCGACCGGCTCTACACCACCTTCGATCGACTGGTGGACCGGCACGGTCTCGAGAAGATCAAGACCACCGGCGATGCCTACATGGTGGTCAGCGGAGTACCAACCCCCCGGCGCGACCATGTCGAGGCCATCGCCGACCTGGCACTGGATCTGTCCCGGGCCGTCGCCGAGCTTCGCGATCCGCGCGGCAAGCCGGTTCCGATGCGGATGGGAATCGCCGCCGGGCCGGTCGTGGCCGGTGTGGTGGGCGCCCGCCGGTTCTTCTATGACGTGTGGGGCGACGCGGTCAACGTCGCCTCCCGGATGGAGTCCACCGATATCGAGGGCCGGATTCAGGTGCCGCAGAATGTGTTCGAGCGGCTGCAGCACGCGTTCGTCCTGGAAGAGCGTGGTGAGATCGACATCAAGGGTAAGGGCGCGATGCGAACCTGGTTCCTAGTCGGCCGCGCACCTGCACCTGCCGAGGCCGATTCGGCGGCCGATTCGGCGGTGATCCTCGAGGCGCTTGGGATGGAGACTCCCGCGCGCTGAACCTATGCCCTACATCACTTTCGACAGGAACGCCTTGGTGCGCTCGTGCTGGGGGTTACTCAGCACCTCCCGCGGCGGGCCGCTCTCCACGATCACCCCGCCATCCATGAACACCAACTGATCGGCGACCTCGCGGGCGAAGCCCATCTCATGGGTCACCACGATCATCGTCATACCCGCTGACGCGAGCTTCTTCATCACACCGAGCACCTCCCCCACCAACTCCGGGTCCAGCGCGGAAGTGGGCTCGTCGAAGAGCATCAGCTTGGGGTCCATGGCCAGCGCGCGGGCGATCGCCACCCGCTGCTGCTGACCACCGGACAACTGCGCGGGATAGGCATCGGCCTTAGCCGACAACCCGACCTGATGCAGGAGGTCGCGTGCCCGCTGGGTGGCGGCCGATTTGGCCACGCCCTTGACGTGCACCGGCGCCTCGATGACGTTGTCCAGCGCGGTCCGGTGCGGAAAGAGGTTGAAATGCTGAAACACCATGCCGATTTCGCGGCGCTGCTTTGCGGCATCCCGAGGGGACATCTCGTAGAGCTTGCCGGCCCTCTCGTGGTAGCCGATCAGCTGACCGTCGACGTAAAGTCTTCCCGCCGAGACGTTCTCGAGGTGGTTGATGCAGCGCAGGAACGTCGACTTACCCGACCCGGACGGGCCGACCAGCACCAGCACCTGACCGCGCTCCACCGACAGCGTCACGCCCTTGAGCACTGACAGCGCACCGAAGTCCTTGCAGACCTGCTCCGCCTCGACCATCGGGCGCTCCGACGCGGCGGTCATACGTGCCCTTCCTTCGCGCCGGCCTGCGCCTTGGCCAGGGCCTCGAGTTGCTTGCCGGTGAGCTTGCGGGAGATTCCTTTGGAGAAGTACTTCTCCAGGTAGTACTGCCCCACCATCAGCACACTGGTGATGGCCAGGTACCAGGTTGCCGCCACCAGCAGCAGTGGGATGGGCTGGAAGATCACCGCGGAGATATCCCGGGTTCGGGTGTAAAGCTCAAGGGTGTAGGGCACCGCGGTCACCAGCGAGGTGGTCTTGAGCATGCTGATCAGCTCGTTGCCGGTGGGTGGGATGATCACCCGCATCGCCTGCGGCAGCACCACCCGCCGCATCGTCATCCACCAGGACATGCCCAGAGCGGTCGAGGCCTCCATCTGTCCTTCGGGAACGGAACTGATTCCAGCGCGGATGATTTCGGCCATATAGGCGGCCTCATTGAGACCAAGTCCGACGATCGCCAGGATGAAGCTGATCGACAGGTTGCGCAGATCGAGATGAAAGAACGTGGGCCCGAAGGGAATTCCGAGCTGAATCTTCTGGTACAGCGTCGGGAACAGACCCCAGAATACGAGCTGCACGTAGACTGGAGTGCCCCGGAAGATCCACAGATACCCCCAGGCCACCGATTTCAGGATCGGATTCGGCGACAGCCGCATCACAGCCAGGATCACCCCGAGCACCAGGCCGAGCAACATCGACCAGAAGGTCAACTGCAGGGTGTTCCACGCCGCCTCGGATACCCGGTGGTCGAACAGATACTTGCGGTAGGTCGGCCAGCCGTAGGCCCGGTTGGTGGCCGCCCCGTACAGGAACAGGCCGACCAGTCCGATGATGGTCGCAGCGCCCACCCACCGCCATGGATGCCGCAGTGGCACGGCGTGGATGGCGGCGGGTGCGGCAGGCACTGTCTGTTCGACAGCCATGGGGCGTTAGCTGACCGCCCCGTTGACGACCGGCTTGTCGATCATCCCGGACTCCACGCCCCAGTTGGTGGCGATGGTCTTGTAGGAGCCGGTGTCGATCAGGTGCTGCAAGGCCTTCAGCAGCGACTGCGCCAACGGTGAGCCCTTCTTCACCGGCCAGCCATAGGGCGCGGAGTCGAACAGCGCACCGGCGCTTTCCAGCTTGCCGTTGCTCTGCTTGATGGCGTAGGCCGTCACCGGGGAGTCCGCCGACATGGCGTCAGCCTGACCGAGCACCACGGCGTTGGTGACGGCGTCCTGGCCGTCGAACTTGATGATCTGGATCTCCGGCTTCCCGGCGTTCACACACGCCTTGCTCTTGGCCGGCAGTTCATCGGTCTCCTGAATCGTGGTGGCCTGCACCGCAACCTTCTTGCCGCAGGCGTTCTTCGGGTCGACCGCCTCGCCCGGCCGCTGCGCCCACTGAGTGCCCGCGGAGAAGTAGGTGACGAAGTCGACGGTCTTCTCGCGCTCCTTGGTATCGGTGAACGACGACATGCCGACGTTGTAGGTGCC
>DAIPYT010000218.1:0-4606 GCA_036782595.1 Mycobacterium sp. | reverse complement strand
GTTCGCGGCCGTGCTCCTCGGCGAACATCTCCCGCCCCAACGCCGACCGGATTTCCGCGCGAATCTCGTCAGGAATCTTGGCGGAACGGTTCGCTCCGACGCTGATGTTGTAGTCGCCGTAGGCCTCGCGCAGCCGGCGGATGAACGCGTTCTCCCCCGCGTCGACGCGAAATGGACGCCCCAAACGCGACGCCGCTGCGGCGACAGCGGCGCCACGATCGAGCAGAATCTCGGCGATCTTCTCGGCGTTGGGGTGTAGACCCTCACCGAAAAGCGCCTTCATCTGAGGCTCGGAAACCTCCGAACCCTCATCCACCGTCCAGTACTCGGCGACCAACGGATCCCCCGGATCTCGGCCCACTGGTTGACCCAGTGACGCCAGTCCGCCGCCCATCCATCGCCCCGGCGTCTCTCCCTTGGAGGAGTAGTAATCCGCCAAAGACGCGCGGCCACGACGGGTGTCATCCAACGCCACCACTTGCCGGATCAGGTACTGATATCCATCACCGGCAGTGAGCTTGTGCAGAGTCATCAACTCGACATCACCAACCCTCGATTTCAGGCGATGCTAACCCGTGACCTGATTGCAAGAGGTGTGCTAGGCAATATTTGAAAAAGGTTGTGATGCAATGTGATTGAATGTGAATCAGTGAGAACAAGGCTAATTGAGAGGTTTAGTGGGTGTGCTGCATGAGAGCAGTATGAGCGTTAGCGTGAAGTGCTATGGCATACACAGAGTCGACGAGAAACAAGAGAGCTCAAGCAAGGCAAGCCCGTCAGGCGGTGCGCCGCCAGCGCCTCGACGACGCAAGAGCGGACCTACGGTCCCTTAAGGCCTTCCTGGCCGCCAACCGCCGACTCCTCGAAGTCGACATCTGGCTCGACGACAAACTCGCCGACCTCCACGCAACAGCCGAGTCCCGCCGCGCCACCCACCGCCAGGACGCCGCCACTGCACTTGCCGACATGACCGCCCGCGGCATGAGCGTCGAGGAGATCGCCCGCATGGCCGGCATAACCACCGAGACCGTCCACAACTACCTGACGCGGAGCGCCTAACTAGCCGCCGCCAGCCGGTGTCCCCGTCCAGCACGATCCGGTGCTGCTCGGGGTCTCAGGATGGATTGCGGTGGGCACCACCCGGACGCAGAACGAGGCGAGATCAAACGACCGGAGCCGACAGCGGCGGATTCCGGCGTCAGGAGCAAAGCGGTTTATCCGATTCGAACTTCGCATCCAGTGCCTGATGGCCGATCTGCACGGCGCCGTCGGGCCGCAGCAGCACCGGCAGCGCCGGATCGAGCACGAAGGTCACGAAGCCGACTGTGACACCAACGGCCAACGCCCCGCGTCAGCTATTCACAGACCCCGCTAATCGGTGCGGTCGCCGTCGGGGCCACCGCATTGTTTAGGTGCTGGTCACCCAGGGTTCACCGGCCGTGATGTTGGCGCATCCACGATCCGATTACCGTCATTTTCGCGTTCGTCACCACATTTCCGGGAGGGTCAAACCGTCGTGAATCATGCAGACGTACAACGGAATATGTTCGAGGGTCCGGTGCAGCGGCGGGGTCGGCGGGGTACTCGCCACCGCCAGCCCTATGCATGGCTGGGTGCGGGCGCGCTGGGGGTGGGATTGGCGCTGGCCGGAGCCGGAGCCGCCCATGCCGACGACACCTCCGCCAACGACACAAGCAGGGCCGCGGCGAACTCCACGACGTCGGCCCCGGGCAGCCGAGTCGCTGCGGCAACGACGAGCCGGTCGCCAGTCGCGACCGCGCGCTCGGGTCGCGGAAACTCCTCAGACGCGCCTCGCGGCGGGATGGCCTCGGCCCCGACCGCGACGCGGTTGGTGGGCGAGCCCGCCCGGCCCGCATCCTCGGTGAGGACTCGGATGACGTCCGCAGTGGCGCCCGACGTGGCCGGGAGTGACAGGAGGCCCTTGGTGCTTCAGCCCGCGGTGTCGGCGGATGTCCTGCGGGGACCGGTGGAGGATCTTGCGACGCCGGCGAACGGACCGATGCCACCGGCGTCGCCGACAACAGCGGCCGTCGGCTTCGCACCGACTGCTGTTCAATCAGAGGCGCCCGCCCGGGTGTTGCGGGGGGCAACGCTGCGGGCGGCGGCAGCCCCCGCCGCGGCGGCCTCGCTTGCGGCGATGGATCTACCGCAGCTGGCTAACGCGGCCGTTGTCGACTGGTTTGACTCCACCTCGGCCTGGCTGGCGACCCTGCCGCGCGGCCCATTGAACGAATGGGCCTCCGGGGCGCTGCTGCTAGTGCGCCGCAGTCTGTTCAACCAGCTGCCGACGGCGGATCCGTATCGGTATCTGACGACGCTGAACGGTGACCTGGTGGGAACACTCGGCGTCCGCGATCCCGAGGCGGACGCCCTGACCTACCGGCTGACGACGACTCCGCGATACGGCACCGTCCAGATCGCCCCCAACGGCACCTACACCTACACACCGGGCCTCGACTACGTCGGCGATGACGTCTTCACCGTGGCGGTCGCCGACAGCGGCTTCAACCTGTTCAACCCGCTGCGAAGCCGCACCGTGGAGGTCACCGTGCAGGTCCCCAGGCCTGCTCCGGTCGGAGCCGTCAGCTCTGATCCCCGCAGCCATCAGACCTTCGACCTGTTGAACCTCACCGGGTATCCCATCAAACTGACCTCGATCCAGTCCACACCGGCGCTGCTGGGATATCCCCCCCAGGGAGCGGACGTGTTCAAGCCGGGGGAGACCGCGCACTTCGAGTTCGAGGGGCTACTCGACTACACCTCCGACACCCGCGCTACCTTCACGGCCTGCGTCGGCGGCGACTGCCAGGCTGGAACCGGTCCTTCCTGGACCGTCACGTTCCACACCGACCCGGTCATCTACCTGTTCGGGACCCCGTACGTCGTCAACGGCTGGATGAAGACCGACTCCGGCTCCAGCTACACCATCCAAGATGTCGCCACCGTGGGGTCGGATCGCAAGACCTTCACGGTGCCCGGCCAGTACGCGCTGCTCGAACCACCGGCGACGACCCGGACGCTGACCTCATCCGATGCAGGGGCCAGGGAGCTGCTGTCCTGGTTCCTGGCAAACACCGACAGCAGGAAGCCTCCGATCGCCATCAGCATGAACAACGTTCAGTTCAACGAGAACCCGCCCGGCGACCCCGGCTACACCCGGCAGATCAGCGCCGACAACACCGGGGATGCGCCGGGTTCGATCAATCGCAGCGTCAACTCGTCGACCTCGACGACGCGGGGGTCCAACTGGGAGGTCAGCGGCAAAGCCTCCTGGTCACCGATTGAGAAGATTCTGGGACTGGAGGTTGCTGGCAAGTACGGCAAGTCGGAGTCGGAGACCAACGCCAAGTCTTACTCAACCACTGTCACCTCGACGTCACTGCCGTGGTCGGCTAACGAAATTCTCACGGCGCCACCGAAACTTCTAGTAACCGGGGACGCCCAGGTTGTTCTTGGTACCGGTGCTGATGCCCGCACGTACTCCTTCACCGGAGTGCAGTACTACTTCCCCAACCCCAACCTCGATGCGCCGCTCTATCTCATCAAAACCGAACCGCTGCAGCCGAAATACACTGCCGCCGACAATGTTGCCCCGAATCTGATCGGTACTCCTGTTCCGAACGTCGGCTTCACGCTGCGGGACAAGAAGTCGGACTTCCTCAGCCCGTCCTACTCAGTTGGGCAACGCGCGCAGCTGACAGTGTCGGCCTACCAGGGTGTGGGGGCGTCAGCAGACAAAACCGGCGACCCGCGCACGATTTACACCACCAGCAACGCCGCGGTTGCCACCGTTGACAACACCGGGGCGCTGACGGCCGTGGGGCCGGGCACCGCGACGATCACCGCAACCTACAAGTGGGCCATCCCGTACGGAAACGGAACAATCCGAAACGATTACGTGCTGGCCACCATGAACGTGACGGTCACATAGGGTCTCCAGGCGTTCCCGGGCGACGGTCTGCTCCGGGGTACCTATGGGGCGCGGTTACCGGCGGTGGGGAATCGCTGAGAGATGGCCGAAATCATGTCCGCGAGCCTTCGGCGCTCGATCGCACACGCCCGAAGCTCACCCTGAATGCAATGTATCTGGCCGATTTGTCCCAGGAGAGATTTCCGGGCCAGTGCCGCCTGCAAGACTGCCGACTGTCTACCGAGCGCATCGAGTTGGCGGCGAAGTTCGTCCTCAAAATATCTGGCCTGACGACAGTCACCCACCCCCCCCAACTCGACGGCGCGGTTGTGCTGGCGAGTGATCAGTCCTTCCACGAAGAGCAGTTTAGGCCAGGCCTTGGCGGGCCGGGATCGAAATGGCGGCGCAGGCTCGGTGGACGGTCCGGTAAGTTCGACGCGGTGCCGACCATCACATGGCGTGGTGATCTGCGGCACGTTAGCTGCCGTGCTCCATAAGCGGATTGCCGTGGACGCTTTCTGGACGCAGACCGAGGCGAGATCAAGTGATTGCCTATGAACTCCGGCAATGTGTTTTAACAGCTAGGCGCCAAATCGTCGCCGCGCCCATGTCACTCGCGACAGTTCAATCCTGACAGGAGGCTCCGCAGGACAGCCGGTGGGCTAGCTCAGCACA
>DAIPYT010000217.1:0-4620 GCA_036782595.1 Mycobacterium sp. | reverse complement strand
GCCTTGGCGAACTGCGCCGGGTCCTTCATCTCGCCCCAGGCCTCGATCGCCGCCGCCCGCTTGTCGAACTCGGCGAGCGGGTTGGCGTAGTGCGACGTCAACCCCTGGAAACCGAAGTAGGGGTAGTACGACAGGAAGCTGTAGTCGGCGGTCATCACCACCGTCTCGTCGCGCGGCTTCCCGGTGACCTCCTGGATGGCGGTATCGACCTGGGGGTAGTACTTCTCGGCGCCGGGGGGACGGCGGTCGCCGCGCTGACCGTCGCCGTCGGTGTCGGTGTAGGCGACGGCGATATCCGGGCGCAGCACATGCGGGATGTCCTGGCTGAAGCCGATGGCCCCGACAAGCCCGACGGCGACGGCCGCGGGAACGATCCGCGGATTCCAGCGGCTGGCCGCCGCCCGCGTCACGTCGATGAAACCGAAAACCCCAGCGGCGCAAAGCAGCACCGACAAAGTGGGCTGCAACCGGAAGGACAGTAACGTGGTCCCCACCAGAGTCGTCAGCATCGACAGCAGCGACCACGCATACAGCGAGATCACGCCGACGCCCAGTGCCGCGGCACGCACGGACCCTGACCTCTTTCCCCGGTCGCTTCGCTCCTGCCCGCCGAAGCTCCGCCAAGCAATCCACACCGTGCCGAGCATGCACAGCGCACCGAGTAGGGAGAACTGCAGCATCGGGAAGGTCAGCACCGCACCGTCGCCGGGCAGGTAATGCTGGGCAGCGCCGGTGCCGCTGAGTGGGCCGCGGGCAGCGCGGATCATGAACGGCAGCCAGGTGATCGCGCCGATGGCGGCCGAGATCACCGCCATCACGATCAGCCGCGCCAGCGGCGCTGGACTGCGCCGGACGACGGCGGCCAGCATCGCCATGAGCGTGATCGTGAACGCGGTGTAGGCCAACAGCAGTGTGTAGAAGGTGGCGCAGAAGCCGAGGAAGACCCCGACGCCGACGACGGCGGCCCAGCCGCTGTAGCCGGATCCGCCGCGCAGCCCCGACCACGCCAACACCAGTACCGGAGGGATCAGGACGGCGATGATCGCGCTGTAGGGCTCCGGGGAGGCGTAGGCCAGCGTGACCGCGGCGGTCGCCGTGGTGACCGCCAGCGCGTACTCGAAGCGGACCAGGTTGGCCCACAACACGAATGCCACCACGACCGCGATCGCCATCGAGGTGATGGCCCACGGCTTGTACATCTCCCAGGCTGGGGTGCCGGTCAGCGCGGCTGCCCGCCCGCCGATCCAGAACCAGCCCGGCGGGTAGAACGGCGGCAGGCCGGCGTAGGTCATATCCCGCAACGCCGGGTTGTCGGTAAGGCGGGTCAGGTACTCGGTCCGGAACTGCTGATCGACCGAGATGCCGAACAGGTACAGCTTCGTCGCGCCGAGGGGCATGCCGAGGGTTACCACCACGAAAGCCGACAGCAGCACCGGTGTGGCGATCTGCACCATCCATCGGGCGCCGCGGCGGAGCCGCCACGCAGCCCCGGCGGCAACCAGTCCCAGCAGGCAGCCCACCTGTCCGACGGTGGTCAGGGCATGCAGCTGGTTCGACGATGGAAAGGCCGGCCACTCCACCGTCGAGATGGCCTCGAGCCCGACGAAGGACACCACGACGGCGGCAATCGCCGCCAGCAGCATCTGACCGGCGACCGAGAGGCCGTTGCGCACCGATCCCACGGCGGGCTAAATCGGTAGCTTGCGGAAGATCGGCCGCGGGATGTGCCGCAGCACCATCATGACGTAGCGGAAAGTGCCTGGCGCCCAGACCAATTCCTTGCCCTTGGCCGAGGCGGTGACGGCCAGGTCGGCGACGTACTCCTTGTCGACGGTGAGCGGGGCTTCCTTGACATGTGCGCTCATCCGGGTCCGGACCTGACCGGGCCGGATCACCAGCACGTTGACGCCGTGCGGTTTGAGCGCCTCGCCCAAACCGAGGTAGAAGCCGTCCAGACCGGCTTTGGTCGAGCCGTAGACGAAGTTCGACCGGCGCACCCGTTCCCCGGCCGCCGAACTCATCGCGATGATCCGCCCGAAGCCCTGGGCACGCATCTTCTCCCCGAGCAGAACACCCACCGAAACCGCTGCGGTGTAGTTGATCTCGGCGATCTGCACGGCCTTGCGCTGGTTCTGCCACAGTTCCTCGGCATCACCCAGAAGGCCGAAAGCCACAATCGCGACATCGATGTCGCCATCTTCGAAGCATTCGTCGATCACCGCCGGATGGCTGGCGGTGTGCACGGCGTCGAAGTCCACCAGAGTCACCGATTTCGCACCGGCACGTGTCATCTGAGCGACGGCGGCCTCACGGCCCGGATCGTCGGGCAGGGCGGCCAGGATGATGCGGGCCGGGGCGTCGCGCAGATAGCGCTCGCAGATCGCCAGGCCGATCTCGGAGGTGCCGCCGAGCAGCAGAATGGTCTGGGGGTTACCCACAGCGTCAATCACCATCTGTCGAGCACCATCTAGAGCAACTCCAAACGTCGGGCCATGTCCGAGGCGAACACCGCGTGCGGATCCACTCGGCGGCGCACCGCGATCCACTCGTCGATGCGCGGGTACATGGCGTGGAAGGTCTCCGCGCTGGTGCGGGAGTCCTTTGCGGTGTAGAGCCGGCCGCCGAACTGCAGCACCCGGCGGTCGAGGTCGTTGACGAACTCACTCAAGCCCGCCTTGATCGGAAAGTCCACGCAGACGTTCCAGCCCGGGATCGGAAAGCTCAGCGGCGCTTGGTTTCCCGGGCCGAACAGCTTGAACACGTTGAGGAACGTGTAGTGCCCGGAAGCCTGGATGTCGACGATGATCGCCTTGAACTCCTCGACCGCCTCCAGCGGGACGACGAACTGGTACTGCAGGAAGCCAGCCGGCCCGTAGGCCCGGTTCCACTCTCCGAACATGTCCAGTGGGTGGTAGAACTGCGTGAGGTTCTGGACCTTGTCGCGGTAGGTTCCCGACTTGCGGTACCACAGTTCGCCGATGGGGCCGAAGGTGTACTTGTTGGCCAGCCCGTTGGGGAAGATGTCCGGGAAGGTAAGCAGTTGCGGCGCATCGAATTTCAGCGGATTATGCTGCAGCTTCTCCGGCAACTGGTCAAGCCGCGCCAATGACCCGCGGGAGATCGCCGCGCGACCCAGCTTCGGCGGCGGGCTGATGGCGTCGAACCAGGCGCTGGAGTAGGTGTAGTTCTCCTCGCTGCCGTCGCTGTGGAAGGCGATGGTCTCGTCGAGGCTGCGGGTCACGTCGCCGTCGGCGATGAAATACGCCGTCTCGGTGGGCGTCATCTCGATGGTGGCCCGCATGATGATCCCGGTCAGGCCGTTGCCGCCGACGGTGGCCCAGAACAGATCGGCGTCCGGACCGTTCGGGGCGATGGTGCGCACCTGTCCGTCGGCGGTCAGCAGATCGATGGAGCGGACGTGGTTGCCGAAGCTGCCGGCGCTGTGGTGGTTCTTGCCGTGGATATCGCAGCCGATCGCCCCGCCGATGGTGACCTGCCGGGTGCCCGGCAGCACCGGCACCCACAGCCCGCAGGGCAGCGCGGCCTTCATCAACTGATCCAGGCTCACCCCGCCGTCGACGTCGATCATCCGGGTGGCCGCGTCGATGGAGTGAATGCGGTTCAGTGCGGTCATGTCGATGACCAGTCCGCCGCCGTTCTGAGCGTTGTCCCCGTAGGAGCGGCCCAGCCCGCGGGCGAGAACCCCACGGTGGCGCCCGTCGGACGCCTGGTCGGCGGCGCGGACGACGGCCCGGACGATCTCTTCGGGATCAGAGGTCGTCAGAACCTCGGCGACGCTGGGCGCGGTGCGTCCCCAGCCGGTCAGCCGCTGCTGGGTGGTGGTTGCGGACATCGTGACGAGGGTACCGTGCAGCCTCCCGGTCCTACGGCGTCCGGAAGATCCACACGCGCTGGACGATGAAGTTGATCACCGTCGCGGTCCCCTGCGCCACCACGAACGCCACCGGCAGAGCCCAGTCCTTGTAATCCAGAATTCGCAAGGTCAGGTGGTTGAGCCCGACCTGTACCGCGAAGGTCAGCGCGTAGAGCGCCATCACCTTGATGAACCGCGATCTGCTCGGCTCGGCGCCGAAGGTCCAGCGCCGGTTGATCAGGTAGGCGGTGAGGGTGCCGGCGATGAATCCGATGGCCTTGGCCAGGTCCACCTGAAGTCCGGTGACCTTGTAGAGGAAGAAGTACAGGCCGAAGTCGACGATCGCCGAGAAGCCGCCGGTCAGCACGAAACGCAGCAGCTGGGTCTTGAGGCTCAGCGGCGCGGGGTGGGCGGTCTCGGCCATCGCGGGAAGCTTACGGGCAGAGGTTCACGGCGGGGCGATCCTCGCCGCGCCGGATGAAGGCCGTTCGGCCCTTGCGCGGAGTGGGCACCCGGGACACGATGTGGCCCATGTCGAATGACCCGGTGAGAGTCCTCGATGACCGCGAGGCGTGGAATCTGCTGTCCAGCGTTGCCCTCGGCCGGCTGGTGACCTACTTCGGCGCCCAGTTGGAGATCTTCCCGGTCAACTTCGTCGTGCAGAAGCACACGGTGCTGTTCCGCACCGCGGAGGGAACCAAGCTCTTCACCACGGTGATGAACGAGAAGGTGCTCTTCGAGGCCGA
>DAIPYT010000216.1:0-4718 GCA_036782595.1 Mycobacterium sp. | reverse complement strand
ATGAGTGCCTACAACTCCGTCAACGGCCGGTGGGCCGGTGAGAACCCCGCCCTGCTGACCGACATCCTGCGCGGACACTGGGGATTCACCGGCTTCGTCCACACCGACTGGGTATGGGGCCTGCGCGACCCGGTGCAGTCGGTCTCGGCCGGCCAGGACCTGGAGATGCCGTTCCGGCAGCAGCGTGCCCAGGCGCTACCCGAAGCCCTGCGTAGTGGAAAGCTCTTGCGCACAGATCTTCTCACCGCCGCCCGCCGCCTGGTGCAAACCCAGATCCGGTTCGCGGCGCGCGCCGAGCCGACCCCGCCGCCGGAGGTTGTCGCCGGCCCCGAGCACCGTGCGCTGGCCCGAGAGGTCACCCATCGTGCGACGGTCCTGCTGCGCAACGACAGCGGCGGGACTCCACTGCTGCCGCTGGCCGAGCAGCAACTCAGGCGCGTCGCCGTCCTCGGACGACTTGCCGATCAGCCGAACCTCGGCGATATCGGCTCGTCTAACGCGACACCGCCGCAGAGTGTTTCGATCCTGGAGGGCCTGCGGGAGCGCCTTGGGGATCGGGTGCTGAGCACGGCCGCCGGCGCCCCACCCCAGGTCGCTGCCGACCTGGCCCGAAGCTGCGATGTCGCCTTGGTCGTGGTGGGCCTCACCCCCGCCGATGAGAGCGAGTCGCTGATCGCCCTCGACAGCGGCGCCCTGAAGTTGCTCGGCGGCCCGATGAAATGGACGCCGGCAGCGAAACTCCTCAGTGCCGTGCTGAAATTCACGCAGCGCCGGCAGGCCCTCGGCGGGGACCGGCGCGATCTGGGCCTGTGCGCCGGTGACGTCGCACTCATCGGCGCGGTGGCGGCGGCCAACCCGCGCACGGTCGTCGTCGTCATCGGCGGCGGCACCGTCATCGTCGAACCCTGGGACCGCGAGGTCGCCGCCCTGCTGATGGCCTGGTATCCCGGGATGGAAGGGGGCCGGGGGATCGCCGATGTGCTCCTCGGCGACGCCGAGCCCGCCGGTCGGATGCCCGTCGCCACCCCGCACGAGCAATTCCATGTCCCGCAGGTGAATTGGCGGGCCCGGTCGGCGATCTACGGCCGGTGGTGGGGCCAACGCAAACTCGACCACGACGGCGTCGCCGCGGCTTACCCGCTGGGTTTTGGCCTGGGCTATACGACTTTCACCGTCACCGACCTGACTCTGGGTGAGGTCATCGGGGAGTCCTTCGACGCGTCGGTGACGGTCACCAACACCGGCGGGCGCGACGGGCGGCATGTGGTGCAGGTGTACGCGGTTCGGGTGATCGATCAGCGGCCGGTCCGCCACCTCGTCGGTTTCTCCTCGGTGCTGGTGCCGGCCGGGCAATCCACCCCGGTGACCATCAACTGCTCGACCAGGCCGCTGCAACGCTGGACCGCAGACGGCTTCGTCCTCGAGGCCGGTGAGGTCACCGTCGAGGCGGGCGGCCACTGCGGCGACCCGAAAGCGGCGTGCGCGGGCCTGCGCCCCTGAGGGAGTACCCGGCGCGGCTTGCCGAGGCTAGATTTGTCCGGATCGGCTCAGGACCACGGCGGTCCTGTCGACTAGCCACCCGGTGAGGATCAGATGTCCACGACTGCAGACACCATTTATCGCGGCGGCACCGTCGTCACCATGGTCGACGACCGCCGCCAAGCCGAGGCGGTTGCCGTCGCCGATGGGCGAATCCTGGCGGTCGGATCCGACGACGAGGTGATGGCCACCAGGGGTGATCACACGACGGTGGTCGATCTGGGCGGCCACACCCTGCTGCCGTCGTTCATCGACCCGCACGGGCACTTCATGAACGCCCCGCAGGTCGTCAAATGGGCCAACGTGCAGGGTGTTCCCGCCGGACCGATCACCAAGGTGGCCGACTTCGTGCCGGTGCTGCAGGAGCACGTCCGCAAGCTCGGCCTGAAGCCGGGGGACTGGATCATCGGGTACGGCTATGACCGCTCGAATCTCGCCGAGCAACGTGAGCTCACCGCCGATGACCTCGACCCGGCCTTCCCGGACAACCCGGTCATGTTGATTCACAGCTCCAACCACGGGGCGATCCTCAACACGGCCGCGTTCCGCAAGGTCGGCTACGACGAGAACACCCCGACACCGCCCAGTGGGGTGATCCTGCGCAAGCCCGGCACCAATATCCCGGCCGGACTGGTGATGGAGACGGCGTTCCTGCCGATCTTCGCCAACATGCCCAAACCCAGCGAACGAGAACTGCTGGACACCCTCGACGAGGCACAGCAGATCTACGCATCCGTCGGTGTGACCACCTGCCAGGAGGGTGCCACCCACGCCGCCGATCTGCAGTTCCTGGGCAAGGCCGCCGCGGAGGGCCTGCTCTACCTGGACATCGTGTCGCTGCCGTTCGTCTTCGAAGTCCCGACCATGGTCAAGGAATTCGAACCCGACTTCGCCGGCGGCCCGATGGAATTGCCGGACAACGCCGCCCAAGCCTTCGGCGTCTACCACGGTCACCTCAAGTTGCAGGGCATCAAACTCGTTCTCGACGGATCCCCCCAGGGCAAGACCGCGTTCTGGACCCAGCCGCTGCTCACCGACGGCCCGGGCGGGGAGAAGAACTGGCGGGGCGAGCCGACGATGCCAGCGGAGTTGGTCAACAAGGCGATGGCCGAGATCCACGGCAAGGGGATCCAGATGTTCATGCACGCCAACGGCGATGCGGCCATCGACATGGCCATCGCCGGCTTGCGGGCGGCCGGGGTGCGCGCCGGTGATGACAGCCGCCCGATCGTCATCCACTCCCAGTGCATGCGTCCCGACCAACTCGACGACTACGTCGAACTGGGTGTCAACCCGAGTTTCTTCACCGCGCATACCTTCTACTGGGGTGATGAGCACCTGGCCAACCTCGGACCCGAGCGCGCCGGTTTCCTCAGCCCGATGGCCTCGGCGATCGCCAAGGGCCGGATCTGCTCCAACCACACCGACTTCTCCGTCACCCCGATGGAGCCGATGCGGGTGATGTGGTCGGCCATCAAACGGATTTCCAAGAAGGGCACCCCGATCGGGCCGGCCGAGAGGGTCGACGTCTGGCAGGCACTGCGGGCGATCACCATCGACGCGGCCTGGCAGATCCGCGAAGAGGACATCAAAGGCACCCTCGAACCCGGGAAACTCGCCGACCTGGTGATCCTGGATGCCAATCCGCTTGCGGTGGAGACGGATTCGCTGTTGGACATCGCGGTGGTCGAGACCCTCAAAGAGGGCCGGACCGTGTATCAGGCCGCCGCGCAGCGGAAGTGACAGCAAACTATTAGTCGTTTTGCATCGGTCGACGAACAGAACAAATCGGGCGTCTGTGCAATTCTGGCTATAGGATCCACCCAGCCCGAGGTGGAAGGTGTCAGTTCATGATTGTCGACAAGGATCGTGAACTGGGTGCCGTCGTGTCCTATCTCGTGGGACGTCAGGTGCGAACCGGCGAGATCATCAACGCCATGGGTGTGTCGCGTTCGGGCTACTACCTGGCCCGGGAGGCCGGCCGCGCGATCACCGCGGATCAGCTGCTGAACATAGCGAAAGTATTTGATCTCAACCCGATCGACCTGATGGTCCGTTTCGGGTTGCTCAGCGCTGACACCGCTGTTGCCTACGTGGAGACACAGCGGAATACATCGCCCGGCTGAGCGTTGCCGGCGTCTGGTACGCCACGCCGCTGACTTTTTAGCCATTGCGTCCAAAAATCGGACATCCCGTTACATACTGCAGTGGTTTCTCGCGCTACCCATCTGTGCGCGTCCTGGAAGAGGAGTTCATTCGTAATGGTTGCTGCCGATTCGTCTCCCGTTGGTCGTCATCGTCGTACCGCTCAGGGGCGGGTTCGTGCGATTGATTACAGCCGGATGGCGGTGAGGTCGGCGGATTCTTCTGCGGATGGCGGTTTGGCGCGGTTTGTGGGTCGGGTTGGCGCGTTGGCGGTCGCGTTGGGGATCGGTTCGGCGGCGGCGGCGGCGATGCCGGTGGCGTTTGCGGATACGACGGGTTCGGCGGGTTCGACGGGGTCGGATTCGGCGGGTTCGTCGTCGGCGTCGGGTTCGGCGTCGGCTTCGGCTTCGGCGTCGAAGGGTAGTGGTCCGGTTCGGCGGCCGGGGCGGGTGTCGCGGGGGTCGGTGGATTCCTCTGCCGGTGCGGGTAGCGCTGCTGAGGGTGTCGGGGAGAGCCCGGTTGCCGAGCCGTCGAGGCCGGCGGCGCGGCGCGGCGGGAGCGGTTCGGCGGGTAGCCGGGTCGAGCGTGAGGCCCGCTCCGGTGACGTGGTCTCGGGTGATTCGGCGGCCCCCTCATCATCGGTGTCCCCGGAGGTCCCGTCGTCGGCCGGGTCGTCGGGTCCCGTCGGGGTGCCGGTTGGTGAGTCTGCTCCTGCGGCGCCGGCGGCGCAGGCGTCGAGGGCTGCTGCTGGTGAGGTGTCTTCTGGCGCTTCGGCTTCTGGTCGGGTGGCCGCTGCGGCGGCGGTGTCGGTGGCCCCGGCTGCTGGTGGCTCCGCGGCGACCAGCGCGGCACCCGCGGAGGTGCCGGTGATGGCGGTGCCGGCGGCGGCGTCGGGTTCGGTTGGTGGTGTTGGTGGGGGTTTGTTGTCGTGGTTGGCCTCGGGTGGTTCTGGTGATGTCCCGGGTGCGGCGCCGTTGATGTGGACGGCGTTGGCGTTTAGTCGTCGTGAGTTGGGCCGGGGTTCGGCCGTGGGT
>DAIPYT010000215.1:0-4722 GCA_036782595.1 Mycobacterium sp. | reverse complement strand
AGGACGGCGTCGTCACCTCGGCCTGGACCGAGGCCGCGATGTTCCGCGGCTTCGAAATCATCCTGCGGGGCAAGGACCCGCAGGCCGGCCTGATCGTGTGTCCCCGCATCTGCGGGATCTGCGGTGGCAGCCACCTCTACAAGTCGGCCTACGCGCTGGACACGGCGTGGCGCACCACCATGCCGTCCAACGCCACCCTGGTGCGCAACATCGCCCAGGCCTGCGAGACCCTGCAGTCCATACCGCGCTACTACTACGCGCTGTTCGCCATCGACCTGACCAACAAGAACTACGCCAAGTCCTCGATGTACGACGAGGCCGTTCGCCGCTATGCGCCGTATGTGGGCACCAGCTACCAGAAGGGTGTGGTGCTCTCCCAGAAACCGGTCGAGGTCTACGCGATCTTCGGCGGTCAGTGGCCGCACTCCAGCTTCATGGTGCCCGGCGGTGTGATGGGCGCGGCGACGCTGTCGGATGTGACGCGCGCGATCGCGATCCTGGAGAACTGGAAGGACAACTGGCTGGAGTCCGACCTGCTGGGCTGCAGTGTCGACCGCTGGCTGGAGAACAAGTCCTGGGAGGACGTGCTGGCCTGGGTCGACGAGAACGAGTCGCAGCGCAACAGCGATATGGGCTTCTTCATCCGCTACTCGATGGACATCGGTCTGGACCGCTACGGCAAGGGCGTCGGCAACTACCTCGCCACCGGCACGTACTTCGACCCGGCGCGGTACCGCAACCCCACCATCGAGGGCCGCAACGCTGCGCTCATCGGCCGTAGCGGCGTGTTCGCCAACGGCCAGTTCATGGAGTTCGACCAGGCCAATGTGCGCGAGGACGTCACGCACTCCTTCTACGAGGGCAGCCGGCCGCTGCACCCGTTCGAGGGTGAGACCATCCCGGTAGACCCGGAAAAGGGCAAGGGACAGGGTAAGTACAGCTGGGCCAAGTCGCCGCGGTACCTGATCGACGGGATGGGCGACGTGCCGCTGGAGGCCGGGCCGCTGGCCCGCCGGATGGCTGCGGCCGGCCCGAACGCCGGGCCGCACCAGGACAACGACCCGCTGTTCCTGGACATCTACAACAAGATCGGGCCCAGTGTCATGGTCCGGCAGTTGGCCCGTCTGCACGAGGCGCCCAAGTACTTCAAGTGGGTGCGGACCTGGCTTGACCAACTTGATCTCAAGGAGAGCTTCTACAGCAAGCCCACCGAGTACGCCGAGGGCAAGGGTTTCGGCTCCACCGAGGCGGCCCGCGGCTCGCTGTCGGACTGGATCGTGCTGGAGAACAACAAGATCAAGAACTACCAGGTGATCACCCCGACGGCGTGGAACATCGGACCGCGCGACGGCAGCGACGTGTTGGGCCCGATGGAGACCGCTCTGGTCGGCTCGCCGATCGTCGACCCGGAGGACCCGGTCGAACTCGGACACGTCGCCCGCAGCTTCGACTCCTGCCTGGTGTGCACCGTGCACGCCTATGACGGCAAGACCGGTAAGGAATTGTCGAAGTTCGTGATCAACGGAATGGTGTGACCGAAGAGGTATCCCCAGGCTCGGCTGTCGATCTCGAGCCGCCCGGTTGTGAGGTCTTGGTCATCGGTTGCGGCAATCTGCTGCGCGGCGACGACGGCGTGGGTCCGGTCCTGATCCGTCACCTCTGGGATCGCGGAGTGCCTGAAGGCGCAAGGCTTGTCGACGGCGGCACCGCCGGTATGGACGTCGGCTTTCAGATGCGCGGCGCCGCGCGGGTGGTGATCGTCGACGCCTCCGCTACCGGGGCCGGGGCAGGAACGATCTACCGGGTACCGGGGGAGGAGTTGACCGACCTGCCCCCACTGCAGGGTCTGCACACCCACTCCTTCCGCTGGGACCACGCCATCCCCTTCGCCCGCTGGGCTCTCGGCGATGCCTGCCCCACCGACATCACGGTGTTCCTCATCGAGGCGGCTGACATGGAGATGGGCGCCGAACTCTCCGAACCGGTCAGCGCCGCCATGGAGCAGGTGATCGGGTTGATCGAACGCGACTTCCTGGCTCCGCTACGCCCCCAGGCCGCCGATGAGGCCAGTGTCGAGATCACCGCCGACGGCTATCTGCGCCTGGACGCCGCCCTGGCGGCCAGCAGATTTCCCTCCGATGCGGTCGCGGCGGTAGCGCACCAGGGCGAGTTGTGGCTATACCCGCTGCGCGGGCCCAGCAGCGGCGGGTTGCTGCTCAAACAGCGCAACCCGGCCGGTGACCGTGCGGTCCTGATCCATGCGGTGCTGATGGAAGAGGGGCTCGCCGACGGTTTCCCGGTCGGCGTCTATGCGGCATTCTGGGACGATGCGCACAAAGCACTGCGGATACCCCCGCGGTGAAGGGTGCCGTGACGATGACTGACGATCCCGGCCGCAAGCAGACCTCCGCTGACGAGGCTCTCGATGTGCAAACCGTTGTGGTGGAGGAGTGCGGCCGCTGGGCGGTCGATATCGTCGTCGTCTTCGCCGACGGGGTGGTCCGCAAGCGGATCCACACTCACGCCACCAAAGCGCGCGCCGAGATCGCCGCCGACCTGATCCGCCGCGCCGCCGACCGGGATATCGGCGCCGGGCCGCCGAACGGATGAGACGTTTTACCGAAGGAGTCATGTGACCGATCCCGACCCGACCGTACTTGCGGTCCGGCCGCAGCCACTGGGCGCCTTCCCACTTCCCCTGGGCTACTTGCTGATTCCGGCCGCTCCCGACACCGAGTCGGCCCGGCTCGCGCTGCTGGCCGGGCGGCTGCCGGAATGGCCGGCAGCCCTGCGCGCGCACGAACTTGCGTTGGCCGGGGACCGTGACGGTGCGCTGGCCGCCCTCAGCGGCGACGACCCGATCACCCGGTACAACCGCTTCGTGATGGACCCGGACGGGTCGGGGGATCCGACCGAACTGCGTTCGGCGCTCGGCGAATTCGGCGTCCTGGTCGATGTGGTGCGCTTCGCCGTCGGCCGCACCGATACCCCGCCCGAAGTCGGATCCGCGACCGGTGAGCTGGCCGCTCTGGTGCTGTCCACGCAGGCCAGCAAGGCTCTCGACGAGGGTGTTCCGGAGGCGGCGGTCCGACTGCTGGATCAGGCGGCGGAGCACGTCCCGGAGGGTTGCGATCCGCTGCGCGGCGTTTTACTCGGCGCGGCCGGATCAGTGGCCGGGCAGTTCGACACCGGCCAGGCCGTGACCCGGTTGGAGAAGGCACTGCAGGCGCTGGAGGGCGCCGAGGATCTGCGGGTGGCTCGCGCGGAGTTGCATCTGGCGCTGGCCGGGTTGCTGCACGAGCAGGCCGTGGATCAGCCCCATCTGCTCAATCTGGCTGTGCCGCATTATCATTCGACGCTGCAACTCGTGCTGCGCGAGGAGGCCCCGCTGTTGTGGGCCTCGGCGCACGCCGACCTGGCCACCGCCTACCTCACGATGCCGATGACCGAGGCGTCCAGTCAGTTGCGGCTGGGGGTGGCTGCCCAATCGCTGCGCTCCGCGCTGAAGGTCTACACCCCCGAGGATTACCCCGAGCAGTGGGCCAGCGTCCAACTGAACCTCGCCAATTCCCTGGTGTACACCCCGTCGAGCCATCAGGGCGACAACCTGGTGGAGGCTGTCGAGTTGTATGAGGCGGTGTTGGCCGCCCGTGACCGCCACGCCGACCCCCTCGGTCGGGCCCGGGTGCTGGCCAACCAGGGCAACGTACTGGCCCACCTCGGCGTATTCGACCAGGCCAAGGCCAAGCTGTATGAGGCGCGCTTCCTGTTCGAGGAGCTCGGTGATCACGATTCGGTGCGAACCGTGCGCGGCGTGCTCGATGAGATATCCCGCCAGCAGGCGCTTGATCGCACGGAGACGATGTCGTAAATGACCATGACCGAACCGACCACCGGACCCACCATCGAGGACTTGGCCAAGCGGGTCGACCATGCGGTGGCAGCGCTGGACGACCTGGATCCGGCCGCCCGCGCGGCGGCCGAGGAACTGCAGGGTGCCATCGAAGCGGTGCACCGGGCCGGTCTGGTCACCATCGTGCGTCGCCTCCGCGAGGACGAGAGCACCCGTCCGGTGCTGTTCGAACTCGTCGACGACCCGGTGGTGCATCTGCTGCTCTCGCTGCACGGCATCGTTCGCCCGGACCCGGTGACCCACGCCAAACAGGTGCTGGAAACCGTCCGGCCGCAGTTGCACAGCCACGGCGGAGACGTCTCGCTGGTCCGGATCGAGGACGGCACAGCCTTCGTCCGGCTTGAGGGGGCCTGCAACGGCTGCTCGATGTCCTCGGTGACCCTGCGCAACCTCGTCGAAGAGGCTCTCGTTGAAGGTGTCCCGGCGGTCACCGCAGTGGAAGTTGTTGCCAACGAACCCACCCCCACGCTGATCCCGGTCGAGTCGCTGCGCATCGGCCGCGACCCGTCCGCGGAGGGGTGGGCACGCCTCGGCCCGGCCAACGAGGTGCCGGTCGACGAGATCTCGGTGGCGACGCTGACCAACAGCGGCCGTTCCGTGGAGATCATCGTGGTCAACATCGGCCAGCGGCTGGCCGCCTACCGCAACGAGTGCGCGCACGAGGCGCTGCCGTTGAACGAGGCGGTGCTGGACCTCAGTAACGGCACGCTGACCTGCCCGTGGCACGGATTCTGCTTCGACGCGAGTTCGGGGGAGTGCCTCAGCGCACCGGGTGCGCAGTTGGAGCAGTTGCCGCTGCGGGTGGACGA
>DAIPYT010000214.1:0-4795 GCA_036782595.1 Mycobacterium sp. | reverse complement strand
CAGCCGAACTCGACCCACTCGACCCCGCCGACCCAGTGGTATCGGCAAACGCCACCGGCAGCGAACCCAGACCCGAACCCACACCCAAAGCCACCGCCAACGCACCCACACGACCCACATACCGGGCAAACCCCGACAACCCCGACGCGCCCACGCCCACGCCCACTGAACGCCGCCCGTATTCGATGTTGCGGACCCCCGTCGTACCACGACGACCGGCGGCCTGCTTGGGCTCATTCAATCTGGACAAAGTCACTCCTCGAGAAAACGGCACAATCACAATCGGTAAACCTAACGATTGTGTCGCGAAAACAGACCAAATGCCAGCAAACCTGAGAAAAACTAAAAGATATGGAAGGTTCAACCGTAGCGATGGAAGGTCAGACCCCAAAACCACGCAGGAACACCCAATTAATGGTCACAAGAAGGTCATAAGCCCCGGCCTTCACCCCCCCTCACGACACGAGAGAACCAGACCCCGATAGCCCTATCCTGAAAAAATGAGAAGAACGCGGTTCATCGACCGGACAGCGAGACGAACCCTCCGACTCCCACCACCCACCACCACCTATTCGATCCGTCGAGGGATGCCGATACCCATGCGCGACGGAACCGACTTGCGCGCCGACCACTACCAACCGCTCACCGACCGGCCGCAGGGAACCGTACTGGTCCGCGGCCCCTACGGCCGGGCGTTCCCGTTCTCCCTGGTCTACGCCAGGATTTACGCAGCCCGCGGCTATCACGTGTTGTTCCAGAGTGTGCGCGGGACCTTCGGCTCCGGCGGGACTTTCGAGCCGATGGTCCACGAGGTCTCCGACGCCGCCGACACCGTGGCATGGTTACGCGACCAACGCTGGTTCACCGGCTCGTTCGCCACTCTCGGGCTGTCCTACCTCGGCTTCACCCAGTGGGCGTTGCTGTCGGACCCGCCGCCGGAGCTTGCCGCGGCGGTGATCGCCGTCGGCCCGCACGATCTGTACAACTCCACCTGGGGCTCCGGAGCCTTCAGCCTCAACGACTTCCTCGGCTGGGCCGACATGATGGCCCACCAGGAGCAGGGCCTGCGCAAGCGGTTGTGCCACCAACTCAACGCCACCCGCCGGATGCAACAGGCGGTTCGGCGCCTGCCGCTGGGCGAAGCCGGGCGGATACTCCTGGGCGACCGGTCACCGTGGTACCAGACCTGGCTGGCCCGCCCCGACCGCGACGACCCGTTCTGGGCACCGATGGATATGACCGCGGCGCTGGACCGCGCCGCCGTGCCGGTGCTGCTGCTCACCGGCTGGCAGGACGTCTTCCTCACCCAGACCATCGATCAGTTTGCGCACCTGCGGGCCCGCGGCGTCGACGTGGCACTGACGATCGGGCCGTGGACCCACGACGAGATGGTCACCCGGGGCACCGGGATCACCGCGGCCGAGACGCTGGACTGGCTGGGCAGCCACCTGTCCGGCGGGCCGGCACCGACACGGCAGGCCCCGGTCCGGATCCACGTCACCGGCCGAGCGCCCCGAGCCTGGACCGACCTGCCGGACTGGCCACCCGCGGCCGACGAGCATGTGCTTTACCTGCAGCCTGGTGGGCTGCTGGGCGTGGGCGCGCCCACCGGCGATTCCGGGTCGTCGACGTTCCACTACAACCCGGCCGACCCGACACCGACGGTGGGCGGGCGGCTGCTGTCGCGGCAGTCCGGCTACCGCGATGACACCACGCTGGCCGGACGTCCCGATGTGCTGGCCTTCACCGGTGCCCCACTACCGGCCGGGATCCTGGTGTGCGGCTCACCGGTCGTCGAACTGGACTACCGCTGCGACAACCCGCATTTCGACGTGTTCGTCCGGATCAGCGAGGTCGACAGCCACGGCCGGTCCCGCAACGTCAGCGACGGATTCCGCCGGTTCGTCGGCGCGCCGCATGCCCCGGTCCGGATCGAACTCGACCCGATCGCGCACCGCTTCGGCGCCGGCTCGCGGATCCGGGTCCTGGTCGCGGCCGGCTCGCATCCCCGATTCGCCCGCAATCTTGGCACCGGCGAGCCCGCCATCAGCGCCACCAGGATGAACGCATCCACCCATTTCGTGCACCACGGCGAGTTGTCGCGGCTGAGCCTGCCGGTCGCGGCGCAGGGTTAGCGCGGGGGCGGATTCGAGGTCGCAGGCGCCAGGTTCTTGTCGCAGCCGTCGGCGGAACTGCCTACACACGGGACCTGCCCGCCGGAACCGGGCAGCATGATCGGTGGCGGCGGCTGAAATGACGGCGTCGAGGTTTCGGTGACCGGGGCGGCCGGGGCGCGGCTGTAGCTAGGTTCGGGGCTGAAGCCGGCGGCGACGAAGATCGCGATCGCCGAAGACAGCACGAGAACCGCGGCACCAAGGAGCAACAGAACCTTGGGATTGACCATCCGCCGATTTGCCACGACGTCAGCCTGGCAGCCGTCCCCCCTCGACGCCAGAGTATTTGGGCTCCGATCCGCCGGTTACGGTGTGATGATGACCTCTCCGACCGCCGGCGGCATCCTGCTCATCGACACCAACGACCGGGTGCGAACCGTCACGTTGAACCGTCCAGAGGCCCGCAACGCTCTGTCGTCGGCGCTGCGGTCGCAGTTCTTCACCGCACTGCGCGAGGCCCAGGCCGACGACGGCGTCGACGTGGTGATCGTCACCGGCGCCGACCCGGTGTTCTGCGCCGGCCTAGACCTCAAGGAGTTGGGCAACACCACCGAACTGCCGGACATCTCGCCGAAATGGCCGCCGATGGACAAGCCGGTGATCGGGGCCATCAACGGTGCGGCCGTGACCGGCGGGTTGGAACTGGCGCTGTACTGCGACATTCTGATCGCCTCCGAGCAGGCCCGGTTCGCCGACACCCACGCACGCGTCGGCCTGCTACCCACCTGGGGGCTGTCGGTTCGACTGCCGCAGAAGGTGGGGATCGGAATGGCGCGGCGGATGAGCCTCACCGGGGACTACCTGTCCGCTGCCGACGCCCTGCGGGCGGGTCTGGTCACCGAGGTCGTCGCGCACGCCGAACTGCTGCCCACCGCACGCGCTGTCGCCGCCTCGATCGTCGGCAACAACCAGAAGGCGGTCCGCGCGCTGCTGGATTCCTACCACCGCATCGACGGGGCCAACACCGGCGCCGGGCTGTGGATGGAGGCCGAGTCGGCGCAGGCCTGGATGCGCTCGGCCACCGGCGACGATATCGCCGCCAGCCGGGCATCGGTCATCGAGCGCGGCCGCTCGCAGGTCAACTGACACCCGCGGTCAGGTACCCGCAACCGCCGACCGGCCGGGCTAGCCAAGCGCGGCGGCCAGTCCGGCCACCACGTCATCGATTGGCCCGCTCACGGGGTACCCGGCGGCCAGGGTGTGGCCGCCACCGCCGAACCCGGAGGCGACTTGAGCGAGGTCAATGGTTTTCGACCGCATGGACACCGACCAGCGTTGCGGCTCAACCTCTTTGACCACCACGGCGACCTCAGACCAGGCCGGCACCGCGGGCCGCTGCCGGCAGAAGTTGTGCGGTGGCCAGCACCCGCGACAGCAGCGGCAGCTAGCCGAACGGATGGGTGTCGTGCAGCAGCCTGCTCAGCGCCGCGTTGTCGACACCGATAATTGTTGGATTTGTGGTGGTCGATCACCAGCACACTCGCGGCCAGTTCGCCGAGCCGACCGATGCTGAGCGCGTCGACGGCCACCACCAGATCGGCATCCCTGCGAACCTCGCCGGCCGCAACCAGCAGTTCACAGCCCGGCAAGCCGTGCAGCGATCCGGGCAGGGTGTCTGCGGCCGAGAAGCTGACCTGAACATCCGCGCCGGCGCGCATCAGGATCAGGCCCAGCGCCAGTGCCGCACCCACCGTGTCGGCATCCGGCCGCACGTGACACAGCACCATCGCGGAGCCGGCCGCGGCGAGTGCAGCCACCGCGTCGTCCCGCAGTCCGCGCCCGGAGATGTCAGTCCGGGGTTCGATCGCTGTCACCGGACTCCCAGTCGTCGGAGTCGGCCTCGTCGTCGTCCACCACGCGGTAGGGCTGCGCCTCCCCGGCCGGTGTGGCACCGGCCCGGATCCGTGCCACGTCGGCATCGGCGGCGCGAGCCCGCGCCAACAGCTCCTCCATCCGGTGAGCGGCGTCGGGCACGGTGTCGCGGATGAACGCCAGCGTCGGGGTGAACTTGACCCCTGTACCGGCCCCGACCTTGGTGCGCAGCACTCCTTTTGCGCTCTCCAGGGCCGCGGCCACACCGGCGTAATCCGGCTCCTCGGTCAGCGAACGCCCGATGACCGTGTAGTACAACGTCGCGTCGTGCAGATCACCGGTCACCTTCGCGTCGGTGATCGTCACGCCGGCCAACCGCGGATCCTTGATCTCGTACTCGATCGCCGAGGCGACGATCGTGGAAATCCGCTTGGCCAGCCGCTTCGCCCGTGCGGGGTCAGCCATCAGACGCGCGCCTTCTCGACCAACTCGTAGGTCTCGATGACGTCGCCCTCTTTGATGTCGTTGTAGGTCAGCGTCAGACCGCACTCGTAGCCCTCGCGGACCTCGGTGGCATCGTCCTTCTCCCGCTTGAGCGAGGAGATGGTGAGGTTCTCGGCGATGACGACGTTGTCGCGCAGCAGGCGTGCCTTGGCGTTGCGCCGCATGATGCCCGACTGCACCAGGCAGCCCGCGATATTGCCCACCTTCGAGGAGCGGAAGATAGCCCGGATCTCGGCCCGACCCAGTTCCTTCTCCTCGTAGATCGGCTTGAGCATGCCCTTGAGGGCCTTCTCGATCTCGTCGAT
>DAIPYT010000213.1:0-4831 GCA_036782595.1 Mycobacterium sp. | reverse complement strand
GCTCACATGAGGCAACGAATCGACCTACGCGCGCATCTTGACGTGAGGCAACAGGTGACAGGTCGAGGCGGCCGGCAGGTCTAGCCGCCGAGATAGCGGCGCAGAGTCGCCGTCACCGCGGAAATCTGGGCGATCGACACCCGCTCATCTCGGCGGTGCGCCAGGTTCGGGTCGCCGGGCCCGTAGTTGACCGCCGGGATGCCCAGCGCCGCAAAGCGCGCCACGTCGGTCCAGCCGAATTTGGCGCGCACCATCCCGTCGGCGGCGGCGACGAGTGCCGCGGCGGCTGGATGGTGCAGACCCGGCAGTGCGCCGGCGGCCACGTCGGTCTGGACCAGTTCGACCTGCAGACCGTCGAACACCTCCTGCACGTGGGTCAGGGCGTCAGCCGGGCTGCGGTCCGGCGCGAACCGGAAGTTCACCGTGACCGATGCCGCGTCGGGAATCACGTTGCCGGCCACCCCGCCGTCCATCCGGACCGCGGACAGTCCCTCCCGATAGGTGCAGCCGTCGATGTCGACCACCCGGCCCTGGTATTCCGCCAGCCGGGCAAGCACCGGACCGAGCTTGTGAATCGCGTTGTCCCCCAGCCATGATCGCGCCGCGTGCGCTCGAGTTCCGTTCGCCGAGATGACCGCGCGCAGGGTTCCCTGACAGCCGGCCTCGATGTAACCACCGGAGGGCTCACCCAGGATCGCCACATCCCCACGAAGCCAGTCCGGCAGTTCCCGTTCGATCCGGCCCAGGCCGTTGGCCGTGGACTCGATCTCCTCGCAGTCGTACATGATCAGCGTGACGTCGTGCGCGGGTTCGGTGATGGTCGCGGCCAGGTGCAGGAACACCGCGTCACCGGACTTCATATCCGAGGTGCCGCAGCCGTAGATGTGATCGGCGTCGCGGTGTGACGGCACGTTGTCGGCGATCGGAACGGTGTCGAGGTGCCCGGCCAGGATCACCCTCGAGGGGCGGCCGAAGTCGGTGCGGGCCAGCACCGCGTCGCCGTTGCGGACCACCTGGTAGCCGGTCTGCTCCCGCAGGGCCGCCTCGACCTCGTCGGCGATCTGCCGTTCTTCGCGCGACACACTGGGTATGTCAACCAGCGCGGCGGTCAACTCAACGGGGTCGGAGCGCAGATCGAGCACAATGAGCAGGCTAGTACGGTGGTGCACCGTGACTGCTGCTGCGGGCTTCGGACTTGCCACTATCGCCGGAGACGGCACGGTGCTGGACGCCTGGTTCCCGAATCCGGAACTCGGCGCCTACAGCCCGTCGGGGACCACCCGGATCGCACCGGGAGATGTCCCCGACGACCTGGCCGCACTGACCGGCCCGGACGCCGATCGCGATGTCGAGGTCGTCGCGATCCGGACCGTCACGGTGCTGGCCGAGAAGCCGGCCGACACCTACGACGCTTATCTGCGCCTGCACCTGATCTCCCACCGACTGGTGGAACCGCACGGAGTCAACCTCGACGGGGTGTTCGGCGCGCTGAGCAATGTGGTGTGGACCAACTACGGACCATGCCGGGTCGAGGGCTTCGAGTCGGTCCGGATGCGACTGCGCCGCCGGGGACCGGTGGCGGTGTACGGGGTCGACAAGTTCCCCCGGATGGTCGATTACGTGGTGCCGACCGGGGTGCGTATCGCCGACGCCGACCGGGTTCGACTGGGCGCGCACCTGGCGCCCGGCACCACCGTCATGCACGAGGGGTTCGTGAACTTCAACGCCGGAACCCTCGGCGCGTCGATGGTGGAGGGCCGCATCTCAGCCGGCGTGGTGGTCGGTGACGGCTCCGACGTCGGCGGTGGAGCGTCGATCATGGGCACCCTCTCCGGCGGCGGCACCGAGGTGATCTCGGTGGGCAGGCGCTGCCTGCTCGGCGCCAATTCCGGACTGGGCATCTCCCTGGGCGACGACTGCGTCGTCGAGGCGGGCCTCTACGTCACCTCGGGCACCAAGGTCACCCTCGCCGACGGCTCAGCGGTCAAGGCACGTGAGCTTTCCGGCGCGAACAACCTTCTGTTCCGGCGCAATTCGGTGACCGGTGCGGTGGAGGTCGTCAGCCGCGACGGCCGGGGCGTCACGCTCAACGAGGCGCTGCACGCCAACTAGTCCGACATGAGCTCCTTCTTGACCACCTTGCCCATGGCGTTGCGCGGCAACATGTCGACGATGCGGACCTCTCGGGGCCGCTTGTGCGTTGAAAGTTGCTGCGCCACAAAGTCGATGAGTTGCGCCGGGGCGGCTTCGCCGACGACGAAGGCGACAATCCGCTGACCCAGGTCCGCGTCCGGGAGTCCCACGACGGCAACCTCGGCCACACCCGGGTGTCCGAGCAGCACGGTCTCGATCTCGCCGGCACCGATCCGGTAACCGCCGGACTTGATCATGTCCACCGACTCGCGGCCGGCAATTCGGTGCATGCCGTCACCGTCGATGACGGCGGCATCGCCGGTCCGGTACCAGCCGTCGGGGGTGAACGCCGCCGCGGTTGCATCCGGCCGGTTGAGATATCCGTCGAAGATGCTGGCCGTCCGAACCTGAAGGCTCCCAATGGTTTCACCGTCGGGTTCGACCGGTAAGCCGTCCTCGTCCACCAGACGGGTGTGCATGCCGGGCAGCGGCAGCCCGACCCAACCCGGCCGGCGTTCACCGTCGGCCCGGGTGCTGACGGTGATCAGCGTCTCGGTGCAGCCGTACCGCTCCACCGGTGCGTGTCCGGTCAGTTCGGTCAGGCGATTGAACACCGGAACCGGCAGCGCCGCACTTCCCGACACCAACAGACGCGCCGAGGCAAGAGCGCGGGCCGATTCCGGGTCGTCGACCAGCCTCGACCACACGGTGGGCACTCCGAAGTAGAGGCTGCCACCGGCCGCCGCTGCCTCGGCATAGGCCTGCGGTGTGGGTTTACCGGTGTGAATGAACCGGTTACCCATCCGCAGCGAACCGAGCAGTCCGAGGACCAGTCCGTGGACGTGAAAGAGCGGCAGGCCGTGCACCAGGGTGTCGTCCGGGGTCCAATGCCACGCCTGGGCGAGGGCGTCGAGGTCGGCGGCGACCGCCGCGCGGCTGAGCACAGCTCCCTTGGGGGGGCCGGTGGTTCCGGAGGTGTAGATCACCATCGCGGTGCTCTGCGGCGACGGCTCTGGGTAGCGGTGCCAGGAGCGTGCGTGCAGCCGAACCGGTACGTGCGGCAGCCCGGCCAGATCCGCCGGCGCTTCGCCGAGCCAAGCCTGGGCGCTGGAGTCGGTCAGGATGTGTGCCTGTTCGGCGGCACCGACGTCGGCGGGAACCGGAACGAAGGGGACCCCGGCGATTAGGCAGCCGGTCACGGCAAGCACCGTAGCGGCGGTGGGCGTTGCCAGGACGGCCACGCGGTGGGCTCCCCCGACCCGTTCGGCGACCGACGTCGCGGCGCCGACCAGGTCGCTGCGCGACAGCGTCACCCCGTCTATGCGGACCGCGTCGCCGATATCGGCGCCAGCCGCCACCGCGGCGGGATTCAGCGAGGCCAGCAGCACCACGCGAGGCTACCCCGACACTTGTTGCAGATGCGACAGGTGAGGTTTTAGGACGGTTACCCTCGCCGTATGACTGGTCGGCGGCTGTTCACGGCCGTGGCAGTGGCAGGGGCAGTGCTGACCGCTCTGGTTCTCTCCCCGCCGGTGGCACGTGCCGCCGCCAAGCCGTGGGACGGGCCCTATCTGATGACGACCCTTGCATCCCAGAAGGCGGGCACCAGTGCGGCGAGCAGGCAGCGCGAAGCCGACTTCGGCGGCCGGTTCACCCTGGCCACCCAGTGCTCGGTGCGCAGTTGCGTGGCCACCGTGGTGGACGGCCCGAAACCCGGGAACCCGACGATCCCCTGGCCGGCCCGCTATACCTGGAACGGCTCGGCATGGACCACCAGCTACGAATGGATGTGGGATTGCCTGCTCGACACCAGCGGACAGAAGTCCTGGGCGCGGGCCACATCGTGGGCTTACTACGAGCCGCAGCCGAACGGATCGCTGAAAGGCACCTGGCATACCGACATCGCCGAAGGGCCGTGCCGAGGAAATGTCGTCATGCCCGTCGTCGCCACCCCCGCCTGACGGTTCGGGACCGACGAAAAGTTTTCCTTCCGATTTGGTAACACTGTGATTTGTGTTACCGATGAGCAATCTGTCACCCATTTCGGCGTTAGGGGCCACCATGAGGATTGTCGGTCGTGTTCTGGTGGCGTTTGTCACCGCGATGGCGGCTATGTTCGCCGTGCCGGGCATTGCGCAGGCGGAATTGGATGATCAGATGAGTCTGGTCGACGGCGGTGGCCGGACCATGACCATCCAGCAGTGGGACACCTACCTCGACGGCGTCTACCCACTGGACCGCAACCGGCTGACCCGTGAGTGGTTCCACTCCGGCAAGGCCATGTACCAGGTCGCGGGCCCGGGTGCCGATGAGTTCGAGGGCACCCTGGAACTCGGCTATCAGGTGGGCTTCCCCTGGTCGCTGGGCGTGGGCATCAACTTCTCCTACACCACCCCCAACATCCTGCTCGACGACGTGAGCCTGTCCCCGCTGGGCTTTGACCCGCTGGGCTCGATCATCACCCCGAACCTGTTCCCGGGCGCCTCGATCACCTCCGACCTCGGTAACGGCCCGGGCATCCAGGAAGTCGCCACCTTCTCCGTCGACGTCGCCGGCCCGGAAGGCTCGGTGGCGGTGGCCAACGCCCACGGCACGGTCACCGGCGCAGCCGGTGGTGTGCTGCTGCGCCCCTTCGCCCGGCTGATCTCCAAGACCGGCGACAGCGTCACCACCTACGGCGAACCCTGGAACATGAACT
>DAIPYT010000212.1:0-4837 GCA_036782595.1 Mycobacterium sp. | reverse complement strand
CGACCTCGGCGCCGTAGGCGCGCAATACGTTTCGCTTGTCCTCGCTGACCTTGTCCGGGCAGACGAACACACACCGGTAGCCGCGACGCTGGGCCACCAGCGCCAGTCCGACCCCGGTGTTGCCGGACGTCGGCTCGACGATGGTGCCGCCCGGCTTGAGTTCGCCGCTGGCCTCGGCCGCGTCGATCATCTTCACGGCGATGCGGTCCTTGGAACTGCCGCCGGGATTGAGGTACTCGATCTTGGCCGCGACCAACCCGGCGCCCTCAGGGACGACCGAGTTCAGTTGCACCAGGGGGGTGTTGCCGATCAGCTCGGTGACGTGCCGGGCAATGCGCATACCCCTATCGTCGCAGACCTTGTTCAGCCGGTGGCGTCGCGGATGTACTCCCCGATCTGGCGCAGCGACCGGGTGGCCTCCGGGATCAGCGGCGCGGCGAGTTGGAAGTCGTGGATCTGCCCCGGCCACACCCGCACCTCGGTGGCCACCCCGGCGGCGGCCAGCCGCCGGGCGGCAAGCCGGGCGTCGTGCAGCAGTACCTCCGACCCGGAGACGTGGATCAGGGTCTGCGGCAGTCCGGGCTCGATATGGTCCAGCGGCTCGTAGACATCCTCGGGCTGGCCGTCGACCATATTCTTGGCGGCCGCCCTGGCCACCAGAGCCACCAGCGCGTCAAATGCCTTCGGCGGGAACATCGCATCGGAGTTGATGTTCGGGTGCGCGCACTTGGGGTCCTTCTCCAGTTGCAGCAGCGGCGAGATGGCCACCAGCGCGGCCGGGGTCTCACCTTCGGCCTGCAGACGCTGGGCCAGGGCCAGGGCCAGGTAACCGCCCGCGGAGTCGCCGGCGAGCACGATCTGGTCCGGCTCGTAGCCGCGCAGCCGCAGCCACTGGTAGCCGTCGTAGCAGTCGTCGATGGCCATACCGATGGTGTGCTTGGGGATCAGCCGGTAGTCGACCACCAGGACCGGTGAGTCGGCGAACTTCGACAGCGCGACGGAGATGCGGCTGTGCGAGTTCACCCCACAGGTCAGGAATGCGCCGCCGTGCAGGTACAGCACGACCCGGCGGCGGCCGTCGGCCGGCAGCACACCGGGTGCCCGGATGAGTTGGGCCGAGGCGTTGGGCAGCCCGACGGTCGCCCGGACCGTGCCGGGCTGCGGCAGCAGAGCGCGGGCGACGAAGTCCACCATGCCGAACGGCCAGGGAAGGTGCGGGACGTGGCTGAGCACCGCCAGGGCGGGCCACATGGTCAGCCGCGTTCCCAGCGACACCAGCCGGGCGGGCACGCTGGGGCCATCCTCGACGACTTCAACCGGGATACCGTCGCTGAGTGGGATCCGTCGTGGGGCGCGACGGGCCCCGGACAGCGGAATGACCTTGCTGGGTGCAGTCATCGTCACACTCCTACGCCGTTGTAGTGATGCGCCGAGGGGCCGTTTCTCGGCCCGCGGACCTAAAGCTTGACAGGTGTGACCTGAACCACAAACAGAGATTGCGATTTTTGCCGGATCTGATACCGGTCTGTGACCGCAAATCCCCGTTGACCTCTGTTTTCCCCACCCTCGGCAACCTAAACTGGCCGCGTGGGCATGTGGTTCGCCTCCACCAAGACGCTGACCGTCGCCGGCGTTCTCGCTTCCACCGGTGGCGCGGTTGTCGGTGCGCGCAGCTTGCTGACCGGCCAGGCCGAGCAGGCGCGCAGCCTGATCCCGAAGGCGTTTGACGTCCCTCCCCGGGCCGACGGCATCTACGCCCCCGGCGTGGGCGCAGTCCGCCGGTGGGAACGTGGCCTGCCCGTCGATATGCACCTGATGGTCTTCGGCGACTCCACCGCGACCGGGTACGGCTGCACCGAAGCCGATGAGGTTCCCGGGGTGCTGATCGCCCGGGGCTTGGCCGAACGGTCCGGGAGGCTGGTGCGGTTGTCGACGAAGGCCATCGTGGGTGCCACCTCGCGGGGCCTGGCCAGTCAGGTCGACGCGATGCTGGTCGCGGGTCCGCCACCGGACGCAGCGGTGATCATGATCGGCGCCAACGACGTCACCACGCTCAACGGCATCGGGCCGTCAGCCAAGCGACTCGGCGCTGCGGTTCGGCGACTGCGGGCCTGCGGGACCGCAGTCGTCGTCGGCACCTGCCCGGACTTCGGGGTGATCACCGCGATTCCGCAGCCGCTGCGCTGGACCGCCCGCTCGGTGGGAATTCGGCTGGCCCGCGCGCAGGCCGCCGAGGTCGCGGCCGCCGGTGGTACGCCGGTCCCGTTCGCCGATCTGCTCACTCCGCACTTCCTCACCGAACCCGAGCGGCTGTTCGCCGAGGACCACTTCCACCCGTCGGCGGCGGGCTACGCGTTGGCCGCCAAACAGCTTCTCCCCGCGTTGTGTCGAGCCCTCGGCGAGACCCCGCCGGAGGCCCTGCCGTGGCCCCAGGCGGCCCTGCCTGCAACACGGCTCGCCCGACTAACCAGATTGCTGGGCCGGCAGACCACCGGGGTTCCGGCCGCCGTGGTTCTGCCCGCGGACTAAGTTCTGGTAGTCCACCCCGAACCAGGAGTCCTTCATGCCCGAAGCCGTCATCGTCTCCACTGCCCGCTCACCGATCGGCCGCGCCGGTAAGGGCTCGCTGGTCTCCATGCGACCCGACGATCTGGCCACCCAGATGGTGCGCGCCGCGCTCAACAAGGTGCCCGCCTTGGACCCGCGCGATATCGAGGACCTGATGCTCGGCTGCGGGCAGCCCGGCGGCGAGGCCGGGTTCAACCTGGCCCGCGTGGTGGCCGTCGAGCTCGGCTACGACTTCCTGCCCGGTGTGACGGTCAACCGGTACTGCTCATCGTCGCTGCAGACCACCCGGATGGCGTTCCACGCGATCAAGGCCGGCGAGGGTTCGGCGTTCATCTCCGCCGGCGTGGAGACCGTCTCGCGGTTCCCGAAGGGCACTTCAGACGGCTGGCCGGACAGCCACAACCCGTTGTTCGCCGAAGCCGAGGCCCGCACCGCTGCTTCCACCGCGGGAGGCGCCGGCTCCTGGCATGACCCGCGCGAGGACGGGCTGCTGCCCGACGTCTACATCGCGATGGGCCAGACCGCCGAGAACGTCGCCCTCTACACCGGCATCAGCCGGGAAGACCAGGACCGCTGGGGCGTGCTGAGCCAGAACCGCGCCGAGGAGGCCATCAAGAACGGCTTCTTCGAGCGCGAGATCTCCCCCGTCACGCTGCCCGACGGCACCGTCGTCGCATCCGATGACGGACCCCGTGCGGGCACCTCCTACGACAAGATCAGCCAGCTCAAGCCGGTGTTCCGCCCGGACGGCACCATCACCGCCGGCAACGCCTGCCCGCTCAACGACGGGGCCGCCGCAGTGGTGGTCATGTCGGATGTCAAGGCCAAGGAACTGGGGCTGACCCCGCTGGCGCGTATCGTCGCCACCGGGGTCTCGGGGTTGTCGCCGGAGATCATGGGCTTAGGCCCGATCGAGGCGGTCCGCAAGGCACTCGGGTACGCCAAGATGTCGGTCTCCGATATCGACCTGTTCGAGATCAACGAGGCGTTCGCCGTCCAGGTACTCGGCTCGGCTCGCGAACTCGGCATCGACGAGGACAAGCTGAACGTCTCCGGCGGCGCGATCGCGCTGGGCCACCCGTTCGGTATGACCGGCGCGCGCATCACCGCCACGCTGCTGAACAACCTTGCGACACATGACAAGACGTTCGGCGTCGAGACCATGTGCGTCGGCGGCGGGCAGGGTATGGCGATGGTGGTCGAGCGGCTGAGCTGAGCCACATCGACTCTGCGCACAGATCGTCGTTTCTCCACAATCGACGATCTGAGCGCAGACTCGATGAACCCCTGCGGTCCATCCTGGCCAGATGTCAGGGATTACCGGACCCTTCATCGGTACCGAGGCAGTCAGCAGCGGACTGCTGCGCAAGCATCAACTGCGCTCCGGCTTTCTGGCGGTCTATCCCGGCGTCTATCTGCCGGCCACACTTGAGCCGACCTTCGCTCGCCGCGTTGAAGCTGCCTGGCTGTGGTCGCACCGCGAGGGTGTCATCGCCGGGTTGACGGCGGCCCGTCTTTACGGCGCGAAATGGATCTCCGATGATCTGCCCGTTGAACTGGTGTGGCCGAATGCGCGACCCCCGAAGGGGATTTCCACCACCCACATGGCGCTCGGTGCAGGCGAGACGGTGCTGTTGAGCGGGCTCCCCACCACCTCGCTCGAGCGCACCGCATTCGATCTGGCTCGGCGCCGCCCTATGCGGACCGCCGTCACGCGGCTCGACGCGCTCGCCGCGGGGACATGTCTGGACGCTTCGAAAGTCAGTGATCTCGCCCGCCGCCATCGAGGGGTTCGGGGCGCACGGCAGGTGGAGAAGGTCCTAGCCCTGCACGACGCCGGCGCGCAGTCCCCGAAGGAAAGTTGGCTTCGTCTTCTCGTGCTCGAGGCGGGGTTCCCGCGGCCCCGAACACAGATTCCGGTGGTCGGGCGAGCAGCTAAGAAGTACTACCTCGACATGGGCTGGGAAGACATCAAGGTGGCGATTGAGTACGACGGGGACCACCATCGCACCGACCGAAGCCAGTTCGCGAAAGATATCGTCCGCCTTGAGGAACTCGCCGAACTCGGGTGGATCGTCATCAGGGTGGCGGCGGATACCCCTCCGGCCGAGATCATCAGGAGACTGCGTCGGGCATGGGACGCCCGAGCCGCATCGACTCTGCACTGAGATCCTCCAAAAGCCGATTACGGCGATCTGAGCGCAGAGTCGATGGTCGGTGCCCACGAAAAAGGCCCCGCCGAAGCGGGGCCCTTCTCGTGTCTGCGAAC
>DAIPYT010000211.1:0-4841 GCA_036782595.1 Mycobacterium sp. | reverse complement strand
TCGTTGAGCATCGGGGCGAAGTCGATCACCCACCGGCCCTGCGAGTCGACGCTGGAGCCGACGGTATCGGTGAACAGCCACCGGTGGGCGAAGGCATTTGCCTGGGCGAACTGGGCCGGGAACGACGAGCTCGCGGTGTAGGCCCGCGCGATCCCGTTCACCACCGTCGAATCGGCGCCGCCGAGCCGACCGACCTGCGCAGTCAGTTCGGCAGCCATCGCCGACTGCAGCTCGGGATCGGCTGCGGCCCGCTGCGCCAGGTCCGCATATCCGGCCCGGTCGACGAGGTGTTGTTGTGTCCACACGGCCGGAAGCGCCACGGCCAGAAGCACTGTGGTGAGCAGCCACATGAAGACCGTGGCGGTGGATCGCAGGAAGCTCACAGGCGCAATCTCAGCCAGGTGCTGCGGGCACGCCGCCGTGCCCAGCGCACGGCGCTGGCAGCCAGACAGACCAGCGAGGTGCCGAGGAGCACCGCACCCACGCCGTCGGTGAAGTAGTGGTAAGTCACCGACTGGCCGAGTATGCCCAGCCCCGCGAAGGCCGCGGCCGCCCACACCAGCCACCGCCGCGCTCCAGCCGCCAGGATGACCATGCCGAGGACGACGACCATCACCGTCGTGTGCCCGCTCGGGTACGCCAGGCCCTGCTCCTTCATCCGGCCGAATACCGGTTTGAGCACCGAACTGGCCGCCAGTCCGATGATCGGCACCACCAGAATCAGCGGCACCATCGCCCATAGCCGTCGATAGAGCGACACCGCTACCGCACCGATGAGAAGGGCCTGGACCGTGCGGTAATCGGTGAAGACCAGCAGCGAGCTCAGCGGCCCGCCGCGGGCCTGCTGCAACCATGCGTCGACCGGTGTCGCGCCGCCACGCACACCGAGGCCGAGCAACACCATCAGTGGCATGCCGACGAACGGCCAGCCCAGAAGCGCCCTGTCGATCAGCTGGCGATCCCCCGTATGTAGGCCGCCTGACCCAGATGCCGGGCGCAGTCGTCGATGATGCTGACAAGTCGCACACTCGCGGTCACGGGCGGGTTCCAGTTCTCATCAACGATGCAGGCGAGTTCTTCGGTGGTGACTCCTGCGACGTACTCCAACGTCATCCTGTGCACCGCATGGTAGTAGCCGGCGAGCAGATCTTTGGGAGCACGCACCTTGGCGACTTCCTCGGGGGTGTGGCCGTAGCCGTGGGCGTCGCGCGGCAGGTCGAGAGCGAACCGGTCCACCCACCCGCCACTGAACCACACCTGTTCGACACCGGCGATGTGAGCCAACTGGGCGTCCTGGATCCGGGCGCTGTGCCAGATCAGCCAGGCGATGCTGTTGGCCTCAGGTGTCGGCCGAAAGAAGGAAAGCTCGTCGGTCAGGTCATCGGTCAGGTCGTCGACGTGCTCGATCAGTCGATTGAAGGAGTCGCGCAGGATTTCCCGGGCAGCATCACTCATTGAACCGACGCTATCCGACGTAACCTCGATTCATGAGCTATGACCTTGTCATCCGGAACGGCACCATCGTCGACGGACTCGGCGGTGAACCCTTTGGCGGCGACGTCGCGGTATCCGACGGTGTCATCGTCGCGGTGGGCACCGTCGACGGCGCGGGCACCCGGGAGATCGACGCGACCGGACTGCTGGTCACCCCGGGCTTCGTCGACCTGCACACTCACTACGACGGGCAATCCGTCTGGTCGGACCGGATGAGTCCGTCGTCCTCGCACGGTGTGACGACCGCGCTGATGGGTAACTGCGGTGTGGGCTTCGCCCCCTGCCGCCCAGAGGATCACAACGTCCTCGTCGACGTGATGGCCGGCGTTGAGGACATTCCCGGTGTGGTGATGACCGATGGCCTGCCCTGGGACTGGGAGACCTTCCCGCAGTACCTCGATGCAGTGGAGGCCCGAGAGCGCGACATCGATGTGGCTGCTTACCTGCCGCATTCGCCGCTGCGGGTCTATGTCATGGGGCAACGTGGCGCTGAACGGGAGCCGGCAACACCTGAGGATCTGGCACTGATGCGAAAGCTGGCCGCCGAAGCCATCGAAGTTGGGGCGCTTGGCGTTTCGTCGTCACGTTTCGCTTTCCACAAGACCGGCAGCGGTATGCCTATTCCGACCTATGGGGCCGCCTATGAGGAGATTTCGGCGATCGCCAACGGTGTGGCCGATGGCGGCGGCGGGCTGTTGCAGTTCATCCCCGACATCGCGGCGGGCGGATATGAGGGCGTGCTGCAGGAGGTGTTCGAAGCCGCGACCGACGCCGGTCTGGCCGTGACGTTCACGTTGACCACCGGCAATTCCGGTGCACCGATCTGGCCGGAAGCGGTGAACCTGATTGAGAAGTTCAACAGCGCCGGCGCAGATGTCACCGCGCAGGTGTTCGCCCGGCCGATCGGGTTGGTGATCGGCTTGGAACTGACCGCCAACCCGTTCGTGCTGTACCCGAGCTACCAGCAGATCGCCCACCTGCCCCTGGACCAACGGGTGGCCGAGATGCGCAAGCCGGACGTGCGGGCACGGATCCTGGCCGACAAGCCGGGTGAGGGTCACCCGTTCATGTACTTCGCCCAGTCCTGGCAGTGGATGTTCCCGCTGGACGAGCCGGCGAACTACGAGCCGGCCCCGGAGGACAGCATCCTGGCCCGAGCCCAGGCCCGCGGCGTCAGCCCGCTCGAGGAGGCCTACGACCGGCTACTCGATGACGACGGGCACGCCATGATGCTGGTGGCGCTGGCCAACTTCGAGAACAACTCGCTGGATACCGTCGGGGAGCTCATCCGACGCGATGATGTGGTCCTCGGCCTCGGCGATGGCGGGGCGCACTACGGAATGATCTGCGATGCAAGCTATCCCACGTTTGTTCTGGCGCACTGGGCACGGGACCGGGCTACCGGGCGGCTCAGCGTCGCCGAGGCGGTGCGACAGTTGACCTCGGTGCCGGCCCGGGTCGCCGGACTTGCCGACCGCGGCCGCATCGCCGCCGGCTACAAGGCGGACCTGAATGTGATCGACCATGCCGGGCTCACCCTGCACAAGCCGGTGATCACCTACGACCTACCCGCAGGCGGCCGTCGGCTGGATCAGACCGCCGACGGCTACGTGGCGTCGATCGTCTCGGGTGACGTGATCGCCGAGAACGGCATACCGACTTCGGCCCGGCCGGGCCGGCTGATCCGCGGCCGCCGACCTGCTCCCGCCTAACCCCGCCGAGCGCAGGACTGCACTTGCCGCGACTGTGCGGTTTCGTGCGGGACACGCTGCCGCTGTGGAGAAATCCGCACACTCGAAGTGACGAACTGCCGGTTCAGTGGCAGCTTGAGCCGCCGTGGAGGACTGGCCCTTTCGCGGAGCGGAAGCCGTTGAGTCGAAAGAACTGTCAGCGCGCCAGCTTCGGCGGTTCTATTGCCCCGTCTATCCCGGCGTCTATGCACCCCGGGATTCTGAGCTAACGGCCACGCAGCGTGCTCGTGCCGCATGGCTTTGGTCAAGACGGTCCGGGGTACTGGCCGGGCTGTCCGCATCCGCACTACTCGGCGCCAAGTGGATAGAGCCGGGACTGCCTGCTGAGCTCGTTCACCACAACCGCCGGCCGCCCAGGATGCTCACCGTCCACAGCGACAACGTTCTCCCGGCCGAGACGCACGAGATCGACGGTATGACAGTGACGACTGCGCCCCGGACCGCGTTCGACATCGGTCGCCGACTGCCGGTTACCGCGGGTGTGCAACGGGTTGACGCATTACTCAACGCAACCCGAGCGACCGTTGCCGACGTCGAGAAGGTGGTGGAACTTCATCCCGGCGTCCGCGGGATTGCGACGCTTCGAAAGACGCTGACACTGGTCGACGGCGGAGCCGAATCGCCGTATGAGTCGCTTACCCGTCTGATGCTGATCCGGGCTGGGTTACCCAGACCCGAAACCCAGATCCGGGTGGTCGACGAGTTCGGCAGGCTGGTGGCCTTCCTGGACATGGGATGGCCCGAACTGCGCGTCGCCGTCGAATACGACGGGGCCCAGCATTGGACCGATGCCCGACAGCGGCGGCGTGACATCGAGAGATGGGCGGAACTCGAGGCACTGGGGTGGATTGTGATCCGGGTCAGCAGTGACATGCTGCGTACTCCCGCCGCGGTCGTTCATCGAGTAAACAAAGCGCTCGCTCGACGCTGAGTGTGCGGGTTTTTTCGCGGAGACGGCGCGTCGCGGACGAAATTGCACAGTCGGGAGAGGGCAATCCGGCGAAAACGAAAGTGCCCGGCTCGCGAAGCGAGCCGGGCACTTTTCGTTGCAGGACTTAGAAGTCCATACCGCCCATGCCACCGGTCGGGTCGCCCGCGGGAGCGGTCGCCTTCTCCGGCTTGTCGGCGACGACGCACTCCGTCGTCAGGAACAGCGCCGCGATGGACGCCGCGTTCTGCAGCGCCGAGCGGGTGACCTTGACCGGGTCGGCAACGCCGGCGGCCAGCAGGTCCTCGTACTCGTTGGTCGCGGCGTTCAGGCCGGTGCCAGCCGGGGAGTTGCGCACCTTCTCGGCGACAACGCCCGGCTCCAGGCCGGCATTGAAGGCGATCTGCTTGACCGGGGCCTCGAGCGCAACGCGCACGATGTTGGCACCGGTGGCCTCGTCACCCGTCAGGTGCAGCTCGTCGAGCGCCGGAGCAGCCTGCAGCAGAGCCACGCCGCCACCGGCGACGATGCCCTCCTCGACGGCAGCCTTGGCGTTGCGCACTGCATCCTCGATGCGGTGCTTGCGCTCCTTGAGCTCGACCTCGGTGGCCGCGCCGGCCTTGATCACCGCAACACCGCCGGCCAGCTTGGCCAGGCGCTCCTGCAGC
>DAIPYT010000210.1:0-4859 GCA_036782595.1 Mycobacterium sp. | reverse complement strand
GGTGACCAGGGTGTAGGTCCACTCCGAGGCGAGGCCCTGGTCGGTCCCGACGCTGGCGGTGACCAGCGCCTTGGACAGCCCCTCGGAGTAGCAGCGCGATCGGAAATACGAAAAGCTCTGCCGCGCAACCGAAACGTGGTGGCGGACCGCCGCGGAGTCATCGTGCAGGAAGACGCCGCCGGGCCGGCTCTTGGCGGCTCTGATGCAGAATTCGGTCTCCTCGCCGCCGACGGGTCGCTGCACGCTCATGGAGCGTCCGATACCGCTGACGAATCCGCCGTTGTCGAACAGCTCACGACGGAAGGAAGCGTTGGCGCCGATCAGGTTGCGAACGACACCGGTCCCCTGCCCGACGTAGCTGCATCCCACCACCCAGTCGAACTCCGGGGGAAACCATCGGGGCCGGCCGGTGGCCCACTGCGGTTCGATGCGGCCACCGACCCCCAAGACGTCGGGGTTCGCGTAGTTGCTGGCCAGATCGGCCAGCCAGCCGCTTTGCGCTTCGGCGTCGTCGTCGAGGAAAGCGATGACGTCGGCGGATGTTAGTTCCACGCCGGTGTTCCGCGCGCCGGACAACCCGCGCTCGTGACGGTTGGCCACGACCGGAACGCCGGGCAGCCGCTGCGCGAGCCGGGCCTGCAGATCCGGATTGTGGTCGATGACGACGACCAACTCATCGGGCGCCGGCTGCTGGGACTGAACCGAGGCGACCGCTTCCAGTGTCTCGTTCCAGCGCTGATCGGTGTAGGCGCAGATGACGACTGCGATGCTGGGCTGCCCGGTGTCTGAAGCCATCAGCCGCCCGGACCTTTCGGAAGTCCGTGAATCGCCGCCGGGTCCTGCAGAATCCTGTGGACCTCGACGATGTCCCCGAGGGCGGCGTCGGCGACAGCACCGGCCACCACCAGCAGGAACGGCACACCGATCAGCACGCCGTTGCGCACCGCCCGGCGCGGGATCGCGGCGACCATGCGGCGTGCCCCGGAAAGCGTCGCGGCGAAGTTCACGATCAGCACCACCCCGACGCCCGACCAGATGGTCAGCGGGGTCAACCAGACGCCGGCCACCAGCAGCATGATCGAGACCAGGCAGGCGGCAGACAACACCGCGGCCCCGGTCAGGGCAAGGCCCCATTCGGTGCGCAGCCGCGCACCGCGGGTCCGCAGGCGGGCCCAGTACCGGCTGCGCATCACCAGACAGAGGAACACCCCACAGCTGAGTCCGACCGCAAGTTGCGTCGTGAGGGCGACCCGCGGTGTGGCGCCGAACCATCCGCTTCGCAGTTCGGCGATCCCCAGCCCGCTCAAGTCGTAGATGGACACCGGTCCGTGTCGGTAGACCACCGCGATCCCGGGCACCCGGTCGAATTTCGTCAACTGGGCTTTGGTCAGTTGCTGGCCGTCACCGGTCTCACCCTGGAAGAAGTAGGACCCGAAGTGCGGCAGCTCATCGGCCAACCGCCGGTCGACGTAGAGATAGCGCAGCCGCATCGAGCCCGCCAGGTCGGTCTCCGCGGTTCCCCACGTCCGGGCCACGTAGAGCGCCGCGACATCAGTATCGTTGGGGCCCTTCATAACCGGCCACAGACCGGCCTGTGAGGCCAGCAATGTCGAACTGACCCGGTCGGCGGAGATGCGGCTGCCCGACGGCAGCCCGTCCCGCGCCCACTTCACTGCCGCCAGCGTCTCGGGATCCATTGACCGGGTGTCGGCGGACACCATGTAGGGGCCGGGCAGCCGGGCCCAGTTCGGCCCGCTGCCCAGGACATAGCCGCCGACGAACGCCGCCGCGGCCAGCGCGATGGCCAGTGGCCGGAGCCTGGTGAACTTGCCTTCACTGCTGAACCCGTGGTGGCGCGGCAGCCGCCACCAGAACCAGCAGATGAAACCGGCCGCATAGAGGGAGAACGGAAAGAACAGAAAGCTGTTGAAACGGTCGTAGAGTTCGCCCCCTTTGGGGACGACACGGGCCGCCAGTGCTACCGGGATGGACGCGCTCATGACCGCCAGCAGGATCAGACGGCCCCAGCGTTGATGATGCTCCCGATAGGCAAGCATCAACACCACCGCGACGATCACAGTGAGCGCGGCGGCGTAGTACAGCAGCAGATACTGGTCCAACGACCGGGCGGCGGTGCCTGCCGAGTCCTTGAACAGCTCGCGCCGCTCGCCGGTGACGAACTGCGACCGGACATCATCGATGATCGGCCCGAAGTAGTCCGACAGCAGCTGCCGTTGAACGATGGCCCACGCCAGTGTGGAAGCGACGGCGGCGCATGCGCCGTAAATCACCCAGAGCCGCCCGATGCCCCTGTCTGCGAGAGTCCAGATCAGCAGCAGTGCGGCGGTGAGAAAGCTGGTCACATGGTGGGTGACGGCCACCGCCAGCAGGCACAGAGTGGCACCGCCGACAAACGGCATCGGATCATCGAACTCCTGAGACCGCGCGATGAAACTGACCGCCGCCAGCGCCAGCGGTAGCGCCATTGTCTGATAGGCGAATTGGGAGTTGAAGAACACGAACTGGGAGGACAGCGCATAGATCGCGACAGCCACGCCGCCAGCCCGCTCACTACCGCTGAGATGTTCGACGGCGTCGCAGAACACGGTCACCAGGATCACCCGGCAGATCAGGATCACCACGAATGCAGATGCCATGGTCGGCACGCCGAGTTGGTGGATCAACGTTGCGACCGCTTCGATGCCGGGGTACCTCGGGCTCACCTCCAGCAGTGGGTTGGCCTCGAACAGCCGATGCGAGGAGATGATGTCGCCGAGTGTCCGCATGTGCAGTTGCTCGTCGAAGCCGGTGAACAGCAGGGGGTTGGTGGCCCTCCAGAACAACGTCGGAGTGACGCCAAGACACAGCACCGCGGCGTTGCGTGCGAAACGATCCAGCCGGGTGGCGGTCAGAACCCAGACCGCGCTGCCGTAGATGACCGCGAGGCTGAGATCGGAAATGAACTCGCCGACGGACCGATGGCCCTGCCGCGCGAGGGTGACGGCCAGAACCTGTCCGGCCAGCGCACCGATCTGCCAGAACAGCAGACCGGTCACCGCTCCCCGATCCGGGGTGGGCAGGTGCAGCCGATGCCACTGTGCTTTACGGGCCAGATGGGGCGCCAATTCGGCGGACGCACTGTCGGGATGCGACGTCGTCACCGGTTTTGGCTCCTTGGTAGCAGTGCGGGCGGATCAGGACGCAGTCCCGCACAGTCCGGACCATCAGTACGAACCTTTAGTCTATGCGGTTGACGCCGGACCGGCTTTTCCGTCCCGGCATTGGCTACACTCCGCGCACCATGCTTCGCGCCGTCCCCTACCTCCTCGCTTGGTTCGTCTTTCTGATCGGCGTGGTCGCAATGGCCGCCAGATTCGTGCCGGTCATCAACCACGGCGTGCTGTTCTTGTCGGCGTTCGCCCCCTACCTCGCTGTCGGCGGCGCTGCGGCGTCGGGGTTCGTGCTGCTGGTGCTGAAACGGCCCGGCTGGGCGGTGGTTCCACTCGCTCTCGCCGTGGCGGCGGTGGCGGTTCAAGTGCCGCTGTTCACCTCGGCAAAACCCGACGCCGGACCCACCGTGCGGGTGCTGACCGTCAATGCGATGGAGGGGGCGGCCGACCCCGCGGTGCTGGCCGGCACCGCCCGCGAGCGGGCCGATCTGCTGGCCGTGCAGGAACTCACCACGGAGTTGGCCGATGCGCTCAGCGACCGGCTGGCCCCGGACTTTCCGTTCCGGGCGTTGAACCCCGGCAGGAGTGCCATCGGCACCGGCATCTGGAGCCGCTACCCGATTGCGAGTTCGCGACCGATTCCCGGCTACCGACTCGGCGCAACCAGCGCGACCGTCCGAATTCCGGGGGCCGCCTCGGATGCCGTCGTGTTGTGCGTCCACCTGGTCGGACCGTGGCCGTACCCGATCGACGGGTGGCGTCGGGAACTCGCGCGGTTGCCGCAATCCCTGGACGAGGCGGCCCGTGCGGCAGGATCTGGTGCCGTCATCGTCGCAGGCGACTTCAATGCCACCAGGGACATGGCGCCGTATCGCCGGCTGCTCCGCGGTGGATATCAGGATGCCGTCGACCAATCGGGGTCCGGCCTCACCCCGACTTACCCGGCCGACCGTCGAATACCACCCCTGCTCGGCATCGACCACATCCTGACCAGGAACAGCTCAGCCTCCGGCGTGCACACGGTGGCGATTCCGGGAACCGACCACCTGGGTATGGCCGCGAGCATCCATCTGAGGTGAATACCGGCGGTGCCGGAATCGTGCCACTCTGACCGACTGTGTCCCACACGACTGTGTCCCACACGACGGCGTCCCACACGACGGCGTCCCACACGACTGCATCCCACACGGAGGCGTCCGGCAACGTGTTTCCGATCGTCGATTACGACCCGCCCGCTTTCGGCGGGCCGCCCGAACTGCCGCCCATCACCAGGCAGTACCGGCGGACGCCGCGGCAGCGTGCCCCGGGACCTGACCGTCGCACCAGCGACGACGCGAGCGCGATGCACGTCGCCGCCACCTTCGCCGATGCCGCTCTACGCCGGATCCTGGAAGTCATCGACCGGCGGCGCCCACTGGCACAGCTGAGGCCGTTACTGGCCGCCGGTTTGGTGGATTCGCTGTTGGAGGGGCGTCAGGCCGGCGAGCCGGCACGCCTGCGGCGAGTGCGGGCACAGCCGGCCGGGCCGGACGGCCGCGGCGCGGAGGTGTCCGCGCACTACACCCGAGGCTCGCGCGTGCACGCCATCGCCTGCCGGGTGGAGCAGGTGCGCACGCCGACCGGTCCGCGCTGGCAGGTTGTCGCGCTGCACCTGACTTAGCGTCGGCGCAGCAGCTTCTTTTCCTTGGT
>DAIPYT010000209.1:0-4859 GCA_036782595.1 Mycobacterium sp. | reverse complement strand
GGCCTGGGATCCGTCCCGCTGCGGATCGGGTTGCCAGGGGAAGTCGTCCTGGCACCACACCACCCTGCCGCTGCCCGCCGTCCACTCCACGGCTCGCGGCAGCAGCGAGGCATCGTCGTAGTACTGAATGCTGTACACCGCCGTCATCAACGGACCGCTGTCCGACACGGCCCAGCCCAGACCGGCGGCATCCGCGTGCCGAAGCGCGGCTAGCTCGGACGCGCGGTGGGAGGCCATCACCTCGGCCTGCTCGGCCGCCAACGGCACCCGACCTTGCTCGTCCACCCAGTCCCGAAGGAACTCGGCGACGACGACCGCCGGCAGCCGCACCCCAAGTGCGGCAGCCAATGTCGATTTGCCGGTGCACTCCCCGCCGACGACTGAGATCAACTCAGGCACGCGCGGGCGCCTGCGCCTGCGCGGCGTGCGTCGAGGCGCGAGCGGACCACGCCCGCCAACCGGTCACCGCCATCGGGATGAGGACCGCATAGAACAGTGCGGTGAAGTAGAGGCCCTGGCTGGCATAGAGCACCGTTCCGACGGTGTTCACCACGATCCAGACCGGCCAGGCCTCGATCTTCTGCAGCACCATCAGAAGCTGACCGGCTATCGAGCCCACCAACATGAAGGCGTCACCCCAGGTGGCGACCCCGCCGATGCGCTGCAGCAGCGGAGCGAGCAGGGCCCACAGGACGACGACGGCGATCCCGCCCCGGATGCGCGCCGTCGGGGTGAGCCGAGTCGGTACGTCGGCCCCCTCACGGCCCCAGGAGAACCAGCCCCAGATCGCGGCGGCCATGAAGATCAACTGCATTGCGGCTGAGGCGAATAGGTCGAACTGCACGAAAAGCCAGCCGTAGAGCAGGCTCGACAGGAAGTAGAAGGGCCAGGTCCAGCGGGTCCCGCGGATGCCCAGGCCGATGGCGAGGAAGGCCAGAATCACCGAGGCGAATTCGATCGCGGTGACGTCATAGCCCCACAGGGTGAACAGCACAGTCATAGTCGACGCTCCCTGCCCGGCATTACCCGGACGGTTGGGCGGTCGGTGACGCGGTAAGCCACCTTCTCAGACCGGTTGCCCCGGACTCCCGCGGTTGGTGCCCATCAGGTTAGCGCTATCCCGGTCGGCCGGCACCAGCGGAATAGCCAGCATCGGAAAAAGCGCACACACCGCGAACGCCACCGGATAACCCGCCACGCCGATCAGCGCGCCGAACACCGGCGGCGTCAACCCGGTCATGAGCAGTTGGCTGGTGTTCTGGGCGCCGAGGGCCCGTCCGCTCCAGAACGGGCCGGCGATCTCGGCGATCGCGGTGAACGCCAGACCGTTATCGCTCACCGTCACCACCGAGGCCGCGATCAACACCGCGATACTCCAGGCCGAGTCGATCAGGTCGGTGAACGCCAGCAGCAGCATCGAGGCCGCGGCCGCCGCGGCGATGATCCGGATGGGACGCAGCCGCGCGCCCATCTTGTCCGACCACCGGCCCGCCGCGATCCGGCCGAGCGCTCCGAGGATCTGCGTGACGGTCACCAGGACCCCCGCCGAGGCCGGTGACCATCCGTGTTCACTCATCATCCACACCAGGGCGAAAGTCCACACCAGGGCCTGCGGCACCACCAGCAGCACCGAGACCGCGTGGATGCGCCAGAGGATCTGCGAGCCGCGGTAGGGGTTGGCCAGGTCCTCGGGGGGAGCCTCGGCGCGCGGCGGACGCGGCGGGTCGATCACCGCCACCGCGCACACCACCGCGGCCAGTGCGCACACCGCCGCCGGAAACATCAGGGCCGCCCCCATGCCGTGGCTGTCGGCCAGCTGGGGCATCACCAATGCGCCCAGGCCCACTCCCAACGGTTGGGCGGTCTGCCGGATCCCCATCGCCAGGCCGCGTTGCTCGGCGGGAAACCAGCCCACCACCAGACGGCCACTGGCCGAATTGCTGCTCGCCGCGGCCATCCCGCCCAAGAACAGCAAGCCCCCCGTCAACACCAGCGAATGCGACCCTTTCCCAATGCTGATCGCAGCGGCCAACGCCGCGGCCGCTGTCAGCGCCGAGCCCAGCCACAGCACGAACCGCTCGCCGGCCCGGTCCACGACGTAACCCCAGGGGATCAGGGTCGGCACCATACCGAACTTCGGCATCGCCGAGATCAGGCCGGCCAGCGCCAGATCCAAGCCGAAGTCGCGGTGCAGGGTCGGGATCAGAAAGGCCACACCGTTGATGAATACGTTGGAGAACAGCGTGGCGAACAGCGCGATGGACAGCAACGACCAGCGTCGGAGGGTGCTGATCGGCTTGGTTTCCACGGCATTTAGGCTGTCACGAATGCGCTTGGGTCGTATCGCCAGCCCCGATGGGGTGGCCTTCGTCAGTATCGAGGGTCAGCCCGACAACGAGATCGCCCGGGAGATCAAAGAGCACCCGTTCGGCACCCCCACCTTCACCGGCCGGTCCTGGCCGCTGGGTGACGTTCGCCTGCTGGCGCCCATCCTGGCCAGCAAGGTGGTCTGCATGGGCAAGAACTACGCCGCCCACATCGCCGAGATGGCCGAGTCCACCGGCCCGGCACCGCAAGACCCCGTCATCTTCCTCAAACCCAACACCGCGATCATCGGGCCCGGGGTGCCGATTCAACTGCCCGCCAACGCTTCACCGGTGCATCACGAGGGCGAGTTGGCCGTGGTGATCGGCCGGCCGTGCAAGGACGTTCCGGCGGCCAAGGCTCGCGACGTCATCTTGGGCTACACAATCGCCAATGACGTCTCGGCCCGCGATCAGCAGAAGGCCGACGGGCAGTGGATGCGCGCCAAAGGGCACGACACGTTCTGTCCGGTGGGCCCGTGGATCGTCACCGATCTGGACCCCTCGGATCTGGAGATCCGCACCGAGGTCAACGGCCAAGTGCACCAACGGAGCCGGACCTCGCTGATGATCCACGACATCGGCGACATCATCGAATGGATCTCCGCCGTCATGACATTGCTGCCCGGAGACCTCATCCTCACCGGCACCCCCGAAGGTGTCGGGCCGATCGAGGACGGCGACACCGTCAGCGTCAGCGTCGAGGGCATCGGAACCCTCACCAACCCCGTCATCCGGAAAGGCGCCACATGACCGTGCGCGTGCGCTTCTGTCCGTCGCCGACCGGAACCCCGCACGTGGGCCTGGTCCGCACCGCTTTGTTCAACTGGGCCTACGCCCGGCACACCCAGGGCACCTTCGTGTTTCGCATCGAGGACACCGATGCCGCCCGGGACTCCGAGGAGAGCTACAACGCCATCCTTGAGGCACTGCGCTGGCTCGGTCTGGACTGGGACGAAGGCCCGGAGGTCGGCGGGCCGCATGAGCCCTACCGGCAGTCCCAGCGCGGCGACATCTACCGCGATGTGATCACCCGCCTGGTCGATGCCGGCGAGGCCTACCCGGCCTACTCCACGCCGGAGGAGGTCGAGGCCCGGCACCTGGCCGCGGGCCGCAACCCCAAACTCGGTTACGACAACTTCGACCGTGAGCTGACCGCTGAGCAACGCGCCGACTACGAGGCGCAGGGGCGTAAGCCGGTGCTGCGGCTTCGGATGCCTGATCAGGATCTGAGCTGGGGAGACCTGGTACGCGGTGAGACGACGTTCGCCGCCGGCACGGTTCCCGACTTCGCCCTGACCCGGGCCAGCGGCGATCCGCTCTACACCCTGGTCAACCCGGTCGACGACGCGACGATGAAGATCACCCACGTCCTGCGCGGCGAGGACCTGCTGCCCTCGACTCCGCGTCAGATCGCGCTGCACCGGGCGCTGATCCGCATCGGCGTGGGCGAGCATGTTCCCGAATTCGCCCACCTGCCAACGGTTCTGGGGGAGGGCACCAAGAAGCTGTCCAAACGTGATCCGCAGTCGGATCTGTTCTTGCACCGGGACCGCGGATTCCTGCCCGAAGGGTTGCTGAATTATCTTGCGCTGCTGGGCTGGGGTATCGCCGAGGATCGTGATGTGTTCACCCTGCAGGAGATGGTGGCGGCTTTCGACGTCGTCGACGTCAACTCCAACCCGGCCCGATTCGATCAGAAGAAGGCCGACGCGATCAACGCCGAGCACATCCGTCGGTTGCCGCCGGAGGAATTCGCCCGGCGACTAAAGGCATTCTTCGCCGCGCACGGCCACGACACCGGGCTGGACGAGTCGGACTTCGTCACCGCCGCCGAACTGGTCCAGACCCGCGTCGTGGTCCTCTCCGACGGCTGGGAGTTGTTGAAGTTCCTCAACGACGACGGCTTTGCGATCGACGCAGGAGCCGGCGCCAAGGAGCTCACCGGTGATGCGGTGGCGGTGCTGGACTCCGCGCTCGGCGCGCTCGACGGCCTGGCGGACTGGACCGCGGCCTCGATCGAGGAGGCGCTCAAGGGTGCGTTGATCGACGGACTGGGACTCAAGCCGCGCAAGGCTTTCGGACCCATCCGGGTTGCGGTGACCGGCGCGACCGTCAGCCCACCGCTGTATGAGTCGATGGAACTGCTGGGTCGGGATCGCAGTATGCAGCGGCTGCGGGAGGCCCGTGATGGAGCGGCGCGAAATCTTTGGTAGTCTGCTCAGGCGTTGTTCCCGGGCTCGGAATAGTTGGTCCTGACCAGCTGTTATGGGTGCCGATGGGGTATGGTGTAATTGGCAACACAGCTGATTCTGGTTCAGCCATTCTAGGTTCGAGTCCTGGTACCCCAGCCAAATTGTTTGGCGTGCGCAGCGATTATGTGCGTTCTAGAGGTTCGGTTATGCTTTCTCACGTTCTAGCCCCCGTCGTCTAGCGGCCTAGGACGCCGCCCTCTCACGGCGGTAGCGTGGGTTCGAATCCCATCGGGGGTACTCG
>DAIPYT010000208.1:0-4914 GCA_036782595.1 Mycobacterium sp. | reverse complement strand
GGGCACGATGTAGCCGTGTCCGGATCACTTCTGACCCCGCTGGAGTCACTGCGCGATGCGCTCGGGCAGGTGCGCATACCGCTGCCCGCCCCGGGCGCCGACGCCGCACGGGCGATGGCGGGCAACTTCACCAACCAACTCGACGACTACATCCTGCCCCGGCTGCGGGACGTCGACGCACCGCTGCTGGCCGTAGTCGGCGGTTCTACTGGTAGCGGTAAGTCAACTCTGGTCAACCGGCTGGTGGGCACGCCGGTGACCACCCCGGGCGTGCTCAGACCCACCACCCGGCACCCGGTGCTGGCGCATAACCCCGCCGACGCCGACTGGTTCGCCTCTGACCACATCCTGCCGCGCCTTCCCCGCATCACCGGGGGGAACGCGATGGCAGGAACCGACGACGTGTTCGGACTGCGCCTGGTCGCCGTCGACACGGTCCCGGCAGGCATCGGCCTGCTCGACGCCCCCGACCTGGATTCGGTGTCGACGACCAATCGCGAGATGGCCGGCATGTTGATGGCCGCCGCGGATCTGTGGTTCTTCGTCACCACCGCCTCCCGCTACGCCGACGCCGTGCCGTGGGCGGCGCTACGTGCGGCGGTCGATCGCAATGCGGCGGTGGTCATCGTCCTCAACCGGGTACCGCCCGAGGCCATGGCCGAGGTGACCGCGCATGTCCGACAGATGCTCGGTGAGGAACGCCTGGGCAACGCACCACTGTTCGTCATCCCCGAGTCGCCGCTGGTCGACGGCATGCTGCCCGCCGACCGCACCGCCGAGATGCAGGCATGGCTCAACAGCCTGGTCGCCGACGCCGCGATGCGCGCTGCGGTGGCCCGTCGCACCGTCGACGGCGCCGTCGGGCACATCGCCTCCGATATGCCGGTGATCAGCGAAGCCGTTGCAGGACAACTGAATACCGCGGGTCGGCTGCGCGACGATGTTGATCGGGCCTATGCCGAGGCGGTGGCCGGGCTGGAACGGGTCGCCGCGGACGGATCCCTGATGCGCGGCGAGGTACTGGCCCGCTGGCAGGAGTTCGTGGGTACCGGGCAGGTGCTCAAGCGGCTCGAAGAAGGTGTCGGCCGACTGCGTGACCGACTCAGCGCGGCGGTGCGCGGCGAGCCCGCGCCGCCGGAGCGGGTCAGCGAAGCGATCGAATCGGGTTTGGCCACGCTGCTGATCGACTCCGCCAACGAAGCGGCGCGCAAAGCCGATCGGGAGTGGCGGGAGGATGACGCCGGCCGGGCACTTCTCGCCGGGTCCGACCTGGCGCGCGCCTCGACCGACTTCCCCGACCGTGCCGCCGCACTGGTCCGGGCCTGGCAGGACGACCTGCTGGATCTGATCCGCACCGAGGGTGCCGACAAGCGACAGACGGCGCGCGCGATGGCCTACGGCCTCAACGCGATCACGCTGGCGCTGATGGTGGCGGTGTTCTCGACCACCGGTGGACTCAGTGGGGCCGAAATCGGAATCGCCGGAGCCTCCACCGTGCTGGCGCAGAAACTTCTCGAAGCCGTCTTCGGCGAGGACGGCGTGCGGCGGATGTCCAAGGCGGCCCTGGACAAACTCAAGGACCGGGTCGCCGGGCTGATGGCAGAGGAGAAAGCCCGCTTTCTGTCCCGGCTGGACGCACTGGAACTCGACCCCGAGCTTCCGGCCCGGCTGCAGGCGGCGACCCGTCAGGTCCAGCAGGCCCGCGACGCCGAAGACGCCGAGGCGCTGCTGCCGTCCGCGCCACCGGCCCCCGGCGAAGAGCCCGGGCCGCGACGCAATTGGCGTGAGACCCTGCGGGATTGGTGGACGGGCTGATGATGAAGGATCTGTTGGCGCGGTTGAACCCGATGCGCGGCGATCAGCCCGCGTTGGTTGACGGGGCCGCCCTCGACCGTAGGCTATCCGGTCTCGCCGAGGCCGCGGATCTCGGTGCGGGCCGGCTACCGCCGGAAGCGGTGGATCAAGCCCGTTCGGTGGCCGAACGTGCACAGGCCCGGCGTGGTCTCTCCGAACAACTCACCGTGGTGGCCTTCGCCGGTTCCACCGGAGCGGGCAAGAGCACACTGTTCAACTCCATCGTCGGCGAAGAGGTGGCCAAGGCCGGCGTTCTCCGTCCCACCACCTCCGAGCCGCTGGCGGCGATCTGGCAGGAAACCCCGGAAACCCTCGCGCTGCTGGAGTGGTTGGGAGTCACCCGCTGGCATGTCGCGGCCGGGGGCGCCGCGGCACTGGCCGACCTGGTCCTCATCGACCTCCCCGACCATGACTCCACCCAGTCCAGCCACCGCGCCCATGTCGACCACTTCGTGGAACGGGTGGATCTGATGGTGTGGGTGCTCGACCCGCAGAAGTACGCCGACGCCCTGGTGCACGAGCAGTACTTGCGCCGGTTCGCACGCCACGACGACGTCACCGTCGTCGTGCTCAACCAGGTCGACAAGCTGCCGGTTGCCGACGCGAGTGCGTGCCTGGCACACCTACGCAGGCTGGTGGCCGAGGACGGATTGTCCGACGCGGTCGTGCTGGGCACGTCGAACCGCAGCGGCGAAGGGCTGGAGGCCCTGGCCGAGCGGATCCTCGCCGCGGTGTCCAGCCGCCGCACGGCGGTCGCCCGACTCGCCGCCGACGTCGCCACCGCCGCGGACGGTCTCGCCCGAGCCGCCGACGACCAGGGTTCACCGGTGGCCGGCGCGAACCCCGCAGATGTGTCCCGGCTGACCGATGTGCTGACCGAAGCGGCCGGCGCCCCGGTGATCGAGGCGGCGATCGAGAAGTCCAGTCAACGTAAGGCGGTGCAGGCTGTGGGATGGCCTCCGCTGAAATGGATTGCGCGACTTCGCAAAGACCCGGTGGCCCAACTGCGCCTGGAGCGTCCCGGTGTTGATCCGCGCCTGGTGCGATCCTCGCTGCCCTCCAATGACCCGGTAGCCAAGGCCCGCGCCAACAGCGCGGTGCTCGACTACGTCGACAAGGCCAGCGCCGGGGCCCCGCAGGCCTGGGTGCAGAGCGCCCGTGCGGTGGCCGACCGCGCGTCGGGCACACTGACCGACCATCTCGATCAGGCTGTCACCCGGGCCCCGTTGGTGCCGCCGCGGGATCCGCGCTGGTGGTCGGCGTTCGGGGTGTTGCAGTGGTTGCTATTCGCTGTCGCCGTCGTGGGGGGACTGTGGCTGCTCGGCTTGGCGGCGCTGGCCTACTTCCAGTTCCAGGTCGTCCAGGCTCCTTCGGTCGAAGGTTTCCCGGTTCCCACTCTGCTGCTCATCGTCGGACTGCTCGGCGGTCTTGTGCTGGCAGCCATCGGGCGGGTGCTGGCTCGTGCCAGTGCCAGACGTGCCGGACGTGCTGCGCGCCAAGCACTTCGAGCCGAAGTCGCCGTCGTCGCCGAACGGGAGATCGCCGCGCCGGTGGCCGCTGAACTTGCCACCGTGGACCGGTTCCGCGGCGCGCTGAACACCGCCCGGGGCAGCTAGAGGTCGAAAAACTGGTTCAGGCGGGGAACCACTGCATCCCAGCCGAATTCGCGACCCAGTCGGGTGCGCAGGGTATCGGCGGGCTGTGGCTCGCCGTGCACAACGAACACCTTCCGGGGCGCTGAGGTGAATCCCGAGGCCCACCGGATCAGTTCGTCGGCGTCGGCATGGGCTGACAGCATGGCGAGGTTCGCCACCTGTGCATTGATGGGAACCCACTCGCCGTAGATCCGGACGAACCGCTCACCGGCGGCGATCGAGGCCCCGCGGGTACCCGGTACCTGATAACCGGTGATCATGATGGTGTTGCGCGGATCCGGTGCGAATGCCTTGAGGTGATGCAGGATTCGACCACCGGTGGCCATTCCGCTCGCCGAGATGACGATCTTGGGCTCGGTGCTGGCCGAGATCTTCATGGACTGTTCGGCGTCGCGGGTGTAGTCGGCCATCGCGCACATACCCTCGTAGACGCCCGGCGCCAACCGGTGGTCGTCGGGGAACTCACCGAGCAGTTCACTGGCGTTGATCGCCATCGGACTGTCCAGGAAGATCGGCACGTCCGGCAGCCGTCCGGCGGAACGCAACTGCCACAGGTAGTACAGCAGAGTCTGCGCCCGGCCCACCGCGAATGCGGGGACCACCAGCGTGCCACCACGTTTCACCGTCTCGTTGACCACTGCGGCGAGTGTTTCGGCCGGGTCGGTCTTCTCGTGCACACGGTCCCCGTAGGTGGACTCCATCACCAGATAATCGGCGGCCGTGACGGGATCGGGGTCGAGCATGATCGGGTCGTTGTAGCGACCCAGGTCGCCGGTGAAGACGATCCGGCGACCTGCCCAGAACACCTCGACGGTGGACGCACCCAGAATGTGACCGGCGCGCCGGAAGGTCACCGTCGGGCCCGGCAGCGATGGGTCTGAGTCCCAGAGGCTGAACTCCTGCCCGAATGGATGGGTGGTGAACAACTCCACGGTCCGGCGGGCATCGTCGCTGTCATACAGCGGCAGGGCGGGATGGTGTTTGGAGGCCTTGTGTTTGTTGAGGAACGCCGCGTCGCGTTCCTGCAGATAGGCGCTGTCACGCAGGATGATCTCGGCGACCGCCGCGGTACCCGGGGTGGACAGGATCGGGCCGGTGAACCCGTCGCGCACCAATCGCGGCAGGTAACCGGTGTGATCGAGGTGGGCGTGGGTGACCACCACCGCGTCGATGTCGGCCGGTTCGACGGCCAGCGGTGCCCAGTTCAGTTCGCGGAGGTTCTTCACACCCTGGAACAGGCCGCAATCGACCAGGATCCGTTTGCCGCCGCTCTCCAGCAGGTGTTTGGAGCCGGTGACGGTGCTGGCCGCACCCAAGCTGCGCAAAGTGAGTTCAGATCCGGCCATGGTGTCAGTGTTCCAGACCCATCTCAGTCAGATCGTGGCTGCGCGTCGTGAACGTCGAT
>DAIPYT010000207.1:0-4942 GCA_036782595.1 Mycobacterium sp. | reverse complement strand
TCGTCGAGAAGATCGTCGAGCGCCCCGTCGACCGCGTCGTCGAGAAGATCGTCGAACGGCCGAACATCATCGAGAAGGTCATCGATCGCGAGGTCGACCGGGTCGTCGAGAAGGTGGTCGAGCGGCCGCGCATCGTCGAGAAGGTCATCGACCGGCCGGTCGAGAAGGTGCTGGAGAAGATCGTCACCAGCCCGGTGCTCGTGGAGAGGGTCGTCGAGCGCGAGGTTGAGTACGTCCAGGAAGTGATCGTCGAGAAGCCGGTCGAGACCCGGATCGAGAAGATCGTCGAGAAGCCGGTGTACATCGAGGTCGAGAAGATCGTCGAGAAGCCGGTCGAGCGCATCGTCGAGGTCGTCGTCGAGAAGCCGGTGATCGTCCACAAATACGTGGAGAAGGAAGTCCAGCGGGTCGTCGAGCACGCCGCCGAGGAGATGCACGTGACTCGCCGATTCATGGGCAAGACCGAGGACGTCGAGGCTCAGTTCATCGAGCGGAGCACCCGCGAGGTGGAATGGGTGGAACGCTCCACGGGCGAGCATCCTGATGACGACATCGTCGGCGACGAGTCTGCGGTGTTCCGGGCAAGCGAGACATACATCGCTGATCCCAGCGATCCGCGCTATCGGAAGGATGATCCTCGGCACCGTCGGCCCTGACGCGCCGGCACCGGCACAGCATGACGCCGGGGCGGTCGATCCCCCTCCCGCCTCGGCGTCATCCACTGTTCGGAGGACGCACGCAAAGCCAACGCAATAAAGTCAGCTCAACCAAATACCCAAACGGGAAAAATCTGAAGGAGTTATGAAGTGACACCAATTGTGTCGTCGCGTCGACGCGGCGTCTCGCTCGCGATGGGCGGGATTTTCGTGGTGGCCGGCACCATGCTGGCCACCCCGAACATCGCCTTCGCCGAACCCTCAAGTGACGCGATCAGCGCCATCAACGAGAAGGGCACCAGCTTCGCCGCGGAGTACCCGTGGTTCGGCTCGGCCGCCGGCGAGGCGATGGACGTCAAGGGTGGCGCCATGCGCGAGTACGACGGCGGCGTCGTCTACTACTCGAAGGACACCGGCGCACACGTGATGTACGGCGTCATCCTCGACCGCTACAAGGCCCTCGGCGGACCTGACAGCAGCGGCCTGGGCTTCCCCAAGAACGACGAGAGCGACACCGGCGACGGAACTGGTCGTTTCAACGATTTCTCCGTTCCTGAGGGTGCCTCGATCTACTGGAACCCGCAGCAGGGCGCCTCGGTGGTGAAGGGCAAGGTTCTGGAGGCTTGGCGGCAGTCCGGCGGCATCACCGGTCCGTTCGGTTACCCGTCCGCGGACGTGTCGGACATCGGTGGAGTTCAGACCGGCAAGTTCGTCGGTCCTGAGGGTACCGAGATCCAGTGGTCCAAGGCAGCCGGCCTGGTGACCATCCCGGCCGCACTGGCCGGCAAGATCCCCGGCTTCGGTATGGAAGGGACCACTTCAATGGGCATGCCTAGCGTCAACGCGCCGTCGACTCCGTCGGTGGAGAAGAAGGGCGGCTTCAAGTGGTGGTGGCTGATCCCGATCCTCGCCCTGCTGGGACTGCTGGCCTTCCTGCCACGGCTGTTCCGCAAGCCGGTTGAGGTTGCGCCGGTGAAGGTCGCGCCGCGTCCGGCTCCGGAGGTCAAGAAGGTCGTCACACCTCCGCCGGCCCCGCGTCCGGCCCCGGTCAAGCCAGTGGCACCGCCGGCCCCGAAGCCGGTCGTGAAGGCTCCGCCCCCGCCGCCGGCCCCGAAGCCGGTCGTGAAGGCTCCGCCGCCACCGCCGCCGGCCCCGAAGCCGCTGGCGCGTCCGGTTGAGCACATTCGCGAGGAGATCCGCGAGGTCAAGGCCGAGATCAAGGAAGAGGTTCGCGAGGTTAAGGCCGAGATTCATCAGGCCGTTCACCACGAGCCTGAGACGGTGATCAAATACGAGACCCACACTCCGGCGGATACCGGCATCAAGGTCACCTACGAGAACAATGCGGTCGGCGATGATCAGGAGAGCCGGGCCGACAAGAGTGACCTGACCCCGGACCGCCTGCAGGAGTGACCTCCTTCAGTGACTGAAGGCGGTTGAACCGAACTACTTAGGAGAAAAGAAAGATGGAACTGCTACTTGGTGCCCTGGGCGGTCTGCTCGGCGGTAACGCGGCCGGCGCGGCCAAGAACAGCCTCGGCGTCGGCGGTAACAGCATCACCGGCGCGTTGGGCGGTCTCCTCGGAGGCGGCGTGGCGGGCAACCTGCTCGGCAGCGGCGGTGGCGACATCGCTCACCTGCTCGGCGGTCTCGGCGGTGGCGGTATCACCGGCGCGATCCTGACCGCCATCGTCGGCGCTGTCATGAAGGGCCGCAAGGCCTAACAGCCGACAACTGACGAAAACACCCGGCATGGGGCATCAGCCTCATGCCGGGTGTTTTCGTTATCTGACCAGTTCAGCCTCGCGAGCTTCAACTTCGGAGGCCGCCGGCCAGGCTCGCGGGACCGGCCTTTGGCGGACGACCTGCGGCCACCAAAACCAGCGTCCGAGCAGAGCGGCGATCGCGGGCGTCATGAAGGACCGGATCACCAAGGTGTCGAACAACAGACCCAAACCGATGGTGGTGCCGACCTGGGCCAGGATCTTCAGTTCACTGAATCCCATCGCCGCCATGGTCATCGCGAAAACCATGCCTGCTGCGGTGACCACCGACCCGGTCCCTGCCATCGCGCGGATGATGCCGGTCCGCAGCCCGGCGTGAATCTCCTCTTTGAACCGTGATACCAGCAGCAGGTTGTAGTCGGAGCCCACCGCCAGCAGGATGATGACCGACATCGCCAGCACCATCCAGTGCAGAGGTTGGCCGAGGATGTGTTGCCAGATGAGGATGGACAGTCCGAACGAAGTGCCCAGCGAGACCAGCACCGTTCCGACGATCACCGCGGCCGCGACCACGCTTCGGGTCAGGATGAGCATGATAACGAAGATCAAGCTGAGGGCGGCGACGCCGGCGATCAGCAGGTCATAGTTCGCGCCGTCCTGCATGTCCTTGAAGCTGGTCGCCGTTCCAGCCAGGTAGATTTTGGAACCCTCCAGCGGAGTTCCTTTGATCGCTTCGAAAGCGGCGTTCTTGATCGTCGCGACACGAGTGAGGCCGTCGGGAGACATCGGGTCACCCTCTTGAGAGATGATGAACCGCACCGCTTTTCCATCCGGCGACAGAAACATCTTCATACCGCGTTTGAAGTCCGGGTTGTCGAACACCTCCGGTGGCAAATAGAACGTGTCGTCGTTCTTGGCCTTGTCGAAGGCCTTCCCCATTGCGTTCTGGTTCTCCTGCATGGTCTGCATCTGGTCATACATGCCGGCCTGGGTGCTCTGCATGGTCAGCTGCATGGTCTTCATGGACTGCATGATGGCGATCATCGGCGGCATCAGCGTGCGCAGCTGGGCCGTCAGGGCGTCAAGCTGGCCCAGACTCGGCAGCAGCATCTGGATATTGTCGGTTACCGCATCCATACCGTCGATGGTGTCGAAGACCGACCGGATCGCCGCGCAGACCGGGATGTCGAAACAGTGCGGCTCCCAATAGAAGTAGTTGCGCATGGGCCGGATGAAGTCATCGAAATCGGCGATGTGGTCGCGCAGATCCTTGACGTCTTCGTAGGTCAGGTTCATCTGTCCGACCATCGAGTGGGTCACGTCGTTGAGCTGGCCCATCAGCTCATACATCTTCTGCATGTTGTCGATGCTGGACTGCATGTCATCGCCCATCCGCAGCATGTCGTTCATCCGGTCCTGCAGATAGGACATGTTCAGCTGCTGGAGTGTGCCCTGCATGCCCAACATGAACGGAATCGAGCTGTGCTCCACCGGCGTTCCGAGCGGGCGGGTGATGGTCTGAACGCGACCGATCCCGGGCTCGTGGAATATCCCTTTGGCGACCCGTTCGATGACCAGGAAGTCCGCCGAGTTCCGCATGTCATGATCGCTTTCCAGCATCAGCAATTCGGGGCTGAGCCGGGCGGCTGGGAAGTGTCGTTCCGCGGCGGCGTACCCCTCGGCGGCGGGGATGTCGAGCGGCAGGTAGTGCCGGTCGTTGTAGTCGGTGCGGTAGCCGGGCAGCGCCAGCAGTCCGACCAATGACAGCGCGAGCGTCGCGACCAGGATGGGACCGGGCCAGCGCACCACCGCGGTGCCCAGCCGGCGCCAGAACCGGAGTCGCATGGCGCGCTTGGGTTCCAGCGCATGCATGAAGCTGGCGACGGTGACTACCGCGGGTCCCAGCGTCAACGCCGCGATCACCACGACGAGCATCCCGATGAACAGCGGTATGCCCAGCGACTGGAATGTCGGCAGCCGAGTGAAATGCAGGCAGGCCATCGCCCCTGCGATCGTGAGGCCGGATCCGAGGATGACGTGCGCGGTCCCGTGGAACATCTCGTAGTAGGCGGATTCGGAGTCCGCTCCCCTGCTCCTGGCTTCCTGGTAACGCCCGAACAGGAAGATGACGTAGTCGGTGCCCGCGGCGATCGCCATCATGGTCAGCAGGTTCACCGCGAACGTCGACAGCCCGATCAAATGGTAGTGGCCGGCGAACGCCACCACGCCCCGGGCAACCGCCAAGCCCAGGAACACCATGAACAGCGCCAATACGACGGTCACCACCGAGCGGTACACGAACAGCAGCATCAGCGTGATCACGCCGAAGGTGAGCAGTGTGATCAGACGCAAGCTGCGGTCACCAGCGATGTGGGTGTCGGCGATGAGCGCTGAGGGCCCGGTGACGTAGGTCTTCACCCCCGGCGGGGTCGGCACGCTCTCGACGATCTTCTTGGCCGCGTCCACCGACTCATTGGCCAGGCCCTCGCCCATATTGCCGGCAAGATAAACCTGGACATAGGCCGCTCTGCCGTCGGCGCTCTGCGAACCGGCCGCCGTCAG
>DAIPYT010000206.1:0-4949 GCA_036782595.1 Mycobacterium sp. | reverse complement strand
CGATCGTCGGCGGAAAGCTCACCGAGTACCGATTGATGGCGCAGGACGTGCTCGACCGCGCCGTGTCGGCGAGGGGGCTGAGTGCCGGTCCCTGCCGGACTAAGGACCTACCCCTGGTCGGGGCACCGAACGATGCCGCGGCACAACGGGTTTCGGCCGCAATGCCGGCTTCACTGGTGGCGCGCTATGGTGCGGAGTCCGCCGACGTCATCGCCTCGGCCACGTGCGCCCGGCCCGCCGACGCGGTGGTCGACGGCATCGACGTCACCCGCGCCGAGTTCGAATTCGCCATCACCCACGAAGGGGCACTGGACGCGGGAGACATCCTGGACCGCCGGACCCGCATCGGCCTGGTGGCAGGCGACCGCGACAGGGCGCTGCCGATCGCCGAAGAATTCCTGACGTTCTCCCGTTGAGAGGCAGGGGCGACTACAGCGGGATGTTCTTGTGCTGTCCCCGGAGTTGCGGAGCCTCAGCCAGCGCCTGCGTCAGCTTGCTGCGGGTGTGCGCCGGGTCGATCTTCTCATCGACGACGCCGATCTCGATGGCGCTGTCCACTCCGCCGGCGATGCGCTCGTGCTCGGCGGCCAGTTGCTCGTGCAGTGCCTCGCGCTCATCCTCGGCGGTGGCCGCCAGCGTTTTTTTGTGCAGGATGCCCACCGCGGCCTTGGCCCCCATCACGGCGACCTCGGCGTCCGGCCAGGCGAACACCTTGGTGGCGCCCAGTGAACGGGAGTTCATCGCGATGTAGGCCCCGCCGTAGATCTTCCGGGTCACCAGTGTGACCCGGGGGACCGAGGATTCGCCGAATGCGTGCAGCAACTTGGCGCCGCGGCGAACCACGCCGCCCCACTCCTGGTCCACGCCGGGCAGGTAGCCCGGGACGTCGACGATGACAACCAGTGGGATGCCGAAGGCGTTGCACAGCCGGACGAAACGGGCTGCTTTCTCGGCACTTTCGGAGTTCAGACAGCCGCCCAGCCGCAGCGGGTTGTTGGCCAGCACGCCGACCGTCCGCCCCGCCAGCCGGCCCAAACCGACCACCATCGAGGGGGCCCACTTGGACTGGAACTCCTCGAAGGGCGAATCCGAGTCGAGCAGCGCCTCGACAAGGGGATGCACGTCATAGGCGCGGCGGGCCGACTCCGGCAGTAGGGCGTGCAGGTCGACGTCACCGGACTCGGCCCTGGTGCGGTCGAAATGACCCTGCTGGCAGAAGTATTCGACCAGGCGGCGGCCGCGGGCGTAGGCGTCGAGTTCGTCATCGGCGACGATATGGCACACACCGGATTTCTTGTGGTGTGTCTCGGGGCCGCCCAGGGACTCCATGTCGACGTCCTCGCCGGTCACGCTGCGGACGATGTCGGGGCCGGTGACGAAGATCCGGCCCTCCGGGGCCATGATGACGACGTCGGTCAGCGCGGGTCCGTAGGCGGCGCCACCGGCGGCGAAGCCCACCACCACCGAGATCTGCGGGATGTGGCCGGAGGCCCGGATCATCGCCTCGAACACCAGACCCACCGCGTGCAGCGCACGCACTCCCTCGGCCAGCCGCGCACCGCCGGAGTGCCAGATGCCCACGATGGGGCTGTGCTCCTCGATGGCGAGGTCGTAGGCATTGACGATGTGCTGGCAGCCCTCCACGCCCATGGCCCCACCCATGACGGTGCCGTCGGTGCAGAATCCGATGGTGCGTACCCCGTTGACGGTGCCGGCGACGGCGAGGATGCCCGACTGGTCGCGTTCGTGGAGCAATTCGACACTGCCGTCGTCGAAGAAGGTTCGGAGTCGCAGCAACGGGTCGCGCGGGTCCAGCTTCTCGCCGACAGCATCGGGAGCCATGATCGTCATCCGAACCTCCTAGTACTTGCCGAACGCGATTGCCACGTTGTGGCCCCCGAAGCCGAACGAGTTGTTCACCGCATACCGGAAATCATCGGTACGCGGCTCACCGGCCACCACGTCCAGATCGATGTCCGGGTCGAGATTGCGCAAATTCAGGGTCGGGGGAATCACCCCGTCGCGCAGCGCCATGACGGTGAGGATCGACTCCACCGCGCCGACCGCGCCGACTGAGTGGCCCAGCGCCGATTTGGGCGCGTAGACCGCGGGACGATGGCCAGCCATCGCGTTGTTGATGGCCTTGCCTTCGGCCACGTCGCCCACCGAGGTGCCGGTGGCGTGGGCGTTGATGTGGTCGATGTCGGACGGTTGGAGTCCGGCCAGTTGGACGGCGCGGGTGATCGCCTGGCCGGCTTGTTCCCCGTTGGGGTCGGGCGCGACGATGTGGTAGCCGTCGGAGGTGACCGAGGCACCCATGATGCGGCCCAGGATGTTGGCACCGCGGGCCTTGGCGTGTTCCTCGGTCTCGATGACCATCAACGCGGCCGCCTCGCCGAAAACGAATCCGTTGCGGTCGCGGTCGAACGGCCGGCAGGCACCGGCAGGGTCGTCGTTGGTGGTCGAGAGCACGATGCGCATCTGGGCGAACCCGGCGATGGGCACCGCTTCGATCTTGGTCTCGACGCCACCGCAGATGGCCATGTCGGCTTCGCCGTAGACGATGTTGCGCCAGGCGTTGGCGATGGCCTCTGAGCCCGATGCGCACGCCGAGATCGTCGTGGACACCCCGGCTTTGGCGCCGAGTTCCAGCCCGATGACCGCGGCGGCCCCGTTGGGCATGAACTTCTGGACCACCAAAGGTGACACCGCCCGCAGACCCTTGACCCGCATGGCGTCGTAGGCGAACAGCAGTTCCTCCGAGGACCCCATCCCGGTGCCGACCGACACCATCAGGCGTCGGGTGTCGACCTCCGGGGATCCGGCGTTCAGCCAGGCCCGGCGGCCGACCACCGTCGCCATCCGCTGCAGATAAGACATCCGGCGGAGCTCGACTTTGTTGAGCTCGCTCTCGAAGTCCTCCAGCAGATGGCCACCGATTCGCACCGGAAGGTCGTACTCCTCGACGAACGGATCATCCAGCGTGCGAATGCCGGACTGTCCGTCGAGGAGCTTCTTCCAGGTGTTCTCAGCGTCGGTCGCGAGCGCGGTCGTCATGGCGAAGCCAGTGACGACCACGTTCGGCAGACCATTACCCGTTGTCAGCATCGGTGAAGCTCGGCCCTTCCGCCCGCGTCAGTAACGTCCGAAGGCGAGCGCGACATTGTGCCCGCCGAAACCGAACGAGTTGTTGATTGCGTACCGGTAATCGCCGTGACGCGGTTCCCCGGCAACGACATCGAGGTCGATCTCCGGATCCGGAGTCTCGTAGTTCAGCGTCGGCGGGATTACCCCGTCGCGCAGAGACAGAACCGTGAGGATCGATTCCAGGGCGCCCACCGCACCGATGGAGTGGCCCAGAGCGGACTTCGGCGCGTACACCGGCGCGTGTTCCACTCCGGCAACCCGGATGGCGGCCGCCTCGGCGAGGTCACCGATGGACGTCGATGTGGCGTGGGCGTTGACGTGGTCGATGTCCGCGGGAGACAAGCCCGCCTGCTCCATCGCCCGCTTCATGGCGCCGCCGGCCCGTAAACCGTCCGAAGCCGGCGCCACCATGTGGAACGCGTCCGACGTGATGCCCGCACCCAACAGCCGGGCCAGCGGCTTGGCGCCGCGAGCCATGGCATGCTCCTCGGTCTCGATGATCATCATCGCCCCGGCCTCGCCGAAGACGAAACCGTCACGGTCCTTGTCGAACGGGCGCGACGCGGCGGCCGGATCGTCGTTGCGGGTCGACATCGCGCGCATCATCGAGAACGCCGCGATCGGCAGCGCCTCGATCATGCCCTCGACGCCACCGCAGACGGCGATGTCGGCGTCACCCATGACGATCTGCCGCCAGGCGTGGGCGATGGCCTCCGACCCCGACGAGCAGGCCGACACCGGGGTGATCACCCCGGCGCGGGCGCCCAGATCCAGGCCGACGACCGCGGCCGCGCCATTGGGCATGATCATCTGAACGGCCAGCGGAGACACCTTGCGGATGCCGCCCTCGTTCATCATGTCGTAGGTTTCGACGATCTTCTCGCCACCACCGAGACCGGTGCCGATCACAACGGTGAAGCGGTCCGGATCGACCTCGGGGGCCCCGGCGGCATCCCACATCCTGCGGCCGAGGTACTTCGACATCCGCTGGACATAGGACATCCGCCGCAGATCCAGTCGGCCCATATGGTCGTCGACCGGATCGACGAGGTGCCCGCCGATCCGGACCGGAAGGTCCCACTTGGTGACGAAGTCATCCTCAAGGACCCGGATTCCGCTCTCCCCGGCAAGCAGGGCCTTCCACGTGCTGTCGATGTCGGCGCCGAGCGCCGTGGTCGCCTCAACAGCGGTGACCACGACGCTCGGGAAACCCCCGTTGGCGGTTGAAGGCCTCGGGGAGGATCCAGCGGAAGACACCGTCACGACTCCGAAGCGAACTTCTCGCGCAGGGCTGCGGCGGCCTCGGGGTTCTCTTCTTCCAGCTTCTGGATGTAAGAGACGACGTCACCGACGGTGCGCAGGCCGGCCAGGTCCTCGTCCGGGATCTTCACGCCGTACTTGTCCTCGGTCTGCACAGCGATCTCGACCATCGACAGCGAGTCGATGTCCAGATCGTCGACGAAGGACTTCTCCGGGGTGACCTCGGACGGTTCGATACCGGTGACCTCTTCGATGATCTCGGCGAGACCGGCGATGATTTCTGACTGACTGGCGCCCACTATGTGGCTCCCTTCCAAATTGTTTTTTCCTGAACTGCGGTTGTCCTGGCGGGCTGGCCTAGAGGCTGGCCACCCCATCCAGATCTGCGGGTGTCTTGACGGCGTGCGTCGCGACGCCCCGAAGTTCTCGTTTGGCGATGCCGGTCAGAGCGCCCGCGGGCGGGAACTCGACGATCGCGGTGGTGTTGAGCGTGCGCATAGTCTCGGTGCACAGGTCCCAACGGACCGGACGGGGGAGCTGAG
>DAIPYT010000205.1:2114-4962 GCA_036782595.1 Mycobacterium sp. | reverse complement strand
ACGCCATGGCGGCGCCGGCGATGAGCGGGTTGAGCAGTCCGAGGGCGGCGATCGGTATGGCGGCGACGTTATAGCCGAACGCCCACGCCAGGTTCACCCGGATGGTGCGCATAGTGGCCCGGGCCAGGTCCAGTGCCTGCGGGACCGAACGTAGATCGTCGCGCACCAGGATGACGTCGGCTGCGGCGATTGCCACATCAGTACCGCGGCCGATCGCCAAACCGAGGTCTGCGGACACCAGCGCGGGGCCGTCGTTGATGCCGTCGCCGACCATCGCCACGACGCGGCCGCGTTCCCGCAGCTGCTCGATGACATCGACTTTCCCCTCGGGCAGGACCTCGGCGATGACTTCGTCGATACCTACCTGGGCGGCCACTTCGGCCGCGGCCGTCGGGTTGTCGCCGGTGAGCAACACCGTTTTCAAGCCGCGCTGGTGCAGCGCCGCGACGGCGGCGGCGGCGCTGTCCTTGACCGCGTCGGCCACCGCCACGGCCGCGCAGACGGCCCGGTCAACCGCCACGTAAACCACCGTCTGGCCCTCGGATTCGGCGGACACCCTTGCCGCACAAATCGATTCGGGAACGTCCTTGTCCCGGCCGACCCAGGCGGGCCGCCCGACCTCGACGCAACGCGTTCCCACCGTCCCGGTGACACCGCGGCCCGGCAGGGCGTGAAAGTCCTGGACGGGACTGTGCTCTTCGGTCGCCGCGATGATGGCGGTGGCGATGGCATGTTCGGACCCGGACTCGACAGCAGCCGCCAGGGCGAGCACCTCGCCGGCGGAGAGACCGTCCGCCGTTGTCACCGCGGTGACGGCCAGATGGCCGGTGGTCAAGGTTCCGGTTTTGTCGAACACCACGGTGTCGACGGTGCGGATGGCCTCTAGCGCGCGGTAGCCCTTGAGGAAGATCCCCAACTGGGCGCCCCGTCCGGAGGCGACCATCATGGCGGTCGGTGTGGCCAGGCCCAGCGCGCACGGGCAGGCGATGACCAGCACGGCCAGTGCCGCGGCGAACGCTTTCTCGGCCCCACCACCGGCCAGCAGCCAACCGCCCGCGGTGAGTGCGGCGATCACGAACACCGCGGGGACGAAGACGCCCGAGATCCGGTCGGCAAGCCGTTGGGCGTCTGCTTTCTGCGCCTGAGCCTGCTCGACGAGGCGCACCATGCCCGCGAAGTGGGTATCAGCGCCGACAGCAGCAGCTTCCACGATGAGACGTCCGTCGAGTACGACCGTCCCGCCGATCACGCTGGCACCCGGGGAAACCCGGGCCGGCTTGGACTCCCCGGTCATCGCGCTCATGTCGACCGCGGCGTCACCCTCGACGACCAGCCCGTCGGCGGCGATCGTCTCCCCCGGCCGGACGACGAATCGCTGTTGTTCCTTGAGTTGTTCGGCGGGAAGCACCATTTCGGTGCCGTCGGCGAGCAGCACGGTGACGCTTTTGGCGCTCAGCGCAGCCAGCGCCCGCAGCGCACTGCCGGCCTTCGACTTGGCCCGCGCCTCGAAATAGCGGCCCGCCAACACAAACACCGTCACCCCGGCGGCGACCTCGAGGTAGATGGCGTCACTGCTCATCAGTGCCTGCCACACCCCGTGGGTCTCGCGCTGTGGACGTGACACGAAAATGGTGAACATCGACCACAACGTCGCCGCGGTGATCCCCACCGAGATCAGGGTCTCCATCGAGGCAACCCGGTGGCGGGCGTTGCGTAACGCCACCCGGTGGAAAGGCCAGGCCGCCCAGGTGACGATCGGCAACGCCAACGCGGTGAGAAGCCACTGCCAGCCGGCGAACCGGGTCGACGGCAGGACGGCGAACATCACCGACAGATGCGACAGCGGCACGAACAACACCGCTGCCACCGCCAGTCGGATCAGCAGCGAGCGGGCGGCGGCGTCGTCGGGGTCGGGACGTTCGTCATTGCCGGCCCTGCGCAATTCGGCCTGGTAGCCGGCGCGGTGTACGACATCGCACAGCTCATTTGGGGTCAGCGCGTCGGGCGCGTCCACGGTGGCGACGCGGGTGGCGTAGTTCACCGATGCCCGCACACCGTCGAGTTTGTTGAGCCGGTTCTCCACCCGGGCGGCGCACGCTGCGCACGTCATCCCCGAGACGTCGAGTTCGACGCGCCGGACAGCCCGGGCGTCGGTCACACCGGCCACGGTCGTGGTCATCACCCTCCTCCGTACCGGCACACTGCACCAAGAGTCGGATGGCACCGGCTCAGAGTTCCCGTTCAACGCCAAAAATACCCGGCCCCGGCCCGACCGGGCCGCAAGTGCCCTAGGGTGCTTCCCGTGACCGACGCGGATTCGCTGACTTCTCTGGCGCTCGCCGCCGGGCGTGGTGACCGCGCGGCCCTCGACCAGTTCATCCGGGCCACCGAGCGTGACGTATGGCGCACAGTGGCGTTCCTCGCAGATCCCGGCAGCGCCGACGACCTCACCCAGGAGACCTACCTGCGGGTGATCGGTGCGCTTCCGCGCTTCGCCGGCCGCTCCTCGGCACGCACGTGGCTGCTATCGATCGCCCGCCGGGTCGTGGTCGACCAGATCCGGCGCAACCAGGCCCGACCCCGCACCACCTCTGCAGTGGATATCGAGGACCTGCTGAGTGCGCCCCAGACCGCCGGCCGTTTCGAGGAGGTTGTCGAGGTCAGGATCCTGCTCGACGGACTGGACCCGGATCGGCGCGACGCCCTGGTTCTCACCCAGGTCTTGGGGCTGTCCTACGACGAGGCCGCCGAAGTCTGTGGCTGCCCGTTGGGCACCATCCGCTCCCGGGTGGCCCGGGCACGTGACGATCTGATCGCCGCCGCCCGGCGCGACGACCGCACCGGCTGA
>DAIPYT010000205.1:0-2014 GCA_036782595.1 Mycobacterium sp. | reverse complement strand
TGGCGCGACCTGCACGCCACCACCGGGATTCTGCTGTCGGTGGTCCTGATCTGTTACATCGTGTCCGGGTTGACCTGGTCACGGTACTGGGGCGAGAACTGGCGCGCGGTGACCTCCACGGTCACCCCGGCCACCGAGATCGACGCCCCGTCCACGCCGGCCAAGGTGGGCGACTTCGACCGCCTCGGCCGTCGCATCGCCTGGGCCGACAAAGAGGACCCGGTGTACGCCTCGGGCACTGCCGGCAAAGTGTCAAAACCGCTCGGCTTGAACGACATCGACCAGATCGCCAAGACCGAGAATATGGTTCCGGGCTACTCCATCATGCCGCCCTCGGACACCACCGCCGACGGCCAGACCATCTACGGCAGTTACACCGTGGTCAACCACTGGCCACAGAAACTCTCCGAGCAGCGGACCCTTTACCTCGATCAGTTCACCGGGAACACCATCACCAACGCCACCGCCGACCAGGATGGAGCGCTGGCGCGGATCACCAGTTGGGCTGTGGACATGCACATGGGCACCCAATACGGCCTGCTCACCCGCATTCTCGCCACCGTCTTCTGCCTCGGCCTGCTGACGAGCATCGCAACGGCCACGCTCATGTGGTGGAAGCGACGGCCCACCGGGACCGCGGGTCTGCCTGGTCGAAGCAGTGCTGCCATGCGCGCACAAACCCCGCGCGGCGCCGTCGCGGCCATCGGCATCATCGCGACCGGGATGGCGGTGCTGTATCCGTCTTTCGGTGCGACATTGCTGGTGGTGCTGATCGCTGAGACAATCGTGGAATCCCGCCGCGGGACCAGACAGGCCGCCGAACGCCAGGCGTGAAAGGACAGCCGACTGTGACAACCAAGACCGAGCGAACCGGAAGCTGTAACAACCCCGACTGCACCTGCTCGCCGTGCACCTGCGGACCGGACTGCAGCTGCGGTCAGCCCGCAGCCGGCTGCGGCAACCCGAACTGCACCTGCTCGCCGTGCACCTGCGGGCCCGGTTGCAGCTGCGGGTCCTAGCGCACCAGCCGGCCCGGCCGGGCGCCGGTGTCGACACCGTCGCGGCGGGTCACCACACCGCTGACAATGGTCGCGGTATAGCCGGATGCGCCTTGGACGAGTCGGTGTCCGCCGGCAGGTAGGTCGTAGGCCATCCGCGGGGCGTGCAGGGTGAGCGCCTCCATATCGATGACGTTGAGGTCGGCCTTCTTGCCGACCTCGATGACACCTCGGTCACTCAGCCCGAAAAGCTCGGCGGTGTCGTGGGATTGCTTGCGCACCACGTACTCCAGCGGCAGCTTGTCGCCGCGATGACGATCACGAGCCCAGTGCGTCAAGAGGAATGTCGGGTACGACGCGTCACAGATCATGCTGCAATGAGCACCGCCGTCGGACAGCCCGAGCACCCCCGCCGGATGGGTCATCATCTCGCGGATCGCGTCGTGGTTGCCGTCGGCGTAGTTGAACAGCGGCATCATCAGCATCGCGCCGGCATCGGATTCCAGCATCAGGTCATACATCGTCGCCAGCGGTTGTTCACCACGCCGGCGTGCGATGGAAGCGACGGTGCGATCTCCGGTGGGCTCGTAATCCGGTGGTTCGCCGAGCGGGTACAACCGTTCGGCCGAGTACTGGGCGAAAGCGAACATGCCGTCGAACAGTTTGGTCGGGTCGATCGGTAGGTCGTCCTCGGACAAGATTGCCGCCCGCACCGCCGGGTCGGCCAGCCGGGCGGCGAGTTCTTCCCGGGTGCACTCTGCCTTGAGCCGACGATAAGTGGGGCGGTGGGTGAAGGCGTGGTGTCCCGGAAAGCCCAGCAGCATCCCGAATGGACGCGCTGCAACCTGCGGATACAACCGGCTGCCCGCCTCGTGCGCCGCCGCTGACAGATCCAGCTGTTCTCGCCAGAGGTTGGGGTCGGCGTCGACCTGGATGAGCGCGAAGCTCAGCGCGCAGTCGATCTCTTCACCGAGTCGGCGCATCCACTCCAGTTCTTTCTTGGGCGCGACGATGTC
>DAIPYT010000204.1:0-5014 GCA_036782595.1 Mycobacterium sp. | reverse complement strand
TCGGCCCCCTCCCGAAGGAGGGGGCCGAATGTAGGTCCTACGGCTGTTAGGAGCCGGTGACTCCGCTCAGGTCGATGGCGATGAAGTCCGACCGCCACAGGCCCTCGAAGAGCTCCAGGCCGATGTACTCCAGCTCAGCCTGATCGGCCTGCCCCAGCACACCGCTTTGGGCCACCCGTTCGGCAATCTCACGGATGGACCGCTCGCCGTCGACGTTCTGGGCGAACGCCAGGTGCGTCGGGTCCAGGCGGATCCGCCAGCCCGGACGGTAGATCTCCTGGCCGCTGATCCCGCAACGCAGACGCAGCAGCGGCACGTAATCCAACGCGTTACCGGCCTGGAAGTCGATCCGGTAGCTCTCCTTGGCCCGCTCCGGGCGGGTCGCCAGGAAAAAGTGGCAGGCATTGAGCGTCTTGACCCGCTCCATGACCGCCCACTTCTTGGCGTCCGGCAGCTGGTTGACCGCCGCGTAGAACTCGTTTTCCGGCTCAGTCAGCGTCGGGGGGTAGTACGACGTCTTGAGGAACCAGTCCTGGAACACCAGCCCCGCCGAGTCCACCAGATCCAGGCAGTCCTCGACGGTGTAGCTGCGGTCCCGGCCGTGCAGGAAGGTGTCCACGACTCCGGCGTCGAACTGCAGGTCCGGTGCGATGCTGATGTAGCTCTTGACCGGGTGCGACGGAGCGAGCGCGGCGATGGCGGACTTCACCATCTGCAGCGACTCCTCGTCCTGCTTGAGCCCCATGTCCCGGAAGATCGCCTGCATCAACTCCACTCCGGCGCGGCCGTAGCGCGCGTACACCATGATCGCGGCGACGCCGTCAGGCCGCATGACTTCGCCCAGCGCCTTCATGCCCGCCTTCGGTTCGGCCATGTGGTGCAGCACGCCGGTGGAGACCACCAGGTCGAAAGTCTTGCCCAGGCTGGGAACCTCTTCGATCGGCAACAGGTGCAGTTCGAGGTTCTTCAGCGAGTACTTGTCCTTGAGGTACTTGCTGTGGTCCAGCGAGGGCTGGCTGACGTCGACAGCGACGACTTTGGCCGCCCTGTTGGTGTAGGCGAACACCGCAGCCTGATTGGTGCCACAGCCGGCGATCAGGATGTCCAGATCGGGGTTCAGCGGCCGGTCCGGCCACAGGATGCGGTGGGCGTGGCTCGGGTCGAACCACTGCCAACTGCTGCTCAGCCAGGTCTCGAGGTTCTGAATCGGCTCCGGGTACTGCCACTTCTCGTACTGCTGGGCGACTACATCGCCGCGGGGACTCTTGGTCATGTCAGTGCTCCTTGGCTATCGAACGCTGCGTCGCGCTAAATCCGGTTCTGCAGAAGGGGATTGGCCTTCAGTACCGGAAGCGGAAACAGGACGTCGCTCTCGGTCTCATCGAGGCTGTCGTAGAGGCCGATCGTGTAGACGCCGGCCTCCTCGACGCGCATCGGCAGATACTGGGTGAACACCCGGAACTTCACCGGGGTGGGCGGGTTGTCGGCCCAATCCCAGCTGAACTCGAGGCTGCCGACACGCTCGCCATCGGGTGAGTTGGCGACGATGTACTTCACCGGGTTGTAGTCGGTGCCGCCGAGTGTGGTCACCGCGACCACCATCGGGACGGTGATCTGCGCCGGAAAGCCGTTCACGTAGCAGCTCGTCATCGGGAAGCCCTTGATGTTGACGCCGCCGGCGTCTTCCTCGACGGCGCTCAGTGATGGCGCGAACGCGACCACACGCATGTTCTCTCCTCAAACCCCGGGACACAGTCGGGACCACCTTAGTCGTTGCGGCAATGCTGCTTTGCCGCAGGTCCCTGTTTTCGCCGGTGTTTGCTCAGACCGTCTCGCGCTTGGGTAGCTTCCAGCCCGGACGCGGGTAGTGGCAGGTGTATCCGTTGGGGATACGCAGCAGGTAATCCTGGTGCTCCGGTTCGGCCTCCCAGAAGTCCGACGCCGGAACCACCTCGGTCACGACCTTGCCCGGCCACAGCCCGGAGGAATCGACGTCGGCGATGGTGTCCAGCGCGACCTGCCGCTGCTCGTCGTCGAGATAAAAGATCGCCGAGCGGTAGCTGCTGCCGCGGTCGTTGCCCTGCCGGTCCTTCGTCGTCGGGTCGTGGATCTGGAAGAAGAATTCCAGAATCCCCCGGTAGTCGGTCTTGGCCGGGTCGTAGACGATCTCGACGGCCTCTGCGTGTCCCGGGTGGTTGCGGTAGGTGGCGTTGGCGTTGCGCCCGCCGGTGTAGCCGACCCGGGTCTCGATGACACCTGGCTGGCGGCGGATCAGGTCCTGCATGCCCCAGAAGCAGCCGCCGGCCAGGGTCGCGGTCTTGTACTCGCTCATGGTTTCCTCCTTGGTGAAGAGCCTGACGTAGTCGCTGTATCCCTGGGCCTCCAGGTCGTCGCGGTGCACGAACCGCAGCGCCGCGGAGTTGATGCAGTACCGCAGCCCGCCACGTTTCCTGGGCCCGTCCTTGAAGACGTGTCCCAGGTGGCTGTCTGCCTGCGCCGACCGAACCTCGGTACGCGGGAACAGCATCTTGAAGTCACGCTTGGTGACCACGTTGGCCAGCGGTTTGGTGAAGCTGGGCCAGCCGGTGCGGCTGTCGAACTTGTCGACCGAGGCGAACAGCGGCTCCCCGGAGACGACGTCGACGTAGATACCTGGCTCGTGGTGATCCCAGAACTCGCCGGTGAAGGCCAGTTCGGTGCCGTTGCGCTGCGTCACCCGGTACTGGTCGGGTGTCAGGTGCCCTTTGTCGTACGTCATACCTCTCCAGTGTGCGCCGGAATGCGCCGCCCGCCGCCGGTGCCGCGGTCCCGTCAGGGAGTCGTCATCATCAGGTCATACTGGTGGCGGTCGATTTACCGGAAACAAGGGTTGATGAAGGCATATCACGTCTATCTCATGCGGACGCAGGTCCCGGCTAACGGGGGCTGGCAGCAACCGTTCGAGACGGAGATGGGCCGCCGCAAGTTCGAGTTACTCACCCACATGTACTCGTGCATCAATCACAAGGCGAAGAACCCGGATATTCCCCTTGTGCTGGTCACCGACAAGGCCACGCTGAAGTACTACGACGAGTGGCGGTTAACCGGTCTGTACGACGAGGTCATCACCGACCTCCACGACGACTATCCGCGGGACCGCATCTCCCAGCACCTATGGGCTTCCCCGAAGATCTGGGCGATGAAAAAGCTCCGCGCACCGTTCATCGTCTTCGACACCGACATCGTGCTCCACAAACCACTTACGACATATCGCGATTGTGACCTGCTCTACCTCCACCGCGAGACGAGCACCATCTACCCGAACCCCTACGACGTCGCCGCGGCGCCCGGGTTCGAGTGGGACGCCGCGATCATCGACTGCTTCCGCAGCGCCCTGCCGATGAACTGCGCCGTCGTCGGGATGTTCAACGAGGACTTCAAACGCGACTACGTGAACCGCTACTTCGAGTTCGCCCTCGACGCACCCGGACATGTTCTCTACGCGACCGAGGCCTCGCGAAAATTCCATCCGTGGTCGTCGGGCCAAATCATCGCCGAACAGTGGCTCCTGGCGGCGCTCGCGCTCAAATGGAAGAAATACGACCAGAAGCCCCTCCGGACCTGCGCCGTCGTCAAAGCGCTGTGGGCTTCCGAGGAGTTCTGGCCGTTGGACCTCGATGAAGACGCCTCAGCGATTAACGAGGAACTGACAGCCAGCTTCTACCACCTGTGGGGTGCCAAGAAAATCCAAAATGACCCCACGAACACCTTTTACGAAAGGGTTCGAGCGACGCTGCTCGGTGGAAGACACATCGTGGAACAGAGCCCGCAATACGAGATCGTCAAGCCCGTCTACGACCGAATCATCGCCGGCGTGATCGCCCGCGAGTGATGCCGGCCGCGCGGAGGCGGCGCACCGCCGTGCTCGCACCCCACCCTCGACACGACCGGTGGATCATGTTCTAGTTCGTGCTGTGGACGCTGCCCGCTTCTCCCGCGCCGAACTCGCCGAGGCCTTCGCCACCTTCGAAGCCACCGTTGACGCCGCCGCCCGCAGCCGTGACTGGGACGCCTGGGTGGCCCACTACACCCCCGACGTCGACTACATCGAGCACGCCATGGGCGTCATGAAGGGGCGCGAGCAGGTCCGCGACTGGATCTACCGCACCATGACCAGCTTCCCCGGCAGCCACATGACCGCGTTCCCCTCGCTATGGCACGTCATCGACGAAGAACGCGGCCGGGTGATCTGCGAACTGGACAACCCGATGCGCGACCCCGGCGACGGCTCGGTGATCAGCGCCACCAACATCTCGATCGTCACCTACGCCGGCGACGGCCTGTGGAGCCGCCAGGAGGACATCTACAACCCGTTGCGGTTCCTGGCCGCAGGCATGAAGTGGTGCCGCAAGGCCGCCGAATTCGGCAACCTCGATGACGACGCCGCCGCCTGGATGCGCCAACACGGAGCAGCACGGTGAAACTCGTCATCGGCGCCAACGGCTACCTCGGGTCACATGTCACCCGCCGGTTGGTCGAAGCCGGGCATCCGGTGCGCGCGATGGTGCGCCAGGGTGCACAGACCGTCGGCATCGACGATCTGGACACCGAACGGTTCATCGGCGACATCTGGGACAACGACACCCTGCGCGATGCCATGACCGGATGCGACGACGTGTACTACTGCGTGGTCGACACCCGCGCCTGGATCTCCGACCCGGCGCCGCTGTATCGCACCAATGTCGAGGGCACCCGCAACGTCCTCGACGTCGCCTGCGCCGTGCATGCGTCAACTCCGTTGCGGCGCTTCGTGTTCACCAGCAGTTACGCCACCGTCGGCCGCCAGCGCGGGCGGGTCGCCACCGAAGCCGACGAGATCCCCGAGCGTGGCCTGAACGACTACGTGCGTTCCCGGGTTCTGGCCGAACGCATGGTGCTCGCCCGCGCCCGTGCCGGGGAGTTGCCCGCGGTCGCGATGTGCGTGTCGACCACCTACGGCCCGGGGGACTGGGGCCGCACCCCGCACGGCGCGATC
>DAIPYT010000203.1:0-5020 GCA_036782595.1 Mycobacterium sp. | reverse complement strand
ATGGCTTCCGTGGTGATCGGGATCTACGGCAACTCCAAGCAGGAGGCGATGTACCCGGTGCTGTCCACCGATTCGGATGGGGCACCGCTGACGGGGGCGAACAGGTACACGCTGACGTTCCCGGACGGGCAGTTGCCGCCGGCGAACGCATTCTGGTCGGTGACCATGTACAAGCTGCCGGAGTCGCTGCTGGTGGACAACCCGATCAACCGCTATGTGATCAACTCGCCGATGCTGCCCGACATGGCCAAGAACCCGGACGGCAGCCTGACCCTCTACATCCAGAACAGCCTGCCGGAGTCGGACAAGACGGCCAATTGGCTGCCTGCGCCGCCGGGGCCGTTCCAAGTCTTCATGCGGGTGTACTGGCCCAAACCCGAGGCACTCGACGGCACATGGCAGCCGCCGAAACTCGTCAAGGTGGGCTAGAGAACCGCGGTTCCGTAGCTGCCCACCTGGCTGACCAGGTGGCGCAATTGGTCGTCGGCTGAGCCGAAGGTCTGCTCGATAGCGGTGAGCCGCGCCGCATAGTGCGCGATCGGATACTCCGCGGTCACGCCGATACCACCGTGCATCTGGATGGACTCCTCGGCGATGTGTTTGCCGGACCGGCCGATCTGCAGTTTGGCCCGCGCGGCCACCATCGGGTCGAACCGGCCGTCAGCCACCGACACGGCCAGGTAGAAGTTCATGCTGCGGGCCAGCTCCAGCGACACGTACATGTCGGCGGCGCGCTGAGTGAGGGTCTGGAAAGCCTTCAGCGGAGCCCCGAACTGCTTGCGGCTCTTGAGGTAATCCGTGGTGAGCCGCAGTGATTCGTCCATCACGCCGACCGCCTCGGCGCACAAGGCCGACTGGAATCGGATCACCGCTGCCTCGATGGCCTCGCCGGCGTCCCCGCCGGCACCCAACGGTTGGGCTGGGGTGTCGTCGAGGGCGATCTCCGCGCCGCGCTGCCCGTCAAAGGTGCGATAGCCGTGCCGGGTCACGCCTGAACCCGCTGCGGCGTCGACCAGGAACAGCCCGCTGCCTCCGCTGGGAAGGGCCGCCGTGACGATCAGCGTGTCGGCGCTGTCCCCGGCCAGCACCGGGTTCTTGCGGCCGCTGAGCGTCCATGACCCGGCCTGCTCTGCTGCCCGGGTGACGAGTTCGGTCGTTCCGCGTCGGCCCGGCTCGGTATGGGCGAAGGCGAGCAGGCGCTCGCCGGCGGCCACCTCCTCGAGAAGCGCAAGCTGTTCATCGGAGCCGTGCTCGGCGATCACCGCACCCGGGATCAGTGCGGCGGCGGCCACCGGTTCGGGAGCCAGTCGTCGACCGATCTCGGTCATCACCACCATCACCTCGGTGGGGCCGGAGTCCTCGTCGAAACCCAGCCCCAGAATCCCGATTTCGGCCAGCTGCTGCCAAGTCTCCCGGCTCCAGCCGAGGTCTGAATCGACGACTTTGTTGCGCTTTTCGGTATCCAGACCCGCCAGAACGTCCCGGGTGGTGTCGGCCAGCAGTTGCTGTTCTTCGGTCAGATCGAAATTCACTAGCCGTTACCTCACAGTCCGAGAATGGTCGAGGCGATGATGGTGCGCTGGACCTCGTTGCTGCCGCCGTAGATCGAGGTCTTGCGGTAGTTCAGGTAACGCGGCGCGGCCTGCTGGGCCCAGCCGGGAGAGTCGACGGTGTCGCCGGCGTCGAAGGGCAACGCATCCGGCCCGGCGACCTCCACCAGCAGGTCGGTCACCGCCTGCTGGAGTTGGGTACCGCGCAGCTTCAGGATCGACGACGCCGGATTCGGCTTCCCGCCGGCCTCGTCGCCGCTGACCCGCAGCTGGGTCAGCTCCAGGGCGAGCAACTCGTTCTCCACCTCGGCCACCCGGGCGGCGAACAGCGGATCTTCCATCAGCGTGCCGTCCCCGAGACGGGTCTTGGCGGCGCGCTCCTTGACCTCGGTCAGCCACACCTTGGTGGTTCCCACCCTGGCGATGCCGGTCCGTTCGTTGGACAACAGGAATTTCGCGTAGCTCCAGCCGGCGTTCTCCTCGCCGACCAGCTGATCCACCGGCACCCGGACGTCCTCGAACCAGACTTCGTTCACCTCGTAGGAGCCGTCGATCAGTTTGATCGGGCGGACGGTGATCCCGGGAGTGGACATCTCGGCGAGGATGAACGAGATGCCGGCCTGCTTCTTCGGCGCGTTCGGGTCGGTACGGGCCAGCAGGAAGATCCAGTCCGCGAACTGGCCCAGCGTCGTCCAGGTCTTCTGCCCGTTGATGACGTAGTGGTCACCGTCGCGGATGGCGGTGGTGCGCAGCGAAGCGAGGTCCGATCCGGCCTCGGGTTCGGAAAACCCTTGGCACCACCAGATATCCAGGTTTGCGGTAGCCGGCAGGAACCGTTCCTTGACCGCCTGGGAACCGAAGTGCGCGATCACCGGTCCCACCATGCTGGCGTTGAACGCCAAGGGTTCGGGCACCGATGCCATCCGCATCTCCTCGGCCCAGATCTGGTGCTGCAGCGGCGTCCAGTCCTTGCCGCCCCACTCGACCGGCCAGTGCGGCACGGCCAGGCCGGCCTCGTTGAGGATCCGCATCGAGGTGACGACGTCCTCCGGGTAGTTCAGATTCTCGTTACGCGCACGCTCCCGGATATCGGCCGGGAACTTGGTGTTGAAGAACTCCCGCAGTTCGTCGCGAAAAGCGGAGTCGGCGTCGCTCAGTGCGAGTTTCATGCGTATAGGTATACGCCCCGGTTATCGCCCGCGGCGGCGCAGGTAGCGCTCGAACTCCGCGGCCAGCGCGTCGCCGTCGACCTTCGACATGGCTTCGTTGACGTCGACCTCGGCGTCTCCGCGGGCTTCCAGACTGGCGACATAGTCGGCGATCTCGTCGTCCTCTGCGGTCATCTCGGTCACGGCCTGCTCCCACTCCTCGGCCTGTGCGGGCAGGTCGGCCAGCGGCACCTCGATGTCGAGAACCTCTTCGACGCGGCGCAGCAGTGCCACGGTGGCTTTGGGGTTGGGCGGCTGGGAGACGTAATGCGGCACCGCCGCCCAGAACGTCACCGCGGGGATGCCGGCGGCCACGCAGGCGTCCTGGAAAACCCCCGCGATTCCGGTGGGTCCCTCATAGCGGGACTCCTGCAGGCCGAAGAACTTCGCCGACTCGGGGGAGTAGGCCGCTCCGGAGACCGGCACCGGCCGGGTATGCGGGGTATCGGCCAGCAGCGCCCCGAGGATCACCACGGTGTCCACATTGAGTTTGTCGGCGATCCCGAGCAGTTCGGCGCAGAAACTGCGCCAACGCATATTGGGCTCGACACCGTGCATCAGGACGATGTCGCGGTCGGATCCGGGCGGGCGGCAGTGCGAGATCTGCATGGCCGGCCAGACCAGTTCCCGGGTGACGCCGTCGACCTGGCGAATCACCGGCCGGTTCACCTGATAGTCGTAGTAGGACTCGTCGTCGATTTCGACGATCGGCTTGGCTTCCCAGATCTCATCGAGGTGCTCCAGGGCATCGCTTGCCGCGTCCCCGGCGTCGTTCCAGCCCTCGAAAGCCGCCACGATGACGGTGTTGTGAAGTTCGGGCAGGCTGGGCACCCCGCTGCCCGCAGTGCCACCGGCCCAATTCCACGACGTCACACTTCCAGCCTAAGCCCTGCTTGAGCCGATCGGGTCACGACGTAGACTTGTCGGGTCGAGAGGCGTTGCAACGGGTTCGGGTCCCACGGAATCCGCCACGCTCGGCGGAGTTAAGGACGCCTTCCACTATGGAAGGAGAGTACGTGCGGGACCCCCAGCCAAGCGCTCCCCAGCCAACCACTCCTGCGTCGAGCGCTTTCGCGCCGAACATCCGCCCCGACTGCACCGACGAGCTGACGGCCACTCTGCGCCGGCGGATCGTGGTGATCGACGGCGCGATGGGCACGGCGATCCAGCGCGACCGCCCGGATGAGGACGGTTACCGCGGCGAACGGTTCAGTGAATGGCCGACCGCCCTGCAGGGCAACAACGACCTGCTCACCCTGACGCAACCGCAGATCATCGAGGGTATCCACCGCGAGTATCTCGAAGCGGGTGCGGACATCCTGGAGACGAACACGTTCAACTCGAACTCGATCTCGCTGGCCGACTACGACATGCATGAGCTCGCCTACGAGCTGAATTACGCCGGTGCCGCCCTGGCCCGAAAGGTCTGTGACGAGTTCGCCACGCCTGACCGACCCCGCTATGTCGCCGGCGCCATCGGGCCGACGACGCGGACCGCATCGATCTCACCGGACGTCAACGATCCCGGCGCCCGCAACGTCTCCTACGACCAACTCGTCGCCGCCTACCTCGATGCGGCTAACGGCCTGGTCGACGGTGGTTCGGACATCATCATCATCGAGACGATCTTCGATTCGTTGAACGCCAAGGCAGCGGTGTTCGCCGTCGAGACCCTGTTCGAGGAGCGCGGACGTCGCTGGCCGCTGATCATCTCGGGCACCATCACCGATGCCTCCGGCCGGACGCTGTCCGGTCAGGTCACCGAGGCGTTCTGGAACTCGATCCGGCACGCGAAGCCGCTCGCGATCGGTCTGAACTGCGCCCTGGGCGCGCCGGAGATGAGGCCCTACATCGCCGAGATGTCGAGGATCGCCGACACGTTCGTCTCCTGCTATCCCAACGCCGGCCTGCCCAACGCGTTCGGCGAATACGACGAGTCCCCGGAACGTCAGGCCGGCTACATCGCCGATTTCGCCGAGTCCGGACTGGTCAACCTCGTCGGCGGTTGCTGTGGAACGGCTCCGCCGCACATTGCCGAGATTGCGCGCGTCGTCGAGGGGGTGCCACCGAGAGAAGTGCCGCGCATTGCCGTCGCCACCCGACTCTCCGGCCTGGAGCCGCTCAACATCACCGACGATTCCCTGTTTGTCAACATCGGTGAGCGCACCAACATCACCGGCTCGGCCCGGTTCCGCAACCTGATCAAAGCCGGGGACTACGACACCGCGCTGTCGGTCGCTCTGCAACAGGTCGAGGTCGGTG
>DAIPYT010000202.1:0-5021 GCA_036782595.1 Mycobacterium sp. | reverse complement strand
GGCGTCTTCGGCGTCTGGGCGCCCGGCGAGGAAGTCGCCAAACTCACCTACTACGGCCTGTACGCACTGCAGCACCGCGGTCAGGAGGCGGCCGGCATCGCCGTCGGCGACGGTTCGCAGGTGCTGGTCTTCAAGGATCTCGGCCTGGTCAGCCAGGTATTCGACGAGCAGACCCTGGCAGCCATGCCCGGCCACGTCGCCGTCGGCCACTGCCGTTACTCCACCACCGGGTCGACAACCTGGGAAAACGCCCAACCGGTGTTCCGGAACACCGCGGCCGGAACCGGTGTCGCCCTGGGCCACAACGGCAACCTCGTCAACACCACCGAACTTGCCGCGCGGGCACGCAAAGCCGGCCTGATCAACCACAACGCTCCCGGTGCGGCGACCACCGATTCCGACATCCTCGGTGCCCTGCTGGCCGGCGGAGCGGCGGATTCCAGTATCGAGCAGGCCGCCCTGGAACTGCTGCCGACCGTACGCGGGGCGTTCTGCCTGGCGTTCATGGACGAGACCACCCTGTATGCCGCCCGGGATCCGCACGGGGTGCGACCGCTGTCCCTGGGCCGGCTGGACCGCGGCTGGGTGGTGGCGTCCGAGACCGCCGCACTGGACATCGTCGGCGCGTCGTTCGTCCGCGATATCGAGCCCGGTGAACTGTTGGCCATCGACGCCGACGGGGTGCGCTCCACCCGCTTCGCGCCGCCCACCCCGAAGGGCTGCGTCTTCGAGTACGTCTATCTGGCCCGGCCGGACAGCGTCATCGGCGGCCGTTCGGTCCATGCGGCCCGGGTGGACATCGGTCGGCGCCTGGCGCGGGAAAAGCCGGTCGACGCCGACCTGGTGATCGGTGTCCCGGAGTCGGGCACCCCAGCCGCGGTGGGCTACGCGCAGGAATCCGGAATCCCATTCGGCCAGGGCCTGATGAAGAACGCCTACGTGGGCCGCACCTTCATTCAGCCCTCGCAGACCATTCGCCAACTCGGTATCCGGCTCAAACTCAACCCGCTCAAAGAAGTCATTCGAGGCAAACGGCTCATCGTCGTCGACGACTCCATCGTGCGCGGCAACACCCAGCGCGCCCTGATCCGGATGCTGCGGGAGGCCGGTGCGGTGGAGGTGCACGTCCGGATTGCCTCGCCGCCGGTGAAGTGGCCGTGCTTCTACGGAATCGACTTCGCCACCCCGGCTGAACTCATCGCCAACGCCCCGGGAACCCAGACCGATGAGCACGAGATGCTGGAGTCGGTACGCCAGGCGATCGGGGCTGACACCCTCGGCTACATCTCCAAGCAGGCCATGATCGCCGCCACCGAACAGCCCGCCAGCAGGCTGTGCTGCGCCTGCTTCGACGGCAAGTATCCGATCGAACTTCCATCGGCGACCGTACTGGGCAAGAACGTCGTGGAGAACATGCTCGCAGCGGTCCAGGCCGACAACGACAACGTCTCGGCGCTGAGTCGGCCGTAGCGGAATCCCGGCCCTGACGGCTAGTGGACCTGCGAGGTCACTTTCTTGACCCGTCGGTCCAGTGTCACCGCCTGCAGCGGACGTCCGGCGTACCAGTAGACCCGTCCCAGCAGCCCACGCGGGTAGAAGATCGCCCGCTGTTCGTAGCGACTTCCGTTGCCCTCCGGGGTGATTCGCATCTCCAGCCAACGGTCACCCGCAGCGCCCCGCTCGGCATGCAGCTTGAGTACCTGTCCTGGCTCGCGTTCCTCCACCCGCCAATGGCGGTCGGGCACGCTGTTCTCGACGGCCCTCCAGAGTTGCTCCGGGCTGGCTGAGGTGTGCCGCGATCGGGTGTCGGTGTAGACCACCTCCCCGGCCCACGCCGGATCGCTGGGTGCCAGTGCGGCGGTGCCGGTGTTCCAGGTCGTTTCGATCTCGCCGCGGGCGATCCGGGCCAGCGCCAACGAGACGGACTTCCTATAGGGCGTCAGCCCACCCTCTGGCGCCGGGATGATGGTGTCGATGTCGTGGTTGGACATCACCGCATCGCAGTGCAGGGACTCCACCAGTGGCCGCGCCAGCCCCGCTGGGATCGGTGTCACCAACCCCACCCACAGGGCGGCGATCCGCGGGGTCAGTACCGGCAGCACCAGGATCCGGCGGGGGGCCAGTCCGGCGACCTGGGCGTAGATCTGCATCATCTGGCCGTATTCCAGTACGTCGGGGCCGCCGATATCCCACGTCCGTGAACTCGGCACCGGGCAGGTGGCCGCGGCCACCAGGTAGTAGAGGACATCGCGGATGGCGATCGGCTGAATCTTGTTGTGCACCCACTTCGGCGTGGTCATCACCGGAAGCCGGTCGGTGAGGTGCCGGACCATCTCGAAGGAGGCCGATCCCGATCCGACGACCACGCCGGCCTGCAGCACGATGGTCTCGATACCCGAGGCGATGAGGATCTCCCCGACCGTGGTGCGAGAGCCCAAATGGGTTGACAGCTCGGCACCTTCAGGGTGCAGACCGCTCAGGTAGACGATTCGCCGCACCCCGGCTTTACGTGCCGCGGCCACCACGTTCTGCGCGGCCCGGCGCTCCTCGGCGGCGAAGTCCTTCTCGAAGCCCATCGAGTGCACCAGGTAGTAGACGACGTCTACGTCGGCGAACGCCGCCTCCAGCGATTCCGGCTGGCCGAGGTCACCCTTGGCCACCTCGATCCGATCGCGCCACGGCACTCCGGCCAGCTTGTCGGGATTGCGCGCCAGTGCCCGAACCGCGAACCCGCCGTCCAGCAGTCGGGGCACCAGACGGCCGCCGATGTAGCCGGTGGCACCGGTTACCAGGCATCGAAGCTGCTCACTCGCCACACGCCCCTCCCTTCGTCAGACCCCCATTGAACCCGCTGCCTGCCCTGGGCAGCAGAGTTACGGCGCCGATGTCACAGCGCCGTCACCGAAACCAATCGTTGCATCCCAGGGTGTCACAGCGCCGATGATGGGCGGACGCATCGCCCACGATGCCCGGTAACAACGCCCGGTAAGAATGGGTCATGGCGTTCACCGGGTGGCCCGTCGAGGCGGTCGAGTTCTACGAGGGTCTTCAGGCCGACAACTCCAAGGTCTACTGGCAGGCCCACAAAGCGGTCTACGAGAAGCATGTGCGCGGACCGATGGAAGAGTTGCTTTCCGAACTCGCCGATGAGTTCGGACCCGGCAAGCTGTTCCGGCCCTACCGCGACGTGCGGTTCAGCGCCGATAAGGCGCCGTACAAGACCAACTGTGCCGCCACGCTGGGACGCGGATATGTGTCCCTCTCCGCCGACGGGCTTTCCGCCGGCGGCGGGCTGTACATGCCGGACACCGCGACGCTGCAGCGCTACCGGACCGCCGTGGACCGAGACAAATCCGGTCAGCAGCTCGCCGAGATCGTCGCCGCCCTGCACGACGCCGGCTATCAGACCATGGCCCACGAGGTGCTCAAGGCCGCCCCGCGCGGTTTTCCCAAGGACCATCCACGAATCGAGCTGTTGCGGCACAAGGGAATCGCGATGATGAAGACCTGGCCGGTGGGCGCCTGGCTGGGAACCGCGAAAGCCAGGGACCGGGTGGTCAGCACCCTGCGGGACGGTGTGCCGCTCGATGACTGGCTGACCCGCTACGTTGACTGACGTGGCAGACCTCGTTGTCGTCGGCGCCGGGATCGTCGGTCTGGCGGTGGCACGCGAGTGGATGGCACGCCGTCCGGCGGACACAGTCGTTGTCCTGGAACGTGAAACCGCCCCGGCGCAACACCAGACTGGACGCAACTCCGGAGTGATCCACGGCGGCATCTACTACCCACCCGGCTCGCTCAAGGCACGCTTGTGTGTCGAAGGCGCACGGCTGATGTACCAGTACTGCGACGACAACGCGATCCCGTACCAACGGTGCGGCAAGCTGATCGTCGCCCTGGATGCCGACGAACTGCCTCGTCTCGATGACCTCGAGGCACGGGGTGTCGCCAATGCCGTTCCCGGTCTGCGCAGGATAAGCCGCGAGGAGATCGCCGAGATCGAGCCCAATGCCGTTGGGCTGCAGGCACTTCACGCGCCCAACACCGGGATCGTGGACTACGCGGAGGTCGCCCGGGTGATCGGCGACGAGTTGCAGCGAAACGGTGTCGACGTGAGGTACGGCGTGGACGTCACCTCCATGGACCCGGGCGAACCGGCCGTCGTTCACACCTCGAGCGGACCGGTGACCGCCCGGTCGGTGATCGTCTGCGCGGGTTTGTGGTCTGATCGGCTGGCCCGCCGGTCCGGCGCGCCACGCGACCCGCAGATCGTGCCGTTCCGCGGCGCCTACCTCGGGCTCAAAACCACGGCACCCAGGGTCAACGGCATGATCTATCCCGTTCCCAACCCGGACCTGCCCTTCCTGGGGGTGCACATCACCACGCACATCAACGGCACGGTGACACTCGGCCCGACGGCGATGATGGTCGCCGCCCGCGACGGCTACTCGCTGCGACGTTTCAACGGCCGGGACGCACTCGAAACGCTGGCCTGGCCGGGGACCTGGCGGGTCGGCCGCCGATATTGGCGGGTCGGTATCGAGGAGATCCGGATGGCGGCCAGTCGCAGAGCGTTCGTGGCGGCGGCCTCCAGGTACCTGCCCGGACTGTCGGTAGCCGACCTTGACGGCACCTCGCACGCCGGGGTGCGCGCCCAGGCGGTGGGCCGGGACGGCGCCCTCGTCGACGATTTCGTCATCTCCCAATCCGGCGGCGTGGCCCACGTCCGCAACGCCCCCTCCCCGGCCGCGACCTCGGCGTTCGCGCTGGCCGCCGAGCTGGTCGACCGGGTCTGCCGGTCGGGGGTCTCCGGTCGCGGGCGGGACGAGTAGCCTTAGCGCCGATGTCTGGCGAGTCGACGAGGAGTCAACGCGGGGAGGGTGCCCGCGTTTCCTACGCATCCGCCGGTGTTGATATCGAGGCCGGAGACCGCGCCGTCGAACTTCTCAAGCCGCTCGCCAAGCGGGCCACCCGGCCCGAGGTGCGTGGCGGCCTGGGCGGTTTCGCCGGTTTGTTCGCAC
>DAIPYT010000201.1:0-5034 GCA_036782595.1 Mycobacterium sp. | reverse complement strand
GAGTTCGTCGATGATCCGTCTCGCGAGCGCATCGTCGCCGAAGACGATGATGTGATCGCGCATGGGCAAACGCTACTGCGAAACCCGGTCCGGATAGGTCAGGTCCGGCCGCCCAGGGCAGCGATTATCGTCGGACCATGCGCTTTCGACTGGCGGCGGCACGCCTGCGGCCCGGTTGGCTGGTGGCGTTGTTCGCGGCCGTCCTCTCGGTCAGCGCCTGGCTGCCCTGGCTGACCACCTCGGCCGAGGGCGGTGGTCGCGCCAGTGCCATCGGGGGCTCCGTCGGCAGCATCGAGTTACCGCAGAGGTTCGGTGCCGGGCAGTTGATCGTGCTGTTGTCCTCGGTGCTCATCGTGCTCGGGGCGATGGCCGCCCGGGGGGTGTCGCAGCGACTGGCCGCGGCAGCAGCAGCGGTGGTCTCGGTCCTCGTGACGGTGCTCACCTGGTGGTACTTCCGTGTCAACGTCACCCCCCCGGTCACCGCCGGGTACGGCTTCTATCTCGGCGCGGTGTGTGCCGTCGCGGTGTTCGCCTGCTCGCTGTGGACGCTGATATCAGCGCTGATCAATGACTGATTCGGCTTCGCCTGGAGACGTCGTGCGGGTCACGCCGGTAGGCTGTTGCGGGCTCCTGAGGCCTGTTGAAGGGACGTACATGCGCGCAGTGATGGGACCCACCCGGACGGTGGTGGCGGTCGCGCTGGCCTGCGGGCTGGCGGTCTCGGCCACCGGGTGTTCGGGCAACAAGCCGAGCGCTGAGAAGTGCGAGACGGTGTCGGCTCCGCTGAGCGATATCCCCACCCGCACCGACCAGGAGCCGAAGCTGCGCATCCCGGTCCCCGCGGGCTGGGATCGCGCCACCCAGATGGACTCCGAGCAGATCCGATTCGCGATCCGCAACCAGAAACTGGCCGCCGACGGGTTCACCCCGAACGCGGTGGTGACGATGCAGAAGGCGCCCTCCGATATCGGCAAGCCCGACCAGATCCTGCAGGCGCAGACTGATCAGCTCGTCAAGAAGCTCAACCTGACCGACGTCAATTCCACCCCGACCAAGGTCTGCGGCGCACCGGCGCTGTCCTCGTCCTACACCACCCCGGAGATCAAGCTCGGCAACAAACTGCCGTCGATCCCGGCTCGGAAGGCGACGTCGCTGGGGGTGGTCTACCGCGGCGGCGACGACTACTACGTCGCGACGGTCACCGTGCAGACCGTCAAAGGCGATGACCAGACCTATGTGAAGGACTCCGGGGAGATCCTCAAGGGATTCCAGATACTGCCGCCTCAGTGACCGCGACCGCAGCCCCGGTCAGCCGTTCAGAGCAATGGCCGCAGGCCACTTCACCGGTGAAGGCCGCACCGCAGTCGCGGTGAGTCATGACGATGGCCGGACCCTCCGGGGCGCGATACCAGCGCTGGGCCCACTGCATCGCGGTCAGAAGGATCGGGAAAAAAGCCCGGCCCTTATCGGTCAGCAGGTAGGTCCCCCGTTCGGTGCCGCCGTCGAGAACACCGATCTGGCAGAAGGTCTGCAGGCGCTCGGTGAGCAGGCTCGGTGGCGACCCCAACTGTGTCTGGAAGTCGGTGAACCGGTTCGCTCCCAGGAATGCGGCCACCAGTAGCGCTGCCGCCCAACGGTTTCCGAGCACACTCATGGTTTCCGGGAACAGTCCCGCCTGCCGCGACGAGGTTTGGGAATCGGCGCGCCGACGGGTGGCCGACGCCGGTGTGCAGCGGTCCCAGCTTCCGCTGGGCCCGAGCGAAAGCTCAGCACTGACAGGTCCGATCGGTTGGCCGCAATCCGTGCACCGCAGCACCGGCGAGAACGACTGGCCGCACCGGTTGTGGTGCATATCGGGCAGTCGGTCGGCGTGTTCGGGTACCCAGGTGCGCTCCCATTCCCAGATGAGCAGCAGCATCGGCCACAGCGACCGACTGCGGGCGGTGGGGAGGTAGCCGCCGTCGGCCTGAGTCAGCAGGCCTTCGGCCGCCAGCGTGCGCAGGCGGTTGGTCAGCACGGCATTGGAGATCGGCAAGCGTGCGGCGAAATGGCTGTAGCGGGTGGCGCCCAGGACTGCCTGCTGGATGATCAGCAGGTTCCATTCGTCGCCGAGCAGGCCGAGCATCCGGCCGATCGCGTTGGCGCCACCGGCCGGCAGCGCGGTCGGGGTGTCCGGGCGGCTCACCCCAGGCCGATGGCGGCGGCCGCGGTGTCGGTCTCCCGCCAGCGCCTGACCTCCGAGCCGGCGACCCACGTCGAATGGGTGCCGCTGGAAATCCGTTCCGGCAGTTGCAGTTTGCAGACCGGGCCGTCCTCGATTCGGGCGGCGTCGAATACCAGGCAGTAGGAGGCGTCGTCGTTCATGTCGGTGGTCAGGGTCACCAGGTAGCCGTCGTCTTCGGCGCGGCTGCCGATCCGGGGTGCCATCGCTGTCTCGCTGCCGTAGACACCGTCGCCGAAGCTGATCCGTTGTTCGGTTCCGTTGACGACGTCGTGGCGAACCAGTCCGTCGAACAGGAACCAGCCGGGTTTGCCGGTGGCCGCGTAGGCGTAGCGATAGGGCTCACCGCTGTGGGCGGCGTTGATCATGCCGAACTCGGAGATGGTGTCGCTCAGCGGTTCTTCGGTGGTGGTGCCGGTCACCAGGTTCAGCCGCCAGCGGTGCAGGCGGGCCTGCATCCGGTCCAGCGCGAGGAAACGGAAGGCGCGTTGCCATTTATCGCCGGCCCCGTCGTCGAGGGGATTGGGATCGCCCTGGTAGAAGCCGTCCAGCACGATCTCGTCGCCGTCCTCGTAGGCGTTGGTGAAGTGCAGGACGAAAGTCGGATCGGCCTCGAACCACTTGATCTCGGTGCTCTGGCCGCGCCGGGGGATCACCGCGAAACGCGACGGCATGTCGGAGTAGAAGTGCGGGACGTGCAGGTTGCGCTCGAGCAGTTTAGGCTGCCAGAACAGCGGAAAGTCGTTGAAGATGGCGTAGTTCCGGGTGAACGCCATGTCGTGCGGCAGTCGCGGTCCGGGCAGTGGGACGTCGACGTAGTGCACCAGGTCGCCTGCGGCGTCGACAACCCCGTAGTGCAGGTAGGGCGCTTGCTTGCTGTAGTTGAAGAACAGCATCTCCCCGGTGCGGTCGTCGACCTTCGGGTGCGCCGAGACTCCCCACTGAAACGGAAACGATCCGTTCCAGGTCTCCTTGCCCTGGGTCTCCCCGGTGTAAGGGTCGAGCCGGTACAGGTCGCCGCACTGGTAAAAACTGGTCAGCGCGGTACCGCGGTGCACCACCACGTCGGTGCTGGAGGCATCCTTGAGCATGGTGCGGGCACCCCAGCCGTGGTCGGCCTTGGCCAGCGGAATTGGTTCGGCAAGTCCGGGCCACAGCGATTCACCCGCCTCCTGCTCGGCCTCGAATGCCTCGGTGCGGACGAAACGGTTGCGGTAGAACGCCTTTCCGTCGCGGAAACCGACGATATGAAGCATCCCGTCACCGTCGAAGGGGTGGTAGAACTTCAGCGCCGGGTGCAGGGGGTTCTCGGTGTTGCGCAGATAGATGCCATCGAGATCCGCGGGGATCTCGCCCTCGACCGCCGTGAGGTCATCGGCGCGCCACTCCGTGGTCTGCGGGCGCCACGGCCCGGTCCGGTAGGGATGATCGTCATCCTCGGGCAGGGTGGACAGGAACTTACCGACGACCTCTACATCCATCACGCGACCTCTCCGATGACGAAACTGACTGTGGTGGCGGTACTTCCGCCGATGTTGAGCGTGCCGAACCTTCGGGCGCCGTCCACCTGATAGTCGCCGGCCAGGCCGCTGACCTGTTTGGCGGCGTCGAGCATCATCCGGATTCCGGTGGCACCGACCGGGTGGCCCCCGCCGATCAGGCCGCCGCTGGGATTGATCGGCAACCGTCCGCCGATCTCGATGTCACCGTTCTCGATCGCCTTCCACGACTCGCCCGGCGCGGTGAGGCCGATGTGGTCGATCGCGACGTACTCGCTGGGGGTGAAGCAGTCGTGGACTTCGAAGCCGTCCATGCCATCGAGGTCGACCCTGGCGCGGCCGAAGGCGTCGTGCACCGCGGCCCGGACGTGCGGCATTACATAGGGATTGCCGGCATCGCGTTCCAGTTTCTGCCGCAACCCCAGACCGACGGTGCGGTGCCCCCACCCCTCGATGCGTCCGATCGGTCGCACCCCGGGGTGCTCGGTCAGGAAGTCGTCACCGACCAGGACCACACCGGCCCCGCCGTCGGTCATCTGGCTGCAGTCGAACCGGCGGATCCGGCCCTCGATCGGAGGGTTGGCGACATCGTCGTTGCCGACCGCGGCCAGATCGGGCACCTGCCAGTCGCGGGTCTGGGCGTTGGGGTTGCGTTTGGCGTTGGCCATGTTGACCGCCGCGATGGCGTGCAGATGGTTGTCGTCGATGCCGAAGCGGCGGTCGTACTCCTCGGCCACCTGGTCAAACATGAAGGGCCACATGTATTTCGCGTCCTGGCCCTCGTGGCCGGTCCAGGCCGCGGCACCCAGATGCCGGGCGGCGAGGTCACCGGGCACGGTCTTCTCCAACTCGATGCCGACGACCAGGGCGGTGCGGTAGTTGCCGGCGCGCAGGTCCGCCATCGCGGCCAGTGCGGCCACACTGCCGGAGGCGCAGGCCGCTTCGTGCCGGGTCGCCGGGGTGCCCCACAGGCCGTCGTGAACGGTGGCCGGCATCGCGCCGAGATGGCCCTGTTCGGCAAACATCTCGCCGAACGCGTTGGCCACATGGACGACGTCGATATCGGCCGCGTCGATCATCGCCTCAGCCAGGGTCCGGTCGACCACCTCGCGGGTTAGATCGGCGAAGTCGCGACCCTCCCGGGTCAGGTTGCGGGCGAAGTCACTCTGGTAGCCGCCGAGGATCCAGACGTTGCCGGTCACGATTCCAAAATTACTACAGTTAGCAGAGTAAGGGAACGACTGAGGCGCGTCTCGGCGGTGACCTCTGTGCCGTCTGTTCCTGCTGTGACGACTGTGGTCAGGTGAGGACTTT
>DAIPYT010000200.1:0-5035 GCA_036782595.1 Mycobacterium sp. | reverse complement strand
CGCCCATAGATGCCCCGCCGTTCGCGGTGACAGTCAGCCCGGCAACCAGTTCCGCCAATTTGTGGCGCATCCAAACATCGCGCATACGCTCGTTTTCGTCGCTCATGCCGCAATCCTCGCCGGCTTGGGCGGGGCGCTCAGGAAGCGCTCCGACCACGGTTGCATCCACGCCTTCCGCCGGCCCCGGAAATGCACGACGGTCGGCATCCCCGCATCGTCCTCGGGACTGCCCGGGGCCCAGTTGTGTTCCTTGGCCGCCAATTCCCGCACGTCCAGACCGCTTTCGAGGATGGCGCTGTAGAGGCTGGTCTGGTCGTCGCCCCATTTGGTGGGCCGCATATCGAGCGCCTTGCGCCACACCGGAGCGCACTTGGCCGGGTCCGAAACGAACACCGCGCCGGTATTCATCCGGCAATCGGTGAACGGGCCAACCGTGATGGTCAGGTCGCCCGCGAAATACGGCGTCGGGTCGCGCGTGACGAGGCAGTCGGCCCCGGTAAAGAACACCGGCCCTTTCGCCTCACACAGAAACCGCCACTGGCCTTCAAGGATCGCCTGCATCAATTCCTTGGGCAGCGGCATCAGGGCGGTTGCCACGCGCGGGCGGGGCTCGTCGCTGATGCACTGATGAGCCAGCCCCAGGCGCTTGCAGGAAGCGTCCAGCAGATCGAGCAGGGCGTCGTAATCGCACTGCCAAACGTCATGGCGCGGGGCGTAGAAGCTGGCGACGATCATGCCAGCATCCCCTCGATACGCGAGCGGGCTTCGGCGCGGGCGGGCTGGCCGCGCACCATGCCGCCCGGCTCTACGTCGCGGGTCACGATTGCGCCCATCGCCACGGTCGCACCGTCGCCGATGGTCACGCCGGGCTTGATGAGCGCGCCTGCGCCGATCTGGCAGTTAGCGCCGATGACGACGGGGTTGAGTTCCTTGGCGCGGTAGTCGCGGGGGTCGTCGTCGTTGGTGGTGACGACGCCCATGCCGATGAACGTGCCAGCGCCGACGCGCGTGCCGCCCGCAAGGATGACGCCGCCCATGATCTTCACGTCGCTGAGGATGGTGCAGTCGGTCCCGATCTCCGCGCCGCGCCCAATCACACAGCGCCTGCCGATGGTCGACCACTCCCGGATCGAGGCGAACGGCGCGACCACGGTTTCGTCGCCAATGACGGTTTCCCGGTAGATGATGGCGAACGGCCCGACCGTGACGCCGGAGCCGAATTGCACCACGCCATCGGCCGCCGGGCTCGTGGCAAGCGACGGCGAGCGCAGCGGGTTGGCGTTGATGATGGCGCGGGGGTCGATCATGCCGCCAACTCCGCCGGCTGCATCATCGCCCGCGCGGTCCATTGCAGCAGGCCGTCGCCGTGCGCGTGGATCTCGCAGCCTTCCTCGGCCAGCATCGGCGCATACAGGCCGAACGATTTGACTTGCCCCAGCATCCATGCGGTCGACTTGAACGTCCGACCCGCCACGGTTACGTCGATCACCTCCTCCCCGTCGTTCATCGGTTGCGGATAGGCGTGGTGCGTTTCGTCGGCGTAGGAGCTGTCGAAGCCGTACAGGTGCATGTCGCGGTAGCCGAGCGCGAACGCCGCAGCCATCGCCTTGCCGCCGACCGTGGTTCCGCCCCCAATCAGCGTCTTGGCCCCAGGCGGCAGCACCGTGGCGCAGTTGAAGCAGTGCCAGAGCGTGACCGCGTAGCCCTTCAACGCCCGGAACACGAGCGGATGGCAGCGGCTGGCGATGTAGTAGAGAACCCGGTGATCGGGCTTGCGGAAAAACCGCACGTTGTCGGCCCGGCTGTCGACCAGCCATGCCGCTTCGGGGATTACCCCGTTCGCTATCAGCCAATCGTGCGCCCCGTTGAGCGCCCAAATGGTCTGGCCGTTGGCGTAGCGCGCTTGGATCTCGGGAAGCGTCTGCCGAAGCGAAGGCCCGCCGCCGACAATCGACAACGGGCTTCGGGTTGCGGGCAGTTCCTGCAATTCGGGCAAGCCCAGCGCGAGGGCTTCCGCCACGTTGGCAGCGACTTGCTCGTCAGACACGTTGGAAACCAGTTCCAGATCGACGCCTTCAATGGTCAAAGCCATGTGGGCAACTCTCCGGTTGAAAGAATCCCCGGCCGACAGTGCGCCGGCCGGGGTAGTCGCTGGCCGCTAGATGGCCGAGGTCACGCCGCGCAGGTGCGGACGGTCCAGCATCACCAGCACCGTGGATGTGGCGCTGACGACGGTCGCGAGGTTCGCGGACTTCGCGCCCTGCACCAGCTTGCCGGCCGACGCCGTGGCGTACAGGCGGCCCGCAGTGCCCGAGACGTACAGCTTCACGTCCGGGTTGATCTTCACTGCGGTCTTTTTGACCGTCGCGACGCCGCTGATCTGGTACCAGCCGTACTGCGAGGCGACGTTGGCGCTCAGGGCCACCGCGATGGGAGCCCCGTTCGCGCCCGTGGTGGGCGAGAGCGTGGTCTGCCACGTCGAGGTGTTGTAGGTCACCACCGAGCCCGCGACGGTCGAGCCGACGCCGAGAAGGTAGATGAACTCCCCCTCGCCGTAGCTGTCGTCGCGGCCCTTGACGATGGAGCCCAACGTATTGAGCGCCGTGGTGTTGGTGTCGGTGAGAACCGAAACCCCGATCTGATGATCGACAGAGTAGAAAGCCATGATGTGTTTCTCCTTTTCCCGGCGCTTACGTGAACAGCACGCCCTGGAGGAAGCAGTTGCTGATGGTCATGTTGCCGGCGAAGCCGATCAGCTTGACCACAGCGTCCTGGTTGGTGCTGAAGCGGTCCGGGTCCAGCGGGACCATGTTGCGGTCGCGGTGGGGACGCCAGTGGATGTAGTCCGTGTTGAGGAAATACATATGGTTCGACGGCGCGTCGCCGCCGTAGCCGCCGTCCAGCACGACATCGGAGTTCATGAACTTCAGCGAGGTGAAGCCCGCCGACGCCATGCTGTCCGAGGTGATGCGCTGGATGGTCTGAAGCGACTCCAGGTACTTGATGTACGTGGTGTTGTCCGCGACGATCAGGTCCGGCTTGTCGTTGCCGCGCACCAACTGGACGTACATGGCGTTCATGTAGCCCTGAATGTTGGTCGAGGTGAACGACGACGCGCCGAGGTCGGTGATCTTGTTCTTCCAGAACGCCCAGTTCGCGCGGTTGATGCCGCCAACGATGCCCGTGGTCGGGTCGTCCGCGACGAGCAGCTGGAGGCCGCCGATCTGTTTGCCGCCCGAAGCGGTGCCGGCCGAGTAGATGTCTGCGCTGATGTTATTGCGCATCGTCTTTTCGGCGTTCTTCACGCGGCTGGTGAGCAGCGGGATCATCTGGTCCGGGCCGCTGTTCTTCAGCTGCTCCAGTCCGCTGATCGAGACGGCGACGGCCGCCTGCTTCCAGTCGAACTCGGCGGCGGTGAACACGTCGGACGGCGAGATGTTCAGCAACTCGTACCCGCTGTAACGGGTGTACGTGCTGTTTTCCGCGTACTCCAACTCCTGGAGGATCGAAGCGCCGCCGGGCGTGAGCTGGATGTTGCTCTTGCTGTTGAGGCGGTTGAGCAGCGCGTGGTTGACGGTGACGTTATCCGCCAGCTTCTTGGAGCGGTGCTCCAACGTGGTGGTCAGGATTTCCGAGAGGCCGGGAGAGGCCATGATGTTTCTCCGCTAGATGCGGGCTCCGCTCTGGTGCGCATTCCACGCCGCCATCACGTCGCCTGCGATTGAACCGTCCGACCCGTTCAACCCGCCCGGAGCGCGAGCGCCGGGAATTGGCGAGCCGGAAATGTTGGTCGCCTGCGCCCGTCTGGCCGCCTCGACCCGTTCCGCGTCATGCTTGGCTTTCGCCTCCGCTTCCGACGCCATGATCTGCGCGCGGACTTGCGGATTAGCGTAGACCGCCATGTCGTAGGCGTCCTTCAATGAATGGGCCTGGCCGTCCCTGAGCAGTGCGCCCATGAGGGGCTTCACGTCTGCGAAGTACGGATAGGCCGGGTCGTTGGCGAACGCGGCGATCTGCGATTGTAGCGAGGACTCGTCTCGGGATGAAAGCTGCGCCTCGGCGGCTGCAAGCCTGCGCTCCAGTTGTGCGACGTGCGGGTCCGGCTGCTGTGGTGTCCCCGCGTACTGCGGATTACCGGCAACGGACGACCCGAGGTCGATCCCATACTGCTGAGCGAATGCGCGCAAAAACCCTGCGGGGTCTTTCTCCGCGAAGTCCTGAATGCTGACCAGCCTATTAAGGGCCGTTTCGACATTGCCGAACGTCGCGGACCACTTGGCCGCATGGGGTGCGAGCACCTGGTCGATACCCTGATACTTTTTCGCCTGCACGTCAAGGTTGTCGTGCAACTCGCGCAATTCCTGCTGAATCGGCTTCGGCAGGCCGTCCCATCGGATTTTGGCGCTGCCCTTCCAGTTCATCGGCGGCGGGATGCGGTCAGCCGCAGGTTGCGCCTCCGGTGACGGCTTTGCCGGGTCTGCCGGCTGCGTGCCCTCCTTGGCGGCGGGCGCTGCGGTCGGCGCGGCGGGCGCTTCGGGCTTCTTGAGCGAGAGCGTATCGCGCGGCTTGTCGATGGCCTTGAACGTGCCGTCGGGGTTGCGCGGGCGGTCGTCGCCGGCCTCGATGGGCGCGGGCGTGTCGATGGCGGGCGCGGCCTGCGTTTCGGTGCCGAGTTCGGCGGTCGCGGCGGTTTCGGATGCGCCGGTGCTTTCGAGGCTGCCGTCCATCGCGCCTTTGATCAGTGCGCCGATGTCGTCGTTGTCGGTGCTCATGCTCTGCTCCGCAAAATCTCTATGGACCGCTGGATGTCTTGCTCGATGCCCTGCGGCTCGGGCGCTTGGCGTGGCGCGCGGGGCGCTTCCGACCCCATAATCTCGCAGCCGGCGGCCCTGACCGCGCGCTCATAGAGGCGCTTGCTGGTGTAGCGCTTGCCGTCCGCCGGGTTCTGCACGTAGTCGAGGCCGTCGCTGATCACCATCGGGGCGAACGCCAGGGGCTTGGCCTTGTGCTTGGGGACCAGCTTGCCGTCGCGGAA
>DAIPYT010000199.1:0-5035 GCA_036782595.1 Mycobacterium sp. | reverse complement strand
CCGACCATCGGCGACTGGCATCGGGTCACCAACGCCTCTGATGACGTCTCCATCAGCATCCACGTCTACGGCGGGAACGTTGGCGCCCTGCACCGCAACAAGTTCGACGAGAAAGCGGGTAGGTGCGTGGATTTCGTCTCCGGCTATGACAACACCTCGACGCCCAATCTGTGGGGAAGGCCGGTACCGACTCCGTGCTGACTCGGCTCACGTGAGCGCCAGGAGCCTCAGCAGCCCGATCACGCCGATGTATGCCGCCGCGGCGACCCCGCGCCCGCGCCGAAACCGGCCAGGACGATCACGGCCGCGTGGGCGGGTGACATATCGCTAGGCGGTCCCGGCGCCGGGCACCATGGAGATCAGCAGATCGGGTCCGATTCGCTCGATACTGTCGTAGCGCCACCGCAGCGCATCGGCGATGCCGGCCACCCCCACGTCATCGACCGCCGTCATCGGTCCGCCCAGCAGGATCGGGGCGACGTACGCCAGAATCCGGTGCACCAGCCCGGCCCGCAGGAAGGCGCCGGCCAATGTCGGTCCGCCTTCCAGCATCACGTCGGTGCGGTCGGCCAGCGCACGGATGACCTCGTGCGGATCCCGGGTGCGCAATATGATCGTGGCCGAATCCGGTTTGCGGACATTGGATTCCGCAGGGATCTCACGCAAGCCCACCACCACCCGCAACGGCTGCTGCGGCGCCGGCGCCCCACCGGGATGGCGGGCGGTCAACGTCGGGTTGTCGGCAAAGACCGTCCCGGTTCCGACCACGATGGCATCTGCGGCGGCACGCCGCCGGTGCAGATCGGCCCGGGCGGCCTCGCCGGTGATCCACTGCGAGGAGCCGTCAGCCGCGGCGCTGCGGCCGTCGATACTGGTGGCGAACTTCCAGGTGACGTGCGGCAGTCCGGTCCGCTGTTTGTGCAGCCACTCCCGCAGTGACCCGGCGGCCACCTGTTCTGCGCACAGGCCCCCGCTGACCGCGACGCCGGCGGCGTGTAACCGGCCTGCGCCACCGGCCGCGATCGGATTGGGATCGGCGACGGCGTATACGACGGCGGCGACACCCGCCTCCAGCAGTGCCTCGACACACGGGCCGGTCCGGCCGTGGTGATTGCAAGGCTCCAGCGTGACGACCGCCGTGCCACCGTCGGCCCGGTCTCCCGCGGACCGTAACGCCACCACTTCGGCGTGCGCGCCCCCGGCCGGTTCGGTCGCGCCGACTCCGGCGATCTCACCGTCGGCGCCGAGGATCACCGCTCCCACCGGGGGATTCGGATAGGTCCTGCCCTTGACCGCCTGGGCCTGCTCCACGGCCAGCGCCATGGCCATGGAGATCTGCGAGGACGGCAGGGGCGGCAAGCGCGGCGAAGACGGCGTCATGCCCGCAGATGCGGCGAACAAGCCCCGGCCTGACGGCGCAGGGATTCCACCGCGGCGGCCGGGTCTGCGGCGCCGTACACCGCCGATCCGGCTACAAAACAGTCCACGCCGGCTTCGGCGGCCTGCTCGATGGTGTCGGCGTTGATGCCGCCGTCGATCTCGATGAGGATTTTCAGCTCGCCGGAGTCCACCATGCGACGCACCCGTCGGACCTTGGAGAGAACTTCGGGAATGAAGCTCTGCCCGCCGAATCCGGGTTCGACCGACATCACCAGCAGGGTGTCGAAATCACGCAGGATCTCCAGGTACGGCTCCAGTGGGGTGCCGGGCTTGATGGACAGGCCGGCGTTGGCGCCGGCAGCCCGGATATCGCGGGCCACCGCGACCGGACTGTCGGTTGCCTCGGCGTGAAAGGTGACGTTGTGCGCGCCGGCCTCGGCGTAACCCGGTGCCCACCGGTCGGGGTCGGTGATCATCAGGTGGCAGTCCATCGGGATATCGGTGGCTTTCAGCAGACTTTCCACGACCGGAAGACCCAGCGTCAGATTCGGTACGAAATGCGCGTCCATCACGTCTACATGCAGCCAGTCCGCCCCTTCGACGGCCGCGACCTCCTCGGCCAGGCGGGCGAAGTCGGCGGACAGGATCGACGGGGCGATCATCGGCCTGGTCGGTGTTGCCATGGCTGCCACCTTAAGGTGTCCGCGTTGGGGCGACGGTCCATGTTGGGGCCACGGTCAGGATTCCTTGCGAAGCGCGGCGGCGAACATCGCGTCGGTACCGTGCCGGTGCGGCCACAGTTGGATGTGCGGCCCGGAGCCGAGGTTGTCGGCGGGGCTGAACAGCGGCCGGGTGTCCAGTGCGGTCACCGGATGGCGCCGCAGCGCGTCGGTCACCACACCGACGGTTTCGGCCAGATGCGGCGAGCAGGTGGCGTACAGCACCACCCCGCCGGGCCGGGTCAGTCGGATGGCCGCGGCGAGCAGTTCGCGTTGCAGTTTGGCCAGCGCCGGCACGTCGGCCGGGGTACGCCGCCAGCGCGCCTCTGGCCGCCTGCGCAGCGCACCCAGTCCGGTACAGGGGGCGTCGACCAGCACCCGGTCGAAAGTGCCCTCCGGAAGACCGGATTCGCGACCGTCGATCCGCAGCACCTCCACCGGCAGGCCCGCGGTGTTCTGCTCGACGAATTCGGCGCGGCGCGAATTGGGCTCCACCGCGCTCACCGATGCCCCCCGTTGCGCGGCGATCGCCGCGATCAGCGCGGTCTTGCCACCCGGTCCGGCGCACAGGTCAAGCCAGCGGCCGCCGTCCTCGCCGACCAGTGTTGCCAGCGTGAGCGCCTGGGCCACCAGTTGACTGCCCTCGTCCTGTACCAGTGCCTGCCCGTCACGAACGGCGGCAAGCAGTCCGGGGTCTCCGCCACCGAGATAGACCGCGTAGGGCGAGTAGCGTCCCACCTCCCCGCCGACCGCCTCGGCCAAGTCGGCTGCGGTGAGCACTCCGGGCCGGGCAGCCAGGTGCACACCGGGCCGGACGTCGTCGGCGGCCAACGCCGCATCCAGTTCGCCGGCGTCGACGCCAAGCGCGTCGGTGAAGGCCTGGGCTATCCAGCGCGGGTGAGCGTGAATGAATGCGGCGTGGCCGATCGGATCATCGGCGGCCGCCGGTGCCAGTTCGGCGACCCATGCCGCCTCATCCCGGTTCGTGATTTTGCGCAGCACCGCGTTGACGAAACCCGCTCGGGCCGAATCGAATTCGACGCCCGCCTGCTCGACGGTAGTTGCCACCGCAGCATGCTTGGCAACATTGGTGCGCAGCAGTTGATAGGCACCCAGCCGCAACAGGTCCAGCAGCACAGGGTCGATCTGCTCCACCGGCCGGTCCGCCGCGGAGGCGATGACGGCGTCGAGCAGACCACGGCAGCGACACGTGCCGTAGGTCAGTTCGGTGGCGAACGCGGCGTCCCGGCCGCTGATCCCGCGCTCGGTGAGCAGGGCCGGCAGCGCCAGGTTCGCGTAGGCGTCCTTCTCCGAGACCGCACGCAGCACGTCGAAGGCGGCGCGCCGGGCCGGGTCCAACTCGGCGCGGCGGGGGCGACGGCGGCGCTTCTCCCCTTCCGGAGCTTTCGGACGACGATCGGTCACCAGGCCCGCACCTCCGCATCGACGCGCGCACCGCGCGCCCAGTCCGCGGCCGCCATCGCCTTCTTACCCGGCGGTTGCAGCCAACCCAGCACGACTGGCTGGGAACCGGTGCCGACCCGGACCGCGGATCGGTCGATCCGAATACTCCCGGGTGAGAGGCGATCGGAGCCGTCGTCGATGGTGACCGGACCGATTTTGACCCGCAGATCGCCGATCATCGTCCAGGCGCCCGGATTCGGTGTCACCGCCCTGATCCGCCGTTCGACCACCTGCGCGGGCAGATCCCAGCGCACTCTGGCTTGTTCGACCGAAATCTTCGGCGCCACGCTGACGCCGTCGGCAGGCTGAGGCACCGCGTTCACCGCCCCCTCGGCGATGCCGTCGAGGGTGGCTTCCAGCAGTGCCGCTCCGGCGACGGCCAGCCGGTCGAGCAGATCCCCGGCGGTGTCCTGCGGCCGGATGGTCTCGGTGAGAACGCCGAAGACCGGTCCGGAGTCCAGCGCGGGCTCGATGCGGAATGTCGTTGCGCCGGTGACGGAGTCGCCGGCGGCAATCGCGGCTTGGACGGGTGCGGCGCCACGCCAGGCCGGCAGCAGCGAGAAATGCAGATTCACCCAACCAAGCCTTGGCACGGCGAGCAATTCAGGCCGCAGCAGCGCGCCGTAGGCGACGACCGCGCAGCAGTCCGGAGCCAGCGCGACGAGTTCGGCGCGGAATTCCTCGGAGTTGGGGCGGGCTGGGCGCAGCACCGGGATCCCGGCGTCGAGGGCCAGTTGGGCCACCGGCGACGGGGCCGGCTTTCCGCGCCGTCCGGCCGCAGCGTCGGGCCGGGTCAGTACGGCGACGACGTCGTGGCGCGGCGAATCGATGAGGCGCTGAAGCGACGGCACGGCCGGGTCAGGGGTACCGGCGAAGACGATGCGCATCGGCCTACTTGGGCACCTGGTAGAACTCGCGCTCGCTCACACCGGCCATACCGGCGACGAACATCCATGGAATGGTCGAGCGCAATCTGTTCACCGTCGCCGCGGCGTCGTTGTAGTACTGCCGGGCGAAGGCCAGCTTGTCCTCGGTGTCGGCGAGGTTCTGTTGAAGATTCAGGAAGTTGTTCGACGAACTCAGCTGCGGGTAGGTCTGCCCCAGAGCCAGCACCTGTCCGACCGCCGAGTCGAACTGATGCTCGGCGGAGGAACGTTGCGCCACCGACTTTCCGGCCGTCGCCGCCGTGAGCGCGGTCTGGGCATCGGCGATGTGCGTCAGGACCGACTTCTCGTGGGCGGCGAACCCACCGACCACGTTGACCAAGCCGGGAATGAGCGCCGCGCGCCGGGTGAGTTGGACGTCGATACCGCCGAGCGCTTCGTCGGCCCGCACATCGGCGGTGCGGAGTTTGTTGTACCCCATCACGAAACCGATCAACACCGCCACCGCGAGTACCACCGCCAGGATCAGCACCCAGGTCACCATGAACCGCCTCCTCCTCCTCCTCCACCGCCGCCGCCCCCGCCACC
>DAIPYT010000198.1:0-5064 GCA_036782595.1 Mycobacterium sp. | reverse complement strand
CTCACATGAGGCAACGAATCGACCTACGCGCGCATCTTGACGTGAGGCAACAGGCGACGGTGATGTTCTAAAACTGATGGTGTGATGTCTCAGGACATCGGTGACGGTCTGGCAAATCGTGCGGAATTTGCCACCAGCCGAATTCTGAGAAAAAATTGCGGTGTGACCGATAACGCTGTGGGAACCCCTTCCGCGCAGCTCATGCGTCAGGCGGCAGCCGAGGAGCTTGCAGGTCTGCTGCGAGGGGCCGCCGACACGCTTGCGGTCACCGGCCACCGCCCGCAGCGCGTGGCGTTCGGGTCCGGGTTCATCAAGCGACGGTCACCGAAGGGGTTCGTGCTGAACCCGGTCGGACCGCAACTGCTGCTGCCCGACGGCCGGCTCTGGTCCTACCACACCCGCCGAGGCCCGGAAGGCATCTGGTACGACGCCCGGCTCGACCACACCCGTTCGATGCACGGCTCCATTCCGCTGGGCGATGAGCAGTTCAGCTTCCTTGGCGCTGTTGTGGGCAAATACAACTTCGGATACCGGCATACCGATGACGTCGAACTTGCCCACCACGTGGGCGCCATCGTCGGCAAGGGCGGATCGCCGCGGTTCGTCGGTGCGGCCGAAGCCTTTGCCGACATCACCGGAAATCTCTGAGCGGCTGCGCTATTCGCGCCGCAGGCGCGAGTCCACGAAGCTCTCGAGTTCCTCCCACTCGGCCACGGCCTCTGCGCTGGCCCCGCTCGGCCGGGGCGCGGTTTCGGGATTGAGCGCGTAGTTGACGACTCGGCCGAGCGCGGTGTCCTCGGCCAGCAGTCGATCCACCGTGTCGTCCTCGGAGTAGTCGCCGACGTCGCGGACGAACTCCACCGCTAATGCCAACTGGTCGCGGTCCAGGGCGTCGGGCCCGTCGGCGATGTCGTCGACCAGGCCGTTGAGGACGTAGACATTCTCGTCGGAGACGTCCACCCGCAGTGACCCGTCGGTCGCCGCGGTACGGATGTCGTCGTAGGTGCTCAGGTCGGACAGGTCGTGGTCGTGCTCGTCGGCGAGGTACCGGGCCAGGGCCCGCTCGGATCCGAACACGCTGATACGGCCGTTACGCCCCAGGAAGATCGGCTTGTCATCGAAGTAGCAGCGCAGCGTGTACAGCGTGCCACCACTGCTCATCACCCGTACCGGGTCGATGCCCACCTGCTCCCAGAACTTGGCGTCCCCGCCCAGCACCAGGGGCCGGGCGGCACGCTCGACGTACCCGGCGTCCTCGGCGTCCTCGAAGTCGTCGGCGTCCGCGGATTCGCCGAACGCGCTGAAGGCCGCCGAGTCCGCGATGATGTCGTCATCGACGTCCTCGTAGGGAGCCTCCAATTCGGCCGCGGCCTCCGCGACGACCCGCTCGTCTACCTCCGGAGTCCGCAGTATCTCGTCGATCGCCTCGACCACGCCGTCCCAGCTGCGGGCGAAGATCTCGCCGACGGTGCTCCAGCGCTTGCGGCCGGCCCGGCCGGTGAACTGGTCGATACCGCCGGCCACCCAGCCCAGGTTGGGGTTGCCGTTGAAGAACCGCGACACCTTCGGCAGCTCGCACACCGAGCCGATCGAGGACACAACCGCCAGCGTTGCGGCCAGGGCGTCCACCGAGGACTCGGTCGGCTTCTGGGCGAGTAGCTCTTGCGCGCCGATCAGGTCCGCGTGGCGATTCTCGGCCGGCTGCAGCCTGTGGGCGTTGGCCTTGGTCAGCCGCCCCCAGGCCGGATGATCGGTGAGGTCGTTGTCTGTGCTGGTTCGGACGAACGCTGCCAAGTCGGCCACCGACTCGAAGGCGTAGACGTCCTCGTCCTTGCCGAGGAAGCCCTCCCAGTCGTCGCCGGCGTCGCGCCAGCGCGGAGCCCACAACGTGTACAGGTCACCCGCGGTGACACCCAGTCGGATCGGTACAAGCTCTGCCGCCATGCCGGACAGCCTAACGACCTACAGTTTGTCCCCATGGATGTGCGTGTCGTCGACCACCCTCTGGCTGCCGCCCGGCTGACTGCCCTGCGTGACGAACGCACCGGCAACGCGGGCTTCCGTGCAGCTCTGCGCGACCTCACCCACATGCTGGTTTACGAGGCCACCCGGGACGCGCCGCGGGAGGACATCAGCGTGCGCACCCCGCTGGCCGACACGATCGGCACCAGGCTGGCCAACCCGCCACTGCTGGTACCGGTACTGCGCGCCGGGTTGGGAATGGTCGACCAGGCGCATGCTCTGATCCCGGAGGCCAGAGTGGGCTTCGTGGGTGTGGCCCGAAACGAGACCAGCCATCGTCCGGTGCCGTACCTGGAGTCGCTGCCGGCCGACTTGCGCAGCCAGCCCGTCATGGTGCTCGATCCGATGCTGGCGACCGGAGGATCGATGGTCTACACCCTCGAACTGCTGCAGAACCGCGGTGCGGTCGACATCACCGTGATCTGCGTGGTGTGCGCCCCCGCAGGGGTGTCGGCGCTGGAACAGGCGGCACCGCAGATCCGGCTGTTCACCGCGGCGATCGACGACGGGCTCAACGACGACGCCTACATCGTGCCCGGTCTGGGTGACGCGGGGGACCGTCAGTTCGGACCGCGCTAGCCGCGATCGAATCCGACCGGCACGGCCGGGGGTGGGACGCCGGGGGTGAGATACTGCCGGGATGTCCCTGGCCGACACCGCCGAGTCGTGGCTGGCTGCGCACTATGACGATCTCGTCGCATGGCGCCGCCACGTCCATCGTCACCCCGAGCTGGGGCGGCAGGAGTTCGCCACCACGCAGTTCGTCGCCGACCGACTGGTCGAGGCCGGCCTCAATCCGAAGGCGCTGCCCGGCGGGACGGGACTCATCTGCGATTTCGGCCCTGAGCACGCGCCGCGGATCGCGCTGCGCGCCGATATGGATGCGCTGCCGATGACGGAACGCACCGGGGCGCCCTATGCCTCGACCGTGCCCGGCGTGGCGCATGCCTGCGGCCATGACGCGCACACCGCGATGCTGCTGGGGGCGGCCGGCGCCCTGGCCGCGGCACCCGAGTTGCCGATGGGCGTCCGGCTGATCTTCCAGCCCGCTGAGGAATTGATGCCCGGCGGCGCACTCGATGCGATCGCGGCCGGAGCCCTGTCCGGGGTATCGAGGATATTCGCGCTGCACTGCGATCCGCGACTGGCGGTCGGTCGGGTCGCCATCACCGCCGGCCCGATCACTTCGGCCGCCGACTCCATCGAAATCACCCTGCACTCCGCCGGCGGGCACACCTCCCGGCCGCATCTGACCTCCGATCTGGTGTACGGCATGGGAACCGTGATCACCGGACTGCCCGGTGTGCTGTCCCGCCGGATCGACCCGCGCCACAGCACCGTGATGGTGTGGGGTGCGGCCAACGCCGGAGTGGCGGCCAACGCGATCCCTCAGATCGGCAGCCTGGCCGGTACCGTCCGCACTGCCAGCCGGGAGGCCTGGCTGGAGATGGAAGCCCTTGTCCACGAGACGGTTTCGGGCCTACTGGCCCCGCTGGGCATCGAGCACTCGTTGCAGTACCACAGGGGTGTCCCGCCGGTTGTCAACGAGGAGCGCAGCACCCAGATCATGACCCACGCGATCGAGGCGGTGGGCCCGGACGTCCTCGCCGATACCCGCCAGTCCGGTGGCGGCGAGGACTTCTCCTGGTACCTCGAGGACGTACCCGGTGCGATGGCCCGTCTCGGCGTGTGGAGCGGGGACGGTCCGCAACGGGATCTCCATCAGCCCAACTTCGACCTCGATGAGCGCGCCCTGGCCGTCGGGGTCCGGGTGCTGGTCAACATCATCGAGCAGTCCGCGGACTTCGAATGAAGCTGCTGGTCACCGGTGGGGCCGGCTATGTCGGAAGCGTGTGCGCGAAAGTGCTTGTCGAACAAGGCCATCAGGTGGTCATCGTTGACGACCTGTCAACCGGTAACGCCGACGCGGTGCCGGCCGGGGTGGAGTTCCTCGACGGTGACATGGTTACCATCGCCCGCTCCGTGCTGCCCGGCGGATCCTTCGACGGCGTGCTGCACTTCGCAGCCAAGTCGCTGGTCGGGGAGTCTGTGGAGGCCCCGGAGAAGTACTGGTACGGCAATGTGGTGGCCACGCTCGACCTGCTTGGGGTGATGCGTGAGGCCGGTACGCCCCGGCTGGTCTTCTCCTCCACCGCTGCAACCTACGGTGAGCCGGAGTCGGTTCCCATTACCGAGGAGTCGCCGACCCTGCCGACCAATCCCTACGGTGCCACCAAACTGGCTATCGACCACGCCATCACCTCCTATGCGCACGCGTACGGACTCGGCGCGACCAGCCTGCGCTACTTCAACGTGGCCGGCGCCTACGGCGGACTGGGCGAGCGGCATGCCGTCGAAACCCACCTGATTCCGCTGGTCCTTCAGGTCGCCGTGGGCCGGCGCGAGGAGATCCTGGTGTTCGGAACCGACTGGCCGACCCCGGACGGGACCGCGATCCGCGATTACATCCACATCCGAGACCTCGCCGACGCCCATCTGCTGGCCCTGCAGACGGCTCGGCCCGGGGAACACCGGATCTACAACCTGGGTAACGGAACGGGCTTCAGTGTGCGTGAGGTGATTGACAGCTGCCGGCGGGTCACCGGCCGGGAGATCCGCTCCCGCGACGTCGAGCGGCGCGCTGGCGATCCCGCGGTTCTGATCGCTTCCAGCGAGAAGGCGACGAAGGAACTGCAGTGGAGGCCGCAGTACACCGGGATCGACCAGATCGTCTCCGACGCTTGGGATTTCACCCAGCGCCACCGCTAACCGGTGCACCCGCTGGAACGTGGCCTGGGCCACCTAGTCGGCGGGGCCGGGCCCGATATTGCGCGCCGGCCGGGTCCGGATGTGGTGCACATAATCGGCGGGCGCACCGGCAACCTCGGCGGCGTCGGCCATCACACCGAGGTAGCGCGCCGACGGTAGACCGCCCTCCCAGGCGTCCACCACGTAGAGCCACGCCAGCACCGGATCAGTTGTGGTGTCGGAGGTCTCACGGGCGATCCGGCATCGGATCTTCTTGTGGAGACCCAACTCGGA
>DAIPYT010000197.1:0-5070 GCA_036782595.1 Mycobacterium sp. | reverse complement strand
GTATGCCCCCAGTGGCGCGACCGACAGCGGCAGCGTGCGCAATTTGCAGGCCATGATCGGCCGCCCACCAATGCAGGATCCGCGAGAATGGTGCGGCTAACTCCCATGGCGGTGGACCTGTCGGCGCAGCGAATCGCGCCCAGCCGTGACGACGTGTGCGGTCATAAGCGAACAGTGGGCCGCCGGGCCCGTCCCAGGTTAGGGCCGTGGTGCCGTCGTCGGCATATGTCGTCCCCGCCGCCGGATCGCTGGGCGGCAGGTGGAGTACGGGGTCGGGTGCAATCCAGCAATCGATTGTGAGGGCTGGCGCATCTGACGGGGTGTGCTTCAGGTGGCCGGCCGATCGGCCGAGCAAATCGGCAAGTTCGGAGTCGGCGTAGCGGACGCACACCCCGTGGCCGGCGATCTGACGGTGGTCCTGAACCACAGTGGGCCGCGCACCTGCTTCTGTCTGCAATTGTGCAACGGCGTCCGCGAGCCACCCGCCCGTGATAGTCACGATTCCGGTCATGGGAGACATCGGTGATGAGTTAATCGGCGAGACGTTTGGGCCAGCCCGCCTGGGGATCGACCTCGTGGATCGGGTCGACCAGCAGCAACTCCTGCATATCCGTGAACTTATGGAGAGTTGGGGTGCAGAACGGCTGATTGGCGGACGGCAGTGCCCGACTCGCCTGCTGGCTGCTTCGGACGACCAATTGTTCCTGCTCAAGCTGATCGGCGAAGTGCTGCACGGCATCGACCACTCCGCCACCTTCGGAGTCTCCCGCGTACGCAGCGGCGATCTCATCGGGCGTGTGGCCGGCCAACAGCGCGTTCCAGACTTGTTCCCCGGTCCCCTCCAGGCTGTAGTAGCAGCCGGATGGGGTGTGAATTACCAAAGCCTCGCCGTCCACGGTCTCGTGAATGACGTCGGGGCTGTTTAGTAGTCACCGCGTCAAGCCACCCAAAGCCGGTCTGAACCGCCCCGGGATGTCCGGAGACTTTCTGTTGTGAGGGCTCAACCGATGGCTGCTGCCCGGCGTTGAGCGTAGTGGGCTGATTCAAGCGCCGCTGGTGGAATATCGCCGCAGTGCTGATAGATCCGCTGGTTGTTGAACCAGTCGACCCAGCGGGCGGTGGCCGTCTCGACGTCCTCGACGGTCTTCCAGGGCTTGCCGCGGTGGATCAGCTCGGTCTTGTACAGCCCGATGATGGTCTCGGCCAGCGCGTTATCGTACGAGCTGCCGACCGCCCCGACGGAAGGTTGGATGCCGGCCTCGGCCAGGCGCTCGGTGAACCGGATCGAGGTATATTGCGAGCCCCTATCGCTATGGTGGACAACATCATTGAGCGCCAGGATGCCTTCTCTGGTGCGGGTCCAGATCGCCTGCTCGATGGAGTCCAGGACCATGGTGGTGGCCATGGTGGCGGCGACCCGCCAGCCCAGGATCCGCCGGGCGTAGGCGTCGATGACGAACGCGACATAGGCAAACCCCGACCAGGTCGACACATAGGTCAGATCGGCCACCCATAACCGGTTGGGCGCCGGAGGGGCGAATTGGCGGCTGACCAGATCGGCCGGACGGGCCGAGGCCGCGTCGGCGATCGTGGTCCGACGCGGCTTGCCACGGACCGCCCCGGCCAGGCCGAGTTCTCTCATCAGCCGCTCGACGGTGCAGCGGGCCACCGCAATGCCCTCGCGGTTGAGCGCTAGCCAAACCTTTCTGGCCCCGTAGACGCCGTAGTTGGCGGCGTGCACTCGCTTGATGTGCTCAGACATTTCATCGTCGCGAAGCTGCCGGCGACTCGGCTCGCGGGCGATCTGCTCGTAGTAGGTCGATGGGGCGATCGGCACTCCCAGCTCGCTGAGTTGCGTGCAGATCGACTCGACACCCCAGCGCAGACCATCAACGCCCTCGCGGCGGCCCTGATGATCGGCGATGAACCGGGTGATTACCGCTGTGGCCGGTCGAGTTCGGCCGCGAAAAAAGCCGACGCGGTCTTCAAGATCGCATTCGCCCGGCGCAACTCGGCGTTCTCCCGCCGCAACCGCTTGAGCTCGGCGGACTCCTCGCTGGTCACCCCGGGACGGGAACCGGCGTCAATCTGGGCGCGGCGCACCCATTTGCGCACCGTCTCCGCGGTCCCGATCCCCAGCAGCCGGGCGACCTCGCCCATCGCCGCCCACTCTGACTCGTGCTGATCGCTGATCTCGGCGACCATCCGCACCGCCCGCTCCCGCAACTCCGGCGGGTACACCCTTGACGCACCTGGCATGACTCCAACCTTCCCAAGAAGTGGAGTCTCCGGACATCCCGGGGCGGTTCAACGGGTCGGATTTGCCGTGGCGGCGCCGGGCTGAACGATCGGGGCGGTTGACCTCGACGACGTGAATATTGTTGGTCTGCAACGCTTGGGTGAATCCTGCACCGTAGGAACCGGTGCCCTCCACGCCGGCGGTCAGAACCTCGCCGAAACTGCGGGCCCAGCAGATCCCGGCCCAATAGCCGGTGGGGTTGGTGCGGAACTCGGCATCGCCGAGCAGTTGACCAGTGTCGGTGATGGCCGCTAGGTGGATGGTGTCCAGATGGGTGTCGGCGCCGATGACGACGCGTCGTGAAGATGTCACGATGGGTTGTGTCCTCTCCTGCAATGAACTGTTGTGGCTGGGTGACAACCCGGTGGGGCGGGCAGACAAGACATTGATGAGGAACGGCCAGGCTCCTGATTAAGTCATGTCCGCCCCGCCGGGCTTTCGGCGGTGATTGCCCGCACGTCGCTGGTGAGACAGATCAAATTGGAAGACAACCCAGCAGGGCGTCAGTCGGACCGAGGGTCATCACCAGCGGCGAACGGGCAAGACCATCGTCACCCGAACTGGTTGAACACCATCAATGTCAGGAGGCCTGCGATAACTCCCAGATGCAGTGCACTGGGGCTCAGCGACATGTTTTTCATCAATATGCAGGCCCGGTACGAGGCCGAAATCGCCCGAGACAAGCTTGCGGTCGAGCTCGGCACCATTGAACGCATCGCCTGATCTTTAAACCGTCATCAGCGCCGCCCGCCTCAGCGTGCTTTCAGCCCGATCGGTAGACGATGGGAGCGCTGATGTGGGCACCCGCACAACCGGCGGAGCTTCCTGCTGTTCAGGTCACCGCCGCATTCCCAGTCGCTGGTCTCGACCAGTTCCGCACCATCGTTACCGACAACGCAGCCAAGGCGTCATCCGGTGACGAGTTAGTACTAGGTGCAAACCGGCCGTGCTCGTGGAGCTGTTATCGACCATCGCCGGAGGTCTCACCGTCGCGCTTACGCTGCAATGCGTCTCTGGCCACAGCCAGGTAGTTGGCCTTCCCGGAAGTCCCCCGAGTGGTATTCCGCCCGTGAATACGCCGCTCGCAGATAACCGCGTCGACCGTACGGACCGATGTGCCCAGCGCCATCGCCCGGTCGATCCAGTCGATCCACTCGCCTTGCGACATGCCTTCTCGCAGTTCCCCGACGCGCAACCAGAGGGAGCGCATGACCAGCGAGCTTCCGGCAAGGCGCGATGGAAGCACCCGTTCGGTTGTCCGCACACCGGGCGGTGGTGGGCTGTTCGGATCCACGAATTCGCGCATCATGCCGTGCACCATCTCGATGCCCGGTGCGGACCCGATGGCGCTCGCCAGGGTGGCGAGCGCCGGCGGTGTGAGCAGGTCGTCGTGGTCGAGGAAGAGCAGTGCGTCGGCGCGCGACGCGGCGGCCCCGGTGTTCCTCGCCGCCGAAACACCGCCGTTGGGCCGGCGTATGACGGTGACATTGGACCGCCCGGCGGTGCTCCGGGCGACCGCATCGTCGGTTGAGCCGTCGTCGACCACGAGGACGCGACGAGGCGGAAGGGTTTGCGCGTCGATCGAGTCGAGGGCGTCGGCGAGCAGGCCCGCCGAGTTGTAGGTCGGGATGATCACGTCGATGGAGATCACGTCGACTGCCGGCGCCGTCGTGCCCGATTACGCAGGACCGCGAATATGGCCCGGCGCATGTTCGCTTCGTCCATCGTGAAATTTGCTCCGTGGATACGCCGGATGAGTACGTCCTCCTCGATGACGAGCTCGACTAGTCCAGCCTCAGCGCAACGAAACATCAGGTCGATGTCTTCGCCACCCGACGTCATCGTCTCATCGAACAGGCCCACCCGATCGAGTGCGTTGCGCCGAAACATCGATTGCGTCGGGCCGTGCTCGTCCCGGAACCGGTCGAGCTCGACCGCCTCGGTCGAGTTCAGCCAGTAAGGCAGTTCTGCGCCTGGCAAGAGAGTGATGCGTTGTCTTCCCACGACGTAGTCCGCTCCTGGATGGGCGATCAGCTCCGCGACCATGTGCTCCAGTCGTTCCGCCGGAAACAGATCGTCGTGATCGAGCAGGGCGATGAACACGCCCGACGCCGCCCTAATGGCCGTGTTGCGTGCTGCGGCCGGGCCCGCGTTCGGCTGCTGGATTAAACGAACGGCTTCAAATCGCCGCACGACATCAGCGGTGTCGTCGCTGGATCCGTCATCGACCACGATCACTTCGAGCGGCGGCAACGTCTGGGCTAAGGCGCTCTCGATAGCCTCAGCCACCAGCATGGCCCCGTTGTACACGGTAATGATGATCGAGACGGTTATCTCTTCGCTGTCGTGCCTGCCCGGCGCCGGCGCCATCAGCACTGACCTTCGGCGATCAGCACCGACAGCATCACCGGCAACTGCTCGGCATGGCCGCCGAGTTCGAGCCAGTACGGCTGGAACGGTTGGACCGTCTGAGATGCCAGTTCGAAGACGCGCTGCTGCAGTGTCAGTGCCTGGTACATCGTGGTGGGTGCCAGAGCGAGCAGCGCGCGGCCCGTGGTGCTCGGGAGCATCCGGCAGTGGGAACCACCGGTGACGATAGGCAGCACCAAAGCCCTGATGTCGGCTCGCAGAACCACCCGATCGGCGAATTCCACACCGGGCCAGCCGATTTGCTTGGCGAAGCCGGGTTTGTCCGCATCGGTCGAATCGGTCGTCATCAGGTGCGGGTAGCGGTCGTGATGCTCGGCGACCAGCTTCGCTGAGGTGTACAC
>DAIPYT010000196.1:0-5089 GCA_036782595.1 Mycobacterium sp. | reverse complement strand
TACCGTTTTACAACTCAAAGGAAAGTGAGCAAGGCAAAGTGAGCAAGACCGACCCACGGCAGTTGAACCGACGAACCTTCCTCGCCGCCGGCCTGGCCGCCGGTGCCGGCGCCGCCCTCGCGGCGTGCGGTGCTACGACAGGGGGCGGCTCCGCACTGAAGTCTCAGCCGACCAGCGTGCCCCCGGCTCTGGCGGAACCGATCAAGGCCGCCGAGGCGGCGCGGCCGCACACCGGACGTACGGTGAAAGCTGCCCTCACACCGCGTCCGGTGACCGTTGATATCGGCGGCAAGGTGGTCAAAACCCTCGGCTACGCCGACACGGTTCCCGGACCACTGATCCGCGCCAATGTCGGCGACGAATTGGAGGTGGTGCTGAACAACAAGCTCGCCACCCCGACATCGATGCACTGGCACGGTATCGCGCTGCGAAACGACATGGACGGCGCCGCGCCCGCGACGCCGGATGTTCCTGCCGGAGCGTCGTTTACCTACCGGTTCTCGGTTCCCGACGCCGGCACCTACTGGGCGCACCCGCACGTCGGTCTCGATCTGGACACCGGGTTGTATCTGCCGCTGATCGTCGATGATCCCAAGGCCCGCGCCGATTACGACGCCGAGTGGATCATCATGCTCGACGACTGGACCGACGGGGTCGGCCGTTCGCCCCAGCAGATCTTCGACGAACTCAAGGCCGGTGGTATGGGCGCCATGGGCGGGATGGGAGGCATGGGGAGCCCGGGAGGCATGGGTGGCATGGACTCCAAGGGCGCCGGCGGTAGCGAACTGCTCGGCGGTGATCCGGGTGACGTCACCTACCCGTACTACCTGATCAACGGCCGGATCCCCGAGGCGCCCACCACCTTCCGGGCCAAACCCGGGCAGCGGATACGGCTGCGGATCATCAACGCCGGTGCCGACACCGCATTCCGGGTCGCCCTGGGCGGACATCGGATGAAGGTCACGCACACCGACGGCTTCCCGGTGGTCCCCACCGACGTCGACGCCCTGCTGATCGGCATGGGTGAGCGCTACGACGCCATCGTCACCGCCGGTGACGGCGTGTTCCCGCTCGTCGCTCTCGCCGAAGGCAAGGGGGCAGCGGCACGCGCCCTGCTGGCAACCGGTGTCGGTACCGCACCGCCGGTCGGGTTCCAACCGCCGGAACTCAACGGGAAGGTCGGGACCGTCGACCTTTTCGCGGCCCCCGAGGAGGCGCAACTGAAATGGACCAGCGCCGACACCGAGATGGTGGCCAACCTGACCTCGGCCGACACCGGATACCAATGGGGAATCAACGGCTTCTATCCCGACAACACACCGTTCAGCGTGTGGCAGGGCCAGCAGGCGGCGCTGACGTTCGCCAACAAGTCACGGATGTGGCACCCCATGCACCTGCACGGACATACGTTCGCGATCATCAACCCGGACGGGACGCTGGGCGCGCGTAAGGACACCGTGATCGTGGTTCCCAACCAATCGGTGAAGGTCGCCATTCTCGCCGACAACCCCGGCTACTGGCCGATGCACTGCCACAACGCGTATCACGCCGAGGCCGGAATGGTGAGCACCTTCGACTACCTCAACTGACCAGCTCAACTGACCAGCTCAACTGACCAGCTCCAACTCGGCGATCAGTGACTCACCGACCCGCTTGGCGATCCGCGAAGCGGCGACGGCGAACACAAATCCCGTTGCGCACCAGTACAACCCGAGCATCGGTGCGTCGGACCATCCGGTGGAGTCCTTGATGCTGAACCACAGCACCACCAGGATCACCACCGCACCGGCTGTCGGAAGCGTCACTCCGCTCAACCGGGCCTCACCGCCGTGCAGAGCGGTGAACCGCTTGGCCCCGACGAACCACGCGGCCGCGACCTCCACCAGCAGATAGCACACCATCAGGCACACCGATCCGGCGATTGCGAACAGCAAATAGGTTGCTATCGCCGGGTTGCCGGTCGCGGCGGCCGGCCAGCCGGCAACCCCACAGATGACGTTGACCACCAGGCCGAGGGCGACGACCAACCAGACCGCCCGCCGCGGTCCGCCGGTCCCGGCGTTGATCTGCGCCAATGCCTTCGGGCCGAATCCATCACGGCCGAAGGCGAAAAGCATCCGCCCGGACACCGAGGCGGTGGCCATGTGGCAGCCGAACGCGCCGATGGTGGCGGTCAGTATCACCAGCAGGCTGAACCACTTCCCGATGTAGGTGTTGCCCAGATCACCGAGGGTGTTGGCGGATCGTTCGAACGCTTCCAATCCGGCCTTGTCGGTTCCGAAACCGATTGTCTGAGCGAACATCACGACGATGAACAACACCCCGGTCAAGGCCAGGGTTCCCATCAGGGCGCGCGGGATGTTGCGTCGCGGATCGGCGGTCTCCTCCCCCATCGACGCGCACGCCTCGAACCCGGCCCAGCTCAGGAACGCCGCGACCACCCCACCCAGGACCGCCGACACCGGCACGCCGGAAGCCGAGAACGTGCTGAAGTCGATTCCCGTCGTCGTGGCGCCGCCGCGGCCCAGGATCACCGCCGCCAGCACCACCATTGCCACGATGCCGACACCTTCGATGGCGAGCAGGATCTTGGCCAGCACACGTGTGTCGCGCCCGGTGAGTAGAAATGAGCCCGCGGCGGCCAGCACCGCCGGCACCAGCCACGGCAGCTGGAATGGGTGGGCGGACCCGTTCTGCGCCTCAGCGAGAAGGGAATTGGCGAAGTCGGCAGTCAAGGCCAACGTCGACACCGAAAATCCGAGGTAACCACCCAGCATCGCGAATCCGGCGAAGAATCCGGTTCGTGGACCCAACGTCACACCCACCAGGGCGTAGGCCGAACCCGCATGGTTCAGGTATCGGGTCAGCCGGACAAAGCTGTAGCCGACCAACCCCACGCCGACCAGTCCGATCACGAAGACCAGAGGGACGGACTTGCCGACCGTGCCGACCAGTCCCTGCCCATTTCCGGCCATTGCCAGGGTCGGGCCGACGGTTGCCATAGACAGCGCCAGTGCCACCCACAGCGGCAGGGTTCGACGCGGCAGGGTGCCGGATGGATCACGATCGGGTGCGGGCATTCCGGGGCATCCTCATGTCTGAGAACCGGTAAGGATCGGAGAACCGGTAAAAGGAAACCAGAAGCATAGAACCGCGTAGGTTGACCGGCATGTCAACCAGCCCGATCTCAGCCCGGATGGGCGCCGGTGTGGCGGCCGCCGCGGTGTCCCTCGGCGTCACGCAGTTGGCGAGCATCCTTTTCTCGCCTGCCGCCGACGCCCGCAACGCGGTCGGCACCGCGGTGATCAATCTGACCCCCGGCCCGGTGAAAGAGTGGGCGATCCAGACCTTCGGGACCGCCGACAAGACCTTCCTGACGATCATGGTGGTGGTGGTCGCCGCCGCCTTGTGCGCCGTCGCCGCCATCTGGGAGCGGTCGCGGGTACCGATGGGAAGCCTTGTCCTCGCGCTGGCCGGTGTGGCCGGCTGTCTGGCTGTGCTGGCCCAACCGGGGGCCCGTCCGGTGGACGTGATTCCCACGGTGATCGGGACCATCTGCGGTATCGGCGCGCTACGGCTGCTCACCGCCGAGAAGAAGACACCGACCACCCCCGCAAACACCCCCGATGACGCACCGGATGCCACCCGGCGGCGCTCCCTGCTGACGCTGGGTCTGCTCGGCGCCGGCGCGCTCAGCGGTGTCGCGGGAACGGTCTTGGGCCGCAAACGCCGGTCGGTGGCCGGTGATCGGGAGGCCTTCGCGCTGCCCGAGGTCACCTCGCCGGCGCGGGCGATTCCCGACGGAGTTCAACCCGCAGTCGACGGGCTGCCGAGCTTCATCACCAGCAACGCCGACTTCTACCGGATCGACACCGCGCTGAACGTGCCACAGATCGCCCGCTCCGACTGGAAGCTGCGCATCCACGGCATGGTGGATCGCGAGATCACCTTGGGGTTCGACGACCTCAAGGACTTCGAGCTCATCGAAAGGGCCGTGACACTGACCTGCGTGTCGAACCCGGTCGGCGGCGAGCTCATCTCCAATGCCATGTGGACCGGCTACCGAATTCGGGATCTACTGGCACGCAGCGGAGTCAAGACAGACGCCGATATGGTGCTGTCCACCTCGGTGGACGGGTTCACCGTCGGGACTCCCGTCGAGGCGCTCACCGATGGCCGCGATGCGCTGCTGGCGATCGGGATGAACGGCGTGCCGTTGCCCGTCGAACACGGCTACCCGGCCCGACTGGTGGTGCCCGGCCTGTACGGATTCGTCTCCGCAACCAAGTGGGTGGTCGACCTGGAGCTCACCCGTTTCGACCGCGCCGAGGCGTACTGGACGAAGCTGGGTTGGTCGGCCAAGGCCCCGATCAAGACGCAGTCCCGCATCGACGTGCCGCGCAGCGGCCAACGGGTGGCCGCCGGGGCCGTCAACGTCGGCGGGGTGGCCTGGGCGCAGCATCGCGGTATCAAGGCCGTGGAGGTGCGCATCGACGACGGTCCCTGGCAGCCGGCCACGTTGGGCGTCGCCTACTCCAACGACACCTGGCGGCTGTGGACCTACTCCTGGCAGGCCACACCGGGCTCGCACACCATCACCGCGCGCGCCACCGACAACACCGGCGCCGTGCAGACCGAACAGATCGCCGCACCGCCACCCGATGGCGCGAGCGGATGGCCGTCGATCTCGGTCGAGGTGAAGTGACGCCGACGTTCAGCGGTCAGCGGTCAGCGGTCAGCGGTCGGGGGGAAGTTCATCGGGCACGGTGACCATCACCATCGTGCCGCCGCCCGGGCGGTCGCTGAACTCCACCGAACCGCCGGCCGATTCCACCGCCACCATCAGCGAGGCCAGCCCGATATGACCCTCGGCCACCCGGCGCTCCACGATCTCAGGGTCGAATCCGACACCGTTGTCGACCACCTCGAGCACCGTCTCATCGCCCCGGCGGTGCAAGCCGATGTCGATACCGGTCGCCTGAGAATGCTTGTGGGCGTTACCAAGTAGCTCCCGCGCGGCCCGATGGATCAGGGCTTGCGCCTCCGGGCGGCCCACCTCGTCCAGATCGGCACGAACCGGGGTCCCCCA
>DAIPYT010000195.1:0-5233 GCA_036782595.1 Mycobacterium sp. | reverse complement strand
AAGTGGCGCCGGCCGCCAATGCTGAAGTGGCGCCGGCCGCCAATGCTGAAGTGGCGCCGGCCGCCAATGCTGAAGTGGCACCGGCCGCTGCAACCGCGCCGACCGCCACCCCCCGCAAGTCCGCCCGCGCGGCTCGGGACCTGATCGCTCAGGTGGCGGTCCCGTCACTACGCACCCCGCCGGCCGATCCCACCCCTGCAGTTGAGGATTCGCCATCGACTTCCGCAGCCCCGGCGGCTGCGGTGGCTCCTGCTGCCGCCGACCCTGCTCCGAACATGGAGTCCTGGCTGCCCGGCGGGGCCAACCCGGGTGTTCAGATCGTCCCGGGCGCACGGCTCGCGGTCGCGTTAGGAGAGATGAAGGCCGCGCAGGCGCTGCTCAACCAGCAGACCTGGGGCTCGGGCAACATCCTGGCCGGCATCGGCTCGCTCGGCCCCCAGGCGTTGCTGGCGACGGCCCAGCTGTCGCTTGCGATCTGGAGTGCGACCAACCCCGGCGTGCAGAACTTCCTGGCCAGCACGGCGCGCATTCCACTGGTCCATCAAGTCGCGCAGATCGCGGTGTTCAACGAGATGCTGGTCCCCACTGTCGCGCAGATTTCGCTGGGCGTCGCGGGTGCGCTGATCCCGACGCTGGGCTGGGTGGGTGCCGACGTTGATGCGACGGAGGCCCTCGTGACCTCGGCCCGACAGAACAGCAAGGTTTACGCCGTGGTGCCGCTGCGCGTGAAGCTCGGCACCCAGCCGATGGTGAACGCCAAGATCGCCGGCGGATCGAACGCCAGCCTGCTGCTCGACACCGGAGCGTCCGGGCTGGTGACCACTCGCGACAGCATCGGTTCGGCACCACTGGGCCCGAAGATCGGCGAAGGAAACAGTTGCTTCAGCGGCGGCCTCTGCTACCACTACGAGACCTACAACACCACCGTCGACCTCGGCGGTGGTGCGCTGACCACTGCGCCGGTCAACCTCGTGACCAACAATGACGAGTACCCGGACGGCGTCGAGAAATTCAAGGAGTTCTTCTACTACGGCGACGGCATCCTGGGCGTGGGCGCCAACACCGCCGGCCCGGGCCCCGTGCCCATCCCGACCGCAGCCATGCCCGGCGAACTTCACAACGGCGTGCTGGTCTTCCAGAACCTGCTTCCGTTCGGGCTCGGTGGAGTGATGATCCTCGGACCGAATCCGCTGCCGACCCGGGCTTCGCTGCCGGGCGCGCCGGACGCCTTCGTAAAGGTCAGCATCAACGGCGGGGCCAAGCAGGACGGAGCGGCGATCATCGACTCCGGCGGTGTCTTCGGCACGCTCAATCGGTCCTTCATGCCGGGCGAGACGTCCCCGGACGTGCCGGCGGGTACCAAGATCGACGTCTACACCGCCGATGGGGCGACGAAGCTGTATAGCTACACCACCCAGAGCGGCAGCTCGGCGACGCCGTTCATCGACTCCGGACTGTTCAACACCGGCAACGCCGCGTACAAGCAGAACCCGATCTATCTCAATTACGGATCCACCCCGTACGGCATCGGGTCGACGGACTTCTCCATCTGGTGACCTTCCAGGAAACTTCTCCGACCTTTCCCGGCAATGTGACCTGACGCTGGGATAAACCGGGTTACCGTCTGTCCAGGGTTCATCGCTATCTCTGGAGGACGTCATGGGTGCATCGCAGTTTGTCGGCCGAGTCGGTGGGTTGGCGGTGGCCCTCGGGGTCGGCGTCGCCGTCTTCTCCGGTGGTTCCGGGACCGCCTGGGCCGACAGGTCCGGCCCCGACGCCGGCAATTCCTCGAACGCATCGTCGGCAAACGATTCATCGAAGCGGCCCCAGCGCGGCCCGTCCTCCGCCGTCCGTGCCCACCGCAATGCGCCGTCCAGGGCCGCAGCAGGATCCGATGACGTCGCTGCGCCGGCGGCCGCCGTAGCTCCGGCCGCCTCCCGAGCACGCGTGGCTGCGCCGGCGGCCGCCGAGGATGTCCCCGAAGTTGATGTGGCGCCGATCGCCGAAATCGCCATCGATCCGCCCGCAGTGAGCATCGACCTGCCCAAGGACGAGCAGCCCATCCCCGCTATCCACATCGATCCGGTGGTCACCGATGACGTCTTCGAAGGCGACATCGCGGTTCCCCTGGAAGCGGCCCCCGACGGCGAAATGACGGCCTTCATCTCCGAGACCGCCGATCCGTCCGACGACGCGGGCACCGACCCGTCGGTTCCGGTCGACTCGCCGCTACTTGCGGCGTTCCTGGCCCTCGCCAATCGCCGCGGCGGCGCGGCGCCAACCGACTCCCCGCAGGCCTTGGCGACCGCGTCGGCTGTCCAGGCCGGCGGGCTCACGGTTGATCCGAACGTCTACTACTACGACGGCATCCTGCAGGGCAACCTGAACGCCGTCAGCGCCGCGGGCAACGCATTGACCTACAAGTTCGTCAACTCCAGTGACGGCGGCAAGATCACGATCGGCAACGTGCCGGCACCGCTGCCCGGGTCGGGGGCCCAGAGCTACACCCTGCTGCCCTACGCGACCTGGATCGACCCCGCCGCCCCGAACCCGGCCAAGCAACCGACCGGCACCCAGACCTGGAGTGTGCGGGTCAGCGAAGTCACCAAGTTCGACGAGTTCCTCGTCAACATCCCGTTGGTCGGAATGATCGCCCAGCCGATCATCGACCTGCTGCAGAAGACGCCGTTCCTCAGCACCCTGCTGGCACCCATCATCGGCAGCTCGGTCGTCGCCGACATTTCAGCCAACCTGAACACCCTGGTGGACGCCGGTAAACCGGTGGCCTACACCCTCAAGGTCGAGTCGTTCGACGGCACGGAGATCAGCACCAACTTCTTCCCCGCCGTCTCCAACGCCCTCCTGCCGGGAAATTACGGGGCGACATTGTTCAACGGTCCCGGTCTGGGTTCACCGGGCACCACCGACCCGTACGGCTCCAACCAGGCTGCGGGCTCGACCCCGGGCCTGGCCATCCTGCGCGGGGCGCTGCAGGCGCAGTCGGGATTCAACGTCGTCACCTGGGATCCGCGCGGTGAATTCGACTCCGGCGGCGTGCTGCAGTTGGACAACCCCTTCTACGAGGGCCGGGACGTCTCCGCGCTGATCGACTGGTCGCTGGCGAACACCCCGACGATCCAGGTCCAAAACTCGCCCCTGATCGGCATGATCGGTGGTTCGTACGGCGGCGGAATCCAGATGGCCACCGTCGATCCCCGCATCAAGGCGATCGTGCCCGCAATCGCCTGGCACTCGCTCAACGAGTCGCTATACCCGCAGAAGGTCTTCAAGGCCGGGTGGGCCAACACCTTCTTCCTGGAACTGTTGACCACAGGCGCGCGCATCAACGACCAGATCCCGCGGGCGGTCTTCACCGGCAACCTGTTCGGCTTCATCAGTGAGACCGCTCAGGCCGTGCTCGCCAGCAGCGGCCCGACCTCGCTGCTGACCAAGCTGAGTATCCCGACGATGTACGTCCAAGGCATCGTCGACGCACTCTTCCCGCTGGCGCAGGCCGTCGAAAACGCCCAAACCCAGCTGGAACTGAACCCGTACTTCAGCGGCGCCAACGCCAACCAGGTGAAGATGACCTGGTTCTGCGGCGGCCACGGCATCTGCTTCGACTTCAACGCGCAGCAGCAGACCGCCCAGGCCACCACGATCTACGGCCAGGACATGGCGTGGCTCAACACGTACGTGAAGGGTGCGCCCCTGCCGATCGACCAGATCGTCCCGACGTTCCAGTGGTGGGATCAGGCCGCCAACCACTACGTGTCGGCCCTGATGCCGTTCGCCAACGGATTCGTGACGGGCTCGGTAGTGGCCTCCAACGCCGACGGCGGCCGACTGTCAATCCTGCCGCTGGCCATCGGCGGCTCGGGCCCGAACAAGACCAACGCCTGCAGCGTCGGGAATTCCTGCTCGTGGCCGCTCAACCAGGTCTTCGCCACCCCGGCCAGGAACTCCATCGATGTGGCGATTACCAAGGCCGCGACCGGGACCGGGACCCAGATCGTGGGAACCCCGAAGGTGAGCTTCACCTACTCCGGCGTCGGCACCGCCAAGGCGGTCTACGGGCAGATCATCAACAACAAGACCGGCCGGGTGCTCGGCAATATCGTCACCCCCATCCCGGTGACCCTCGACGGCAAGACCTACACCGTGGAACTGGCTGAACTGGCCGATATCGCCTACACCGCGCTGGCCGACGATGAGGGTCTGACGCTTCAGATCGTGGGCGGCGCCACGCTGTTCAAGAACGGCAAGTTCGGGTCGATCAACATCAGCGACGTCGCGGTCCAGCTCCCGACGACCACCAGCGGAACGATCGTCTGAGTTCTCAGCGGCCCAGTCGGCGCAGGCGCTTGCCGGCTGGGCGCTTGTTACGTAACCCGGTTGAGGCCGCTTCGGCGGCCTCAACTGTCGTTTCGGTGATGACCTCATCGGTCTCGACTGAAACAGGTGTGTCGGCGTCGGCGTCGGCGTCGGCGTCGGCGTCGGTGTTCACGACAGTCGACTCGTCGGGGACGACATCGGTCGTCTCCACATCGGTCGTCTCGAGATCGGTCGTCTCCAGATCGGCGCTCTCATCTGCCGACTCTGCGGTGCCGAGCTTCTTCTTGCCGCGCGGGGTCTTCTCTGACTTCGTCTTGTCCGCCTTCACCTTCTTGGCTTTGGGCGGCTTGGGCGGCTTGGGCTCAGCAGGCGGCTTCTCGGCGACGAAAGACAGGTACAGGGCCAGCACCGCCAGAATCGCGATCGACGCAGCCGCGCCGTAGACGGCGAACAGGTAGGGGCCCGCAACCCCCAGTCGCAGCCAGATCTCGACAATGGCCGCGAGCAGAATCAGGCCACCGGCGACGATGTGCAGTACCGCCGACCAGGCCCGCAGTCGCAGCGCCAGTTCCGGTGTCTTGGCCGTGCGGCCGAGAGCATCACGCAGGATGGCGAAGACCGGCAGCGCCGCCAGCGCGATCGGGATACCGGCCGCAAGACGGCCTGCAGTGGCCACACCGGTCGGGATATCGCCGGTCAGCACCCACCATCGGGGCAGCACAAACATCAGGTAGAGCAGAAGGCCGACCAGGACGAGGGCAATGTGCAGCCCCCTCGCGGCGCTGCGACTCATGCCCCTCCTCGGATTGGGGTCCGGGGTGCGATCAGATTCTGATCGCACCCCGGACAGGTGCGGAGGATAGGGGATTTGAACCCCTGAGGGCTATTAACCCAACCC
>DAIPYT010000194.1:0-5241 GCA_036782595.1 Mycobacterium sp. | reverse complement strand
ACGGATGCGACGGCTCCGGAGAGCGAGTTCCGTAAAGAACTGCGGGAGTGCCCGCCCGAACGTCGCCGCGGGTTGATGGCCGACCACATCGCCTCGCTGGCATCTGCGGTCATCGGGTTTTCGGCCGAGCAGGCTCTCGACCCCAACGCCGGCTTCTTCCAACTCGGGATGGATTCGCTGATGAGTGTCACCCTTCAGCGCCGTCTCGTAGCGAGCCTCGGCCTGGCGTTGCCGGCTGCGCTGATCTATGAGTACCCGACCGTCTCGTCGCTGACTGACGCACTGTGCGACCGCATGGGCTTTGCCCCGGCGGAACAGTCTGCGGCGTCGGCGCGCCCCAGTCTCGGCGCGCGCGCGCAGCAACGCGCCCGCGCCCGCCGGGAAGCTGCGGCGGGCAAAGAGAAAGGACAAGTGGTGTGAGTACCGACTTCCCGCCAAACGCGATCGCGGTCATCGGAATGGCCGGCAGATTCCCCGGCGCGGATTCGGTGACGGAGTTCTGGGAGAACCTCTGCCGCGGTGAGGAGTCCGTCGTCACCCTGTCCGAGGAGGAACTGACCGCCGCCGGCGTCAGCGCCAAGACTCTGGCCGATCCCGCCTATGTTCGGCGTGCGGCCCCGCTCAACGGTATCGACGAGTTCGACGCGGAGTACTTCGGGATGAATCCGTACACCGCCCGGATGATGGACCCGCAGCAGCGGCTGTTCTTGCAGACCGCCTGGCATGCTCTCGAGGATTCCGGGTACGACCCGATCGAATACGAGGGTGCGATCGGCGTTTTCGCCAGCAGTACCGCCAGCGGTTACCTCTTCGACAACCTGATGTCGCACCGCGACAGCAAGAAACTGGTCGGCGAGGGCATCACCGTCGAGATGTTCAACCTGATCCTGCTCAACGACAAGGACTACCTGGCAACCCGGACCTCGCACGAGTTGAACCTGCGCGGTCCGAGCATTTCGGTGCAGACCGCCTGTTCCTCATCGTTGGTGGCCGTGCACCTCGCCTGCCAGAGCCTGCTGGCTCGGGAATGCGAAATGGCATTGGCCGGCGCTTCGGCGATCCGGGTGCCACATCGCGTCGGCTACACCTACGAGCCGGGCGCGATGGTGTCACCGTCGGGTCATTGCCGCCCGTTCGACGTCAACTCCGACGGCACGATCTTCGGCAGCGGGGTGGCTGCGGTCCTACTCAAGCCGTTGCGGGCCGCACTCGAGGACGGCGACCGCATCCACGCGGTGATCCGCGGTTCGGCTGTCAACAACGACGGCGCGATGAAGATGACCTACGCCGCGCCCGCCGTCGCCGGCCAGGCTGAAGTCATCGCCGAAGCGCATGCCGTCGCCGACGTCGATTCCTCGACCATCGGATTCGTGGAGACCCATGGCACGGGCACCCCACTGGGCGATCCGATCGAAATCGAGTCCCTGCGGCAAGCTTTCGAGGTCTCCGACCAGGAACGGCCGGGCCCGTGCGTTCTGGGCTCGGTGAAGTCGAATATCGGCCACCTCGACGCGGCATCCGGAGTTGTCGGTTTGGTCAAGACGATCCTGTGCGTGAAGAACAAGGCAATTCCGCCGACGGTGCACTACACCGCGCCCAATGCTGAGCTCCACCTGGAGGAGACACCGTTCGTGGTGTCGAACGCCCTGATGCCCTGGGAATCCGAGGGTCCGCGCCGAGCCGGGGTCAGCTCCTTCGGTGTCGGTGGCACCAACGCGCACGCCATTGTCGAGGAGGCACCCCGAACCGCGTCCGCGGCGACGTCCCCCGGTGGTGCCGCCACGGTGGCGTCGACTGGTCCGCAGGTGCTGCTGTTGTCCGCCCGCACCGCGGAATCCCTGCAGGACGGCAAGACGGCGCTTGCTGCGGCCCTGGCCGGAGATGAAAACCTTTCACTGGCCGACGTGGCCTTCACCCTCGCCGGTCGGCGGCTGCACGAGGTCCGCATGGCAGCCGTCGTCACCGATCGTGTTGATGCCTGCGCTGTGCTGAGCGCCCAAGAGCACGAGAATGTCTCGGTCGGTCAGTGTCCGCCGGGAACCACACCCGGTGAGCAACGGGTGGCGTTCCTGTTCCCCGGGCAGGGCTCCCAACACGTCGGCATGGCCCGCGATCTCTACGAGGCCGAGCCGGAGTTCCGGAAGATCTTCGACCGATGTGCCGCCGGGTTCACCGAGGAACTGGGCATCGATCTCACGGCCGAGATTTTCGGCGCCGACGCCGCCGGCCTGGAGTCCACGGACCTGGCCCAGCCGGCACTGTTCACGGTCGAATACGCATTGGCTGAACTGGCCCTGTCGTACGGGGTCACTCCTGCGGCGCTGGCCGGACACAGCATCGGCGAACTCGTCGCCGCGACCGTCGCCGGGGTTTTCGATCTGGAGTCGGCGATCAAGGTCGTCTCCATGCGGGCGCGTCTGATGCACGCCGCGCCGCCGGGTGCAATGGTGGCCGTAGCATCCAGCCCCGATGACATCGCCGCTCACCTGACCGACGATGTCGACCTGGCCGCCATCAACGAGTTCGGAAGTTGCGTGGTCGCCGGACCCGAACAAGCCATCCGGGATCTCACCAATCGTCTTGCCGCCGAGGGCATCATGGCCCGACGCGTCCGAACCTCGCACGGTTTCCATTCACAGTCGATGGACTCGGTGATCGCCCCGTTCGCCGAGTACCTGTCGACTCTGACCCTGAATGCCCCCCGAATCCCGATGCTGTCCAACGTGACCGGGACGTGGATGACCGACGAGGAGGCCACGGATCCGGATCGGTGGGCCCGGCAGATCCGCTCGACCGTGCGTTTCGCCGAAGAGGTGGAGACACTGCTCGGGGATCCGCACCGGGTTCTCGTCGAGGTGGGACCCGGCGGCAGTCTGACCGGATCGGCTGTGCGGATGCCGGGCTGGTCGGAAAACCACCGCGCGATCCGGCTGATGCGCCATCCTCTGCAGAGCCGGAACGACCGCGACACCTTCCTGCTCGCGCTGGGACAGTTGTGGTCGGCAGGCGTCGAGGTGGACTGGTCGAAGTTGTACGGCGATCAGCCACAGCGTGTCACCCTGCCCGGCTATCCCTTTGCCCGCACACGCTATTGGATCGACCCGGACCACACGGTCGTCCGGAGACCCGGTGTGAGCGCCGCGGACGGATCCGGCGCGGTCGAAGTCCAGTCGACCGGCAGCGGGGCGCCGCTGGACGCCCGCGCGCAGATGCAGGCCACTCTGCAGCGGATCTGGTCCAGTTGCCTCGGGGTGGAATCGGTCGCGCCAGGCGACAATTTCTTCGAGATCGGCGGCGACTCGCTGGTGGCCATCGGCGTCGCGATGACCGCCACCCACGAAGGTGTGGAGCTCACCCCGCAGGACCTTTACGACCACGGCAGTATCGCGACGCTGGCCGATGCGCTGGTCGCGCGGCAGTCGGTCGGCGGGCTGGCCAGCAAAGACGTTGGTGAATTGAATCCGCCTGTGCCGCCAAATATTTCGCGCTTCCTCGACCGCGGACTGGCCGAGCCGGGACGCTGGCGGTCGCCGTTGGTGTTGCGCATCGACTCCCGTGTGAGCGCAGACGACGTCCGGGCCGTCATGACCGCGGTGGTCAACCACCACGACGCGCTGCGGACCCGGCTGGTCAACCGGGCCGGGATGTGGCTGCAGCACATTAGCGATCCGGCTGACGATCCGGCTGACTTCAGTGATCTGGCCGAGCGGGCGCTGCCCGCCGACGCCGAGGCGGGGACCTCGCAGGAGCGAGAGGCGCTGCAGGCCATCGTTTCCGAAGCGCTGGCGGATCAGGATCTGGGCAGCTGGCCGTTGACGGCGACCTACGTCGTCGATGCCCAAGGTGACCCACGCTTCCTGGTACTCACCCTGCACGGGATGGTCGACGACCCCATGTCACGAGAGGTGCTGATCACCGACTTGTTGTCCGCGTTCGGACAGCGGCTCGCCGATACGGACATCGCTCTGGAACCGGCCACCACCAGCTGGCGGGAGTGGTCGCATCGCTGTGCGGCCCTTGCCGCCCACCCCGCCGTTCTCGACGAGTTGGGCTACTGGATCGAGAACGAGAAGACGACCGTTCGACTTACCGACGGTGACACCGCGGTCGGTTCACCGGGGGCCGACGACCTGGTCAGAGTCGCGGTCGAACTCGACGCCGAGCAGACGTCGCAGACCGACAACGCGCGTCGGATCCTGCAGGTCTCGACGGAGGAGATTCTGTTGGGTGCGCTGGCCCGCCGCTTCGCGGCGACCGCCGGCGAAGGTGTCGCCGCGATCGACCTCCTCGGGTCCGGGCGTTCGGTTCTGCGTCCCGAGGTCGACTTCCACAGAACGATCGGCTGGTTCTCCACGATCTATCCGATCTCGCTGACCTGTGCGGGCGATGCGGGCGTCAGCTCGGCCGAGTTACTGGCCGAGATCAGCCGGACGGTGAAGGCGGTGCCCCATCACGGCATCGGATACGGGCTGCTGCGTTATCTGAACGCTCCCGCGGCAGGGCTGCTGGGAGCGGCCGGCGCCGCCGAGGTTCTCGTCTCCTATCTCGGGATGATCCCCGAGTGGCAGGACAGCGACGCGGCAGTTCGGTTCGACAGCGACAGCGAATTGACCGTCCGCGAGGCGGTTTCCGGCCTGGGTCATCCGGTCGAATTGCGGGCGTACCGCCACGGTGGCGTGCTGCATCTGGACTGGTGGTACGACAGCCGGCGGGTGTCGGGCGCCACCATCGAGGCACTGGCGGAACAATTTCCGGCCACCCTGATGCAGGTGATCGGTGAGGCGCTTCACGGCGACGCCGGCGGCGATGACGGCGAGGACGAGGACGAAAACTTCACCATGATCGACCTGTCGGCAGCGGCATTAGACGATGAGTAGGTAGCGAAGCGATGTCAGAGTCGAAGAACAATCCGGATATCGGTGCCGGAGTCGGTGTCGGTGTCGGTGCTGGTGTGCTTGTCGAGGGCATTGGTAAATCGTTCGGTTCGGTTGCCGCACTGAGTGATATCTCGTTTCAGGTGGGCCGCGGCGAAGTGGTGGCACTGCTCGGACCCAACGGTGCGGGCAAGACGACCACCGTGGAGATCCTGTCGACGCTGACCAAGCCGGATCGAGGCAGCGCCTGGGTGGCCGGCCATAACGTCGTGACCGACGCTGCGATGGTGCGCCGCTCGATCATGCTGACCGGCCAGCATGTGGCACTCGACGAGATGCTCACCGGATACGAGAACCTGGTGATGTT
>DAIPYT010000193.1:0-5255 GCA_036782595.1 Mycobacterium sp. | reverse complement strand
CAGGGGGCCCCAGCGGATTGGTCATCGTCGCCGGGGGAACAGGAGCACCCGTGGTCGTCATCGGCGGCTGATACGTGCGGGTCGGCGCGACGGAAACTGTCTGCGTCACGTCCTGTCGCGCCTGATTGCCCGGGGTCTCAGTGGTGATCGGGCGAGTGACCACGACGGATGGCGTCGGCTCGACCGGGTCGGTCGACCTCACCGTATTCAGCGTCAGGAACGCCAACAGAAATGACGCCAGCAGGCCCAAGCCTGCCAACATGATCACCCCCGGCCATCTCCGGGACTCCGGAGCAGCCCAGCCGGCCGACGGGAGACCGTCGCCGGACTCAGGCGGGCACTCCCGATAGGCCTCAACGTATGGGACGACACGATCGGCGTACTGCGTGGCATCGCTGTCGAGATGGTTGGTCAGACGGTCGGCTAACGATCTGCTTGGCATGGTGATCTCCTAAGTCTTCCGATTGGCGTGTTGCTCAAGGCAACTCTGCTGCCACCGCCCTGCAGGCGGTATCGGACGACGCGACCACTCCGTTGATGACTCTGTGTCCTGCAATCGCAGGACAACTCAGGGGTGGGTGGGACCCTAGATGACGTAGGCGAGGTTCTTCACGATCCGGGCCCCGGCCTCGTTGTCACCGGCATAGTCGATGGACTGCGAGCGCTCGGGAAGCAGTGGGCGCCCGCCGGCCAGCCGGGTGAACTGCAGGCCGTCGACAGTGATGGCGGTGGTGGGTTCGACACCGCCCGCGAATTCCTCGACAAGGGCAGCGCGCCCGTCGACCGAAACTCGGATCTCCCGGGACACCGGCCCGGTCAGCGTGATCAGCACCCGGGAGCCATCCGGCGCCTTGCCCTTCTTGGCGACGACGAATCCCATGCTGGATGCCATCTCATCGAGCGCCAGCGGCGTGTCCGGGCCGGCAAGCTGGTCGTCGGAGGCCGGGCGGCCGACCGCGTCGCGGATATCGTGCTCATGCATCCAGCAGTCGAACACCCGCACCCGCATGAACCTGCCGTAACTGTCCGGCCCGGCCGGGGTGAAGGTGACGGTGTTCCACTCCTCAATGGGCATCGAGGACAGCATCGCCTTACGGCGCGTGGTGATTTCGCGGAATTTGGCCAGCATGCCCGCCGGTGACTCGCTGCGCAGGTGCTCCACCCAACGCTCGTTGAGCGCCCCGATGTCGTTGTGGACGTGGTCGCGGCCGGCGATGTCGACCTCCGGGGTGGGTGCGCCCGACAGCATCATCTCGGTGCCCACAATGTGAGCGACGACGTCGTGGACGGTCCAACCGGGCAAAGGGGTCGGGTTCTGCCAGGCGTCCTCTGGGAGTGCGGCCAGAACGGCCTCAATAGCGTCCCAGGAGGCGAATAGCCCGGTCAGAATCTCGTTCTTGTCCAGCACGGTGCGGGGGCGTTCTGCGTCAGCCATTCCGCCGATGCTAGACCAGTCGCCGATTCGGCGGATTCTGTCCGGATTTACAGGCTGCCTGCTAGCGTCGTCGCCGGGTGAATGCACGAACGGGGGCGTCAAAATGATGGACTGCGTTGTCAACGAACTCAGCGACGAACGCGAGTCGGTGGTTCTGGATCTGCGCAGGTTGGCAGCCCAACTCGACGAGATAGACCGCCAGATCGCTGACCGCGCGTGGCGGCGCGAGCGCCGTTCGGCGAGCTTGACCGCCGAGCACGCCCGCCTCACCGCCCGGTTACGCCGATCGGCCGACCGGCTGCGTCAACTCGACGAGCGGCTCCATACCTTCTAGGAAGCGAATTAGCCTCCAGTGCTGACTGATTCACGCCTTTAGTGAATGGCAAACAGCGTTACCGACACCACAGCCAACACCAAACCCATTACTTGCCAGCGGGTCATCCGCTCGCGCAGCACCGCAATCGCCAGCAGCACGGTGGCCACCGGATAGAGCGAGATCAGAACACCGGCCAGCAACTGCAGCGAGCCGTGCAGCGCCCACAGCATGGTGATGTTGGCACCGACATCGAACAGCGCCGCGCCCAGCGCCAGCCGCATCGAAACCCCCTGCGGCAGAATGAAGTTCCCGGTCAACGCGGCCGCGGCGAACACCACCACGGTGGCGGCCACCCGCCCGAAGACCAGCGGCCACAGCCCGGCCTCCTCAGGGACCTGATGCAGCAGAACGTAATTCAGTCCGAATCCCACGCCGGCGCCCACCGTCAACCACGCCACCTGCCGGGTGAACCGATGCGGGCGTTCATCCTCGTCGGTGGCCTCCCGGCTCACCAGCACCACCGCCACCAGGGCCAGCGCAGCGCCGATACCGGCCAGCACCCCCGGGCGTTGCCCGAACGCCAGTCCGACACCCAACGGAAGCGCGGCGGCCAGCACCGCCGTCAGCGGGGAGACCACCGAGATCGGGCCCGATCCCAGAGCGGCATAGAACCACCACACCGCCAGGCCCTGGCTGATCCCCGACAGCGCCCCCCAGAACACTGCCGCCGGGCTCACCGTGCCGCCGAAACCGAAGGCCAGCACCGCCAGGATCACCAGGGCCACCGGGTAGGACACCAGCACCACCCGCAACGCCGCCACGTAGCGGGCAGCCAGTCCACCGACGAAATCACTGACGCCGTAACAGAACGCGGCGCTCAGCGCGAACAGGATGCCGGTCAGATCTTGCCTTTGGTGCGACGGCCGAGTTCGCGGATCACGTCTCGTTGGGCGTCGCGGCGAGCGATGTCCTGACGCTTGTCGTGCGTCTGTTTACCGCGGGCCAATGCCAGTTCGACCTTCACCTTGCCGTCCAGGAAGTACATCGACAGCGGCACCAGAGTCAGGTTGCCGTCGCGGATCTTGCCCATCAGCATGTCGATCTGGCGGCGGTGCAGCAGCAGTTTTCGGTTGCGCCGCACCGGGTGGTTGGTCCAGGTCCCGTGGTGGTACTCCGGGATGTGCAGGTTGCGCAGCCACACCTCGCCGTCGTCGACGGTGGCGAAGGAGTCCGCCATCGAGGCATTGCCGTCGCGCAGGCTTTTGACCTCGGTGCCGGTCAGCACTACGCCGGCCTCGAACACCTCCAGCACGGCGTAGTTGTGGCGCGCCCGGCGGTTGCTCGCGATGACCCGTTTGCCGCCCTTGCTGTCGCCGGCTTTCTTGGCCGCCGCCGCTTTCCGCTCGACCGATGCCTTAACCATCGCCGGCCACCGCTACTTCCGCACGTACAGCCGCAGTGTGACGTAGGCGGTGACAGCGGCCATCGCGACACCGACGACGAACATCGCCGGTGCGATGTAGAGGATGTCGGCGTAGTCGATCCTGGCGATGAGGTTGGCTTTGTAGAACTGGTCCAGCGCGTTCTCCAGGAACAGCGCCCGCACCACGATCAGGCCCAGGATGGCCAGCACCACACCGATCGTCGCGGCCAGCACGGCCTCCAGCAGGAACGGCAACTGGGTGTACCAGCGGGTCGCGCCGACCATGCGCATGATGCCGATCTCGGTGCGGCGGGTGTAGGCGGCGACCTGAACCATGTTGGCGATCAACAGAATAGCGCTGACGGCCTGCACGATCGCGATGGCGAAGGCGGCGCGGGAGAGCCCGTCGAGCACCGCGAACAGCCGGTCGATCAGGTCCTTCTGGTTGAGCACGTTGAGCACCCCGGGCTGACCCTGCAACGCGGTGTCGAAATCCTTGTGCTGTTCGGGGTTGTTGAGCTTGACGATGAACGACGCCGGGAAGGAGTCCTTGCTGGCGACATCCTTGTACTCCGGGAACTTCGTGACGGCGTCGTTGTAGGCCTCGTCCTTGTTCAGGAAGCGCACCGACTTGACGTCCTCGCGGCCTTCGATCTGCGCGCGCAACGCTTTACACGGTTCGCCGTCACAGGTGAGGTCGTTGGCCGAGATGTCGTTGTTGAGGAACACCTGGCTCTCGACGCGGTCGAGATAGATGTTGCGGGACTGGTCGGCCAGCCGCACCACCAGCAGACCGCCGCCGAACAGGCCGATGGAGATCGCCGTCGTCAGGATCATCGCGATGGTCATGGTGACGTTGCGACGAAGGCCGGTGAAGACCTCATTCACCAGGAATGCCGCGCGCACCTCTAGCGGTCCATTCCGTAGACGCCACGCTGCTCGTCGCGGACCAGTCGGCCCTGGGACAGCTCGATCACCCGCTGGCGCATGGAGTCCACGATGTGGTGGTCGTGGGTGGCCATCAGCACGGTGGTGCCGGTGCGGTTGATCCGGTCCAGCAGGTCCATGATCTCGCGGCTGGTCTCCGGGTCCAGGTTGCCGGTGGGCTCGTCGGCCAGCAGGACCAGCGGCCGGTTGACGAAGGCGCGGGCGATGGCCACCCGCTGCTGCTCGCCGCCGGACAGTTCGCTGGGCAGGCGGTTGGCCTTACCGGACAGGCCGACCATGTCGAGCACCTCGGGCACCACCTTCTTGATGACATCGGGCTGCTTGCCGATCACTTCCAGCGCGAAGGCCACATTCTCCGCGACGGTCTTCTGCTGGAGCAGCCGGAAGTCCTGGAAGACGCAGCCGATCACCTGCCGCAGTTTGGGGATGTGCCGGCCGGAAAGCTTGTTGACGTGGAATTTCGACACCTGGATCTCACCGGCGGTCGGCTCCTCCTCAGCCAGCATCAGGCTGATGAAGGTGGACTTTCCGGAGCCGGAGGGCCCGATCAGGAAGACGAATTCCCCCTTCTCGACCTTGAGGCTGACGTTGTCCAGCGCAGGACGAGCTGACGCCTTGTACTGCTTGGTGACATGGTCGAGGGTAATCACGGCACGCCAGTCTAGCCGGGGAAGCTACCGCTACCGTGGCGGCGGCGCCGGAGCCGACGCGCCTCCCCCGGCGGGGACCGGGCTCGAGGTGGCTGATTCGGTGGCGACCGGGGGCGCGGTCGGCTCCACCGAGGTCGGCGCCGGCGGCGACGTCGGGCCGCCCGGCTCAGCCGGGACGCTCGACGGGGTCGGGGTGACGGTGACCGACGTCGTGGGCGTGGTCGGCGTCGTGGTGGGGCTGGTCGGAGTGGTCGGGGTGGTCGGGGTGGTCGGGGTGGTCGTGACCGGGTTACGGGGTTGGACGTCGGTGCGTGGCGCCCAGGTGTAGGCCGGATCCGGGATGAAGCCGGGCGGCACCACCTCGCTGGCCGGGACCTGCTGGGGAACGCTGGTCGAGGGCTCCCAGTTGTGAAACATCCAGCCGAAGCCGCTGAATGCGATCACCAGCACCAGAGTTGAGGTCCGCAGCCTGCCGCCGAAGAC
>DAIPYT010000192.1:0-5260 GCA_036782595.1 Mycobacterium sp. | reverse complement strand
CTTATCAGGCGCCGTTCGAGTTCACCGGCGGCACCATCACCAAGGTCGTGGTCGATGTTTCCGGGGCGCCCTACACCGATTCCGAGCGGCAGTTCGCGACCGCATTCGCCAAGGACTGAGCGTGCTGACTGCACTCGTAGACCTGCCCGGCGGCTCCTTCCGGATGGGTTCGACGAGCTTCTACCCCGAAGAGGCGCCCATCCACACCGCTACCGTGGAGGCCTTCGCGATCGAACGGCACCCGGTCACCAACGCGCAGTTCGCGGCGTTCGTCGAGGACACCGGTTACATCACCGTCGCCGAACGGCCGCTGGACCCAGGGCTGTATCCGGGGGTGGCCGAAGAGGACCTACGTCCAGGAGCACTGATTTTCCGGGGCACTCCCGGTCCGGTGAACCTCAGCGATTGGCGGCAGTGGTGGGACTGGGCTTCCGGCGCGAACTGGCGCGCACCGTTCGGGTCCGGCAGCGATATCGACGGCAGGCAGGACCACCCCGTCGTTCAGGTGGCCTACCCCGACGCCGGGGCGTATGCGGCCTGGGCCGGACGGCGGCTGCCGACCGAGGCGGAGTTCGAATACGCCGCCGGTGCCGGTGCCACCACCGCCTATGCCTGGGGCGAGGAGCCGACTTCAAACGGCCGACTCATGGCCAACACCTGGCAGGGGCGGTTTCCCTACCGCAATGACGGCGCTCTGGGGGTGGGCACCACGCGCTGGGTGGGGACCTCTCCGGTCGGCACGTTCCCGCCCAACTCCTTCGGCCTGGTGGACATGATCGGCAACGTCTGGGAATGGACCACCACGAAGTACTCCGAGCGTGGTCACGCGCTTGACGGTTCGGCGCGCTCCTGCTGCCCGACCTCAGCCGAACCGGATCCGAGCGTCATCCAGGCGCTCAAGGGTGGTTCGCACCTGTGCGCGCCGGAGTATTGCCACCGTTTCCGGCCCGCTGCTCGCTCACCGCAGTCCCAGGACAGCTCCACCACCCATATCGGGTTCCGCTGCGTGGTCACCCTCTAACGAGCTGCGGGGTAAATCGGCCCGGATTTGGCTGGCGCGGTGCCCATAACCTAGTATTTGGGGGTTGCCTGGGGCAGACCTCGGCCGGCGTGTGAGCTTTTTCCCGCGCGGGCCCCGCGTGCCCTCGGGGGACAAGACCAAGCACGACGAGGGTTCTTCTGCGCTTGCGCCGAAGATTGTCCGTCGCGTGCACAACGTAGGGAGATCGCAGTGATTCAGCAGGAATCGCGTCTCAAGGTTGCCGATAACACCGGCGCCAAGGAGATCTTGTGCATCCGGGTACTCGGCGGCTCGGCGCGCCGGTACGCCGGCATTGGCGACATCATCGTGGCCACCGTCAAGGACGCCATCCCCGGCGGAAACGTCAAGCGTGGCGACGTGGTCAAGGCCGTTGTGGTGCGCACCGTCAAGGAGCGTCGCCGGCCGGACGGCAGCTACATCAAGTTCGACGAGAACGCCGCCGTGATCATCAAGAACGACAACGATCCGCGCGGCACCCGCATCTTCGGCCCGGTCGGCCGTGAGCTGCGTGAGAAGAAATTCATGAAGATCGTCTCGCTGGCCCCGGAGGTGCTGTAGATGAAGGTCCACAAGGGCGACACCGTTCTGGTCATCGCCGGCAAGGACAAGGGTGCTAAGGGCAAGGTCATCCAGGCCTTCCCGGACCGCAACCGGGTTCTGGTCGAGGGCGTCAACCGCATCAAGAAGCACACCGCTAACTCGGCGAACGAGCGTGGCGCGTCCTCGGGCGGCATCGTCACCCAGGAAGCCGCCATCCACGTCTCCAACGTGATGGTGGTCGACTCCGACGGCAAGCCGGCCCGGGTCGGCTACCGCGTCGATGAGGAGACCGGTAAGCGGGTCCGTATTTCCAAGCGCAACAACAAGGACATCAAGGCATGACTTCTGTGGAGGAAAAGGTGCAGCCGCGGCTCAAGCAGCGGTACCGCGCTGAAATCAAGGACGCGCTGAACAAAGAGTTCAACTACGCCAACGTGATGCAGATCCCAGGCGTGCTCAAGGTCGTCGTCAACATGGGTGTCGGTGACGCCGCCCGCGACGCCAAGCTGATCAACGGCGCGGTCAACGACCTCGCCCTGATCACCGGCCAGAAGCCGGAGATCCGCAAGGCCACCAAGTCCATCGCCCAGTTCAAACTGCGCGAGGGCATGCCGATCGGCGCCCGGGTGACCCTTCGCGGCGACCGGATGTGGGAGTTCCTCGACCGCCTGGTCTCCATCGCACTTCCGCGTATCCGCGACTTCCGCGGTCTGAGCGCCAAGCAGTTCGACGGCCACGGGAACTACACCTTCGGTCTGGCCGAGCAGTCGGTGTTCCACGAGATCGACGTGGACTCCATCGATCGCCCGCGCGGCATGGACATCACCGTCGTCACCTCGGCGACCAACGACGACGAGGGCCGCGCGTTGCTGCGGGCACTCGGCTTCCCATTCAAGGAGAAGTGAGCAATGGCAAAGAAGGCTCTGGTCAATAAGGCCAATAAAAAGCCGAAGTTCGCAGTGCGGGCCTACACCCGCTGCAACAAGTGTGGTCGCCCGCACGCTGTGTACCGCAAGTTCGGCCTGTGCCGCATCTGCCTGCGGGAGATGGCGCATGCCGGCGAATTGCCGGGTGTGCAGAAGTCGAGCTGGTGAGGGAGGAGAACAGCAATGACGATGACTGACCCGATCGCGGACTTCCTCACCCGTCTGCGCAACGCCAACTCGGCGTACCACGACGAGGTGACCCTGCCGCACTCGAAGATCAAGGCCCATATCGCCGAGATCCTGAAGAACGAGGGCTACATCAGCGACTTCCGCACCGAGGATGCTCGGGTGGGTAAGGCGCTGGTGGTCAAGCTCAAGTACGGCCCCAACCGGGAGCGCAGCCTCGCCGGTCTGCGCCGGGTGTCCAAGCCCGGTCTGCGGGTTTATGCGAAATCGACCGGCCTGCCGCGGGTTCTGGGCGGGCTGGGCGTCGCGATCATCTCGACGTCCGCCGGATTGAAGACCGATCGCCAGGCGGCACGTGAGGGCGTGGGCGGCGAAGTCCTCGCGTTCGTGTGGTAGCGGGATAGGAGGAAAGAGTCTTATGTCGCGTATTGGTAAGCAGCCGGTGCCGGTTCCGTCCGGTGTCGATGTCAACATCGACGGCCAGAATATTGCCGTCAAGGGGCCCAAGGGCACCCTGGAATTGACCGTCGCCGAGCCGATCGTTGTGTCGCGCAACGACGACGGTGCCATCGTGGTCGCCCGGCCTGATGACGAGCGGCGCAGCCGTTCGCTGCACGGGCTTTCCCGCACCCTGGTGGCCAACCTCATCACCGGTGTGACCGAGGGGTACACCCGGAAGATGGAGATCTTCGGCGTCGGCTACCGCGTGCAGCAGAAGGGCAGCAACCTCGAGTTCGCCCTCGGCTACAGCCACCCGGTCATCATCGAACCCCCGGACGGCATCACCTTCGCGGTAGAGGCCCCGACGAAGTTCTCGGTGTCCGGTATCGACAAGCAGAAGGTCGGCCAGATCTCGGCGGTCATTCGTCGTCTGCGTCGCCCCGACCCCTACAAGGGCAAGGGCGTGCGGTACGAGGGCGAGCAGATCCGCCGCAAGGTCGGAAAGACAGGTAAGTGATCATGGCTAATACAGATACCGTCGAGCGCAAGCCGGTCGGCACCACCGTCTCTGCCGCGCGCCGGGTTTCCCGGCTGCGGCGGCACAACCGGCTGCGTAAGAAGGTCGTCGGCACCGAGGCGCGTCCGCGCCTGGTGGTCAACCGCTCTTCGCGGCACATCCACGTCCAGTTGGTCAACGATGCCAACGGCACCACCATCGCCGCCGCGTCCTCCATCGAGGCCGACGTCCGCGCGGTCGAGGGGGACAAGAAGGCCCACGCCAAGCGGGTCGGCCAGTTGATCGCCGAGCGCGCCAAGGCCGCCGGCGTCGAGGCCATCGTGTTCGACCGCGGTGGCAACACCTACGGCGGACGGATCGCCGCACTGGCCGACGCCGCCCGTGAGAGCGGATTGAAGTTCTAGCCGGCGGGCTGGAGCGAAGCGACATGGGAATTGACATGACTTACGTGACTGACAACGGAAGGACCGCATCATGACGGAGCAGACTTCGGCTCCTGAGGTGGCCTCTCAAGAAGGATCCGCCACCGGTGGCCCCTCTGCGGGCACCCGCACCGACGAGCAGGGCGGCCGTGGCGACCGCGGCGGCCGTGGGGATCGCGGTGATCGCGGCCGGCGTGACGACCGCGGCGGCCGTGGCGGCCGTGACGGCGGCGAGAAGAGCCAGTACCTCGAGCGTGTGGTCACCATCAACCGTGTCTCCAAGGTGGTCAAGGGCGGCCGTCGGTTCAGCTTCACCGCACTGGTGATCGTCGGCGACGGCCACGGCATGGTCGGCGTCGGCTACGGCAAGGCCAAAGAGGTTCCCACGGCGATCGCCAAGGGTGTGGAGGAAGCCCGCAAGAACTTCTTCCGCGTACCGCTGATCGGCAGCACCATCGTCCATCCGGTCCAGGGTGAGGCGGCGGCCGGTGTGGTCATGCTGCGCCCGGCCAGCCCCGGTACCGGTGTCATCGCCGGCGGCGCCTGCCGCGCGGTGCTGGAATGTGCCGGCGTGCACGACGTGCTGGCCAAGTCGCTGGGCAGCGACAACGCGATCAACGTGGTGCACGCCACCGTTGCCGCGCTGAAGATGCTCCAGCGTCCCGAAGAGGTGGCCGCTCGCCGCGGTCTGCCCATCGAAGACGTGGCGCCCGCGGGCATGCTCAAGGCGCGTCGCGAGAGCGAGGCGGCCCTGGCCGCCGCCGCGCGTGAAGGAAGCGCATAACCATGGCAGAACTCAGAATTACCCAGGTGCGGGGCACCGTCGGGGCGCGCTGGAAGCAGCGTGAATCCCTGCGGACGTTGGGCCTGCGCAAGATTCGGCAGTCGGTGGTCCGCGAGGACAACCCGCAGACCCGCGGGCTGATCAACGTCGTGCATCACCTCGTGGAAGTTGAAGAGGTGAAGTCATGAGCGTCATCAAGCTGCACGACCTGCGCCCGGCTCCCGGTGAGAAGAAGGCCAAGACCCGTGTCGGTCGCGGCGAGGGCTCCAAGGGTAAGACCGCAGGTCGCGGCACCAAGGGCACCAAGGCTCGCAATAAGGTGCGGGTGGGCTTCGAGGGTGGGCAGATGCCCATCCACATGCGGCTGCCCAAGCTCAAGGGCTTCAAGAACCGGTTCCGTAC
>DAIPYT010000191.1:2909-5262 GCA_036782595.1 Mycobacterium sp. | reverse complement strand
TTGTGCTCGAGGCGTTCGACGGTGACGCCGGGATGGTCACGCGGGACGATGAACGACTTGATCGCCGCCCGGCCCTTCGACTTGTCCAGGGTGGCCCACACGACGATGTGGGTGGCCCGCGATCCGGCGGTGACATAGATCTTCTCGCCGTTGATGACGTAGGAGTCGCCGTCGAGGACCGCGGTGGTCGACACCGCGGCCGAGTCCGAACCGAACGAGGGTTCGGTGATGGCCATCGCTGCCCAGATGCCCTTGCCGAGGTGCTCCAATTGCTCGTCGGTGGCCACCCCGGAGATGGCGGCATTGCCGAGTCCCTGCCGCGGCACCGACAGCAGCAGTGCGATATCGCCCCAGGAGATCTCGATCGCGTTGACGAGCGCGGACATGTTGCCGCCGTTGATGTTTCCCTTCGGGCCGCCCTCGGCGTCTCGGAAGGCGTCGGTGCCGGCGAAGGAGATGGTGCTGGCCTCTGTCATACCCTCGAAGAGGGTGGCCAGGGTGTCGAGTTCGACGGGATAGGCGTGCTCGTTGAGGTCGTACTTGCGAGAGATGGGGCGGAAGATCTCCGCTGCCCCCTTGTGCGCCATGTCGATGACGGCTTCCAGCTTGCGCGGCATTTCCAGGTTGATTGCCATTTAGAGAACCACCACTCCCTCGGCGATGCCGATAGCTCGTAGATCCCGGTACCAGCGTTCCACCGGGTGTTCCTTGGTGTAGCCGTGGCCGCCGAGGAGTTGCACACCGTCGAGGCCGATCTGCATGGCCTTGTCGCTGCCCATTTTCTTGGCCAGTGCGGCCTCGCGGGCGAATGGCAGGCCCTGGTCGGCGCGGGAGGCGCCGCGCCAGGTGATCAGCCGCAGGCCTTCGAGTTCGATCGCGATGTTGGCGCACATGAACGCCACCGCCTGACGGCGGGCGATCGGCTCACCGAACGCCTCGCGCTCTTTGACGTAGGGAACCACGTAGTCCAGCACGGCATGTGAGGTGCCGACGGCCAACGCGGCCCAGCCCAGCCGGGACAGCGCGATGGCTTCGGAGTAGTCGCGGGCATAGTCGGCCTCGGCGGCGTCGTCCTCGCCGAGTCTGGCCGACAGGGGCACGATCACCTTGTTCAGTTCCACCTGCCCGATCCCTGCGGCCCGCAGTCCCATGCTCCGGTCGGCCTTGACGGTGACCCCGGCGGTGTCGGCTTCGACGATGAACAGAGTGGGCCTGCCGTTGAATTGCGCTGCTAGGACGAATAGTTCGGCGTCAGCGGCAGCAGGGACCAGGGACTTGACGCCGTCGAGCCGGTAGCCGCTGGGGGTGCGCACCGCCGTGGTCTTGAGCATGGTGGGGTCGAACAGCGGATGGGGTTCGGCGATGGCCACGCAGGCCTGCGGGACGTTGTCTCCGGCGAAATCCGTCAAGTAGGTGCCCTGCTGATCGGCGCTGCCCCAGTGCGTCAGCGCCGAGGCGACTCCGCCCGGGGCGACGATCGGCAGTGCCAGACCCATATCGCCGTAGGCCAGTGCTTCGGTCACCAGGGCGTTGGTGACGGCGCTGCGCTGCTCGGCGATACCGTCGAACTCCTCGGGGACTTTGATGGCGGTGACGCCGAGTTCGGCGGCCCTGGCTATCAGGTCGGCGGGGTAGGTGGCGGCGTCGTCGGCGTCGCGGGCGGCTGGGCGCAGGATCTCCGCGGCGAACTCCTTGACCGTCTCGACGATCATCCTCTGGTCGTCATCGGGGGTCAGGTCGAAGTAGTCGGCGGTGCTGCGGGGCAGTCGGGTCGCCTTCTTGCCGCGGGTCTGGATCTTCTTGAACTGGCGGGTCGAGGCGCCGGCTGCGGAGAACCCGTGCTTCACACCGAAGCGCAGCGCCCTGTTCAGCGGGTCGCGCAGGCCGTGGCGGTCCAGGAACTCCTGGCCGAGCAGGGGCGTGAGCAGGCTCATCCCGACGTCGATGGGTGATCGTTTGTGCCGGTACTGCCCGACGGCGCTGTGGCGCGCGCGGGGGCCGGCCTTGGATGGGACGGTAGGCGGGAGGGTGTTGGTCATCGCGGCTGCCTCGGTGGGAGCGAATGGGGCGGGAATCCCCGTGACCGTATCTTACTCCCGAGTAAGGTTGGTCCCCGCTGTAAGCAAGCTCACACGCCGGACAAGGCGCGCAAGACCGCCGAATGCAGCGGCCCGTTGGTGGCCACCGCGCTGCCGCCGTGCGGGCCCGGTGCGCCGTCGAGGTTGGTGAAAGTGCCGCCGGCCTCACGCACCAGCACATCCAGTGGGGCCAGATCCCACAGCGCGACCTCCGGTTCGGCGGCGATGTCGACCGCGCCCTCGGCCACCAGGCAGTAGGAGAAGAAGTCGCCGAA
>DAIPYT010000191.1:0-2899 GCA_036782595.1 Mycobacterium sp. | reverse complement strand
CGCGGTCGGCCCACCCGGACAGGCTGGAGAACGACAGGCTGGCCGAACCGAGCTCGGGTACGCCGCTGACCGACAGCCGCCGCGGCGCGTCGGCGCCGAACGAGGCGTGCGCACCGAGGCCGCGACCGGCCCACCAGCGCCGGTTGAGGGCCGGCGCGCTCACTACGCCGACGGTGGGGATGCCGTCCTCTAGCAGGGCAATGAGGCTGGCCCACAACGGAACTCCGCGGACGAAGTTCTTGGTGCCGTCGATGGGGTCGATCACCCACTGGCGTCCCTGAAAGACCGGCGTCCCGCCCTGCTCCTCGCCGAGAACGGCGTCATCCGGGCGTTGCCGGGCCAGAACGTCGCGCAGGTCGGCCTCGACGGCCTCGTCGGCGTCGGTGACCGGAGTCAGGTCGGGCTTGTGGTCGATGCGCAGATCCAGCGCGCCGAACCGGGCGGTGGTGATGGCGTCGGCGCGCTGCGCGAGTGTCAGCGCCAAGTCGAGATCTTCAGTCAGTTTGTTCATGCGCGATCCGCCCCCGGGTTCCTCGCTGACTGTCATGGCTGAAGTCCTACCATGGCCGGGTGATGGAATTCGCGGTGCTGTTGTTGATCCTCGGTGCGCTGGCCTTGGTGCTGGGGCCACGGCTGATGGGCCGGCGCGGGCCGCGCGGGGAGATGGCGCAGGGCACCCTGCTGGTGACCGGTGTCAGCCCGCCCCCCGACGCTCCTGGGGAGCAGTTCGTCACGATCAGCGGGGTGATCAGCGGGCCGACGGTCAACGAGCACGTGGTTTATCAGCGGTTGGCCGTCGATACCGGCAGCTGGCCGTCGATGGGCCAGTTGATCCCGGTGGTGTACTCGCCGAAGAACCCGGACAACTGGTTCATCGCGCCGGCTGTGCCGCCTGCGCCGCCGATGCCTCCGCCGGCGCCGCCCGTGTCGTGACCGTGCGGTTTCGTGCGCGACACGCCTGGCCGGCGGAGAAATCCGCACACTCGGCGGTGGAGCCGATGCCGGCGGACTAGCCGTGCGCGATGCGCAGCATGTCGGCCACTCTGACCAGCTTGCGTCGCGGTCGGCCGTGCGGCTCGCCGGCGGAACGTTCGTGGGCGTCGATGAGCTGCCAGTGGTCGTCGGTCACCACCGTCGGCTGCGCGCCGACCAGCCAGCGGGCCAGCTCGTCGGCATAGTCGTCCCCCCCGAGCTCGCGCGGCCGCGCTGAGGTCAGGTCGGCGACGAGGGTGTCGACGGTGTCCTGCGAGTCGCTCTTGTTGGTACCGATCACCCCGGACGGCCCGCGCTTGATCCAGCCGACGACGTAGTCGCGTGCACGATCGCTGATCTTGCCCTCGGTGTGCGGGATGGTGCCGGAGCGCTCATCGAACGGCAGGCCGGGGATGGCCACCCCGCGGTAGCCCACCGCCCGCACCACCAGCTGGGCGGGCAGGGTCTCGCGCTGACCGGTGTCATGTGCCGCCATGCGGCCGTGCTCGTCGGTGAAGAGCTCGTTGCGACCCAGCACGATCGTCTCGACCCGGTCGTTGCCGGTGATCTCGATCGGGGAGGTGCAGAACCGGAATGTGATGCGGCGCATGCCGTCTCGGGGCTCGCGGGTCGAGTAGCCGCGCAGCACCTTGATGTTGGCGGCGGTGGTCTTGCCGGCCGCCGCGGCCTGCTCGTCGGTGATGCCCGCGAGGTCGGCGGGGTCGACGACCACGTCCACCCCCTCGAGCTCACCGAGTTCGCGCAACTCCAACGTGGTGAACGCGCCCTGCAGCGGTCCGCGCCGGCCGACGATCACCACCTCGGAGACACCGCGCTGATGCAGCGAGTCCAGGGCGTGGTCGGCGATGTCGGTGGCGCCCAGCACGTCGGGGTCGGTGACCAGAATCCGGGCGACGTCGATGGCGACGTTGCCGTTGCCGATCACGACCGCCCGGCCGGTGGAGATGTCGGGGCTCATCTCGGCGAAGTGCGGGTGGGCGTTGTACCAGCCGACGAAGTCCACGGCGGCGACGCTGCCGGGCAGATCCTCCCCGGGGATGCCCAGGGCGCGATCGGACTGGGTACCGACCGCATAGACCACCGCGTCGTAGCGCTGTGCCAGGTCATCGGCCGACACATCGCGTCCCACCGCGATATTGCCGAAGAAGCGGAACCGAGGGTCGGCGCCGGTCTTCTCGAAGGTGCGGCTGATCGACTTGATCTTGGGATGGTCGGGAGCCACCCCGGAGCGCACCAATCCCCAAGGGGTCGGGAGCATTTCAAGCATGTCGATGTGGACGTCGGGACCGCCGTCGGCGCGGGAGGAATCGGCGAAACGCAGCAGCGAGGCGGCCGCGAAAAAACCCGACGGGCCGGCGCCGACGATTGCGACGTAGTAAGGACGCATCCTGGGATGGTAATCACCGGGACCGCCCCGCCGGTAACGTGAGACCTCGTGGACGTGGATCGGCAGTCGGAGATCGCGGCGCTGGACGCCACCCTGACGACGGTGGAGCGGGTGCTCGACATCGGGGCGCTCAAGGACCGCATCGAGAAGCTCGAACATGAGGCCTCCGACCCCAGCCTGTGGGACGACCAGAGCCACGCCCAGAAGGTCACCAGTGAGCTCTCTCACGCCCAGAACGAACTGCGCCGGGTAGAGGGGTTGCGCAGCCGCCTCGCCGACCTGCCGGTGCTCTACGAGTTGGCGGCTGAGGAGGGCGGATCGGCGGGTGCGGAGGCTCTCGTGGACGCCGATGCCGAACTTGCGTCGCTGCAGGCCGATGTCGAGGCCCTCGAGGTCCGCACCCTGCTGTCCGGGGAGTACGACGAGCGGGAGGCCGTGGTCAACATCCGCTCCGGTGCCGGGGGAGTGGACGCCGCCGACTGGGCCGAGATGCTGATGCGGATGTACATCCGGTGGGCT
>DAIPYT010000190.1:0-5292 GCA_036782595.1 Mycobacterium sp. | reverse complement strand
TTCATCTCCATGGCAGCACCGATCAGGAAGCAGAGCACCCCCACTCCGGCGGTCACGAACGAGCGCCGCTCGGAGAAGAACCCATGGTTGACGGCCCCGGCAACAAAGCTGATACCGGCGTACTTCGCCAGCGTCGCCAGATGCTCGGTCTGGAATTTCACGCCGATTCCCCCTGCCGTTGAGCATTGTCGGGATTTAGGCCACTCGACCGGTCCAGCGGTGACTCTACGAGTATGCATCACCGGGCATAGTGATCCTCTGTGACCGAACCCACCGGCGACAACGCGAGGCTGAAAAGGACACTCGGCCTGCCTCTGGTCACCCTCTACGGACTCGGGAACATCCTCGGCGCCGGGATCTACGTCCTGGTCGGGAAAGTGGCGGGCTTCGCCGGGTCCAGCACCACGCTGGCCTTCGTGATAGCGATGGTCACCGCCGGGGTCACCGCGCTGTCCTACATGGAACTGGCCGGCCGCTACCCCGTCAGCGCCAGCGTTTCGGTCTACCTGCACCGGGCGTTCGGAAAGCGCTGGCTCTCAACGACGATCGGCCTGGCGATGGTCGGCGGCGGAATCGCCTCGGCGGCGGCGCTGGCCCAGGGCTTCGCCGGCTATCTCAACTCGTTCATCTCGGTTCCCACCATCGTCGGCAGCGTGGGCCTGCTGGTCGTGCTCGGTGCGATCGCGATCAAAGGGATCGGCGAGTCAGCGACGATGGCCGCAGTTCTCACCGGACTTGAAGTGCTGGGACTCGTGCTCGTCATCTGGTTCGGCCGGAAGGCGTTCAGCCACATCGAGGCTGGCAGCTTGGTCTCACTGGACCCCGTAGTCGGTGTCGGCGGCCTGTTCGCCGGTGCCTTCCTCGCCTTCTACGCATTCATCGGGTTCGAGGACATGGTCAACGTGTCCGAGGAAGTCAAGAATCCCAGCCGCACGATGCCGTTGGCCATCCTGCTCGCCTTGGTGATCTCGACTGTCCTGTATCTGCTCGTCGTCGTGGTGGCGACGACGCTGGTGTCCCCCGTCGAACTGGCCGGCAGCAGCGCGCCACTGACGCTGGTATTCGAGCGAAGCGGAGCCAGTCACGGGGCTGTGTTGAGTCTCATCGGGATGATCGCCGCGATGAACGGTGTCATCGTGCAGATCATCATGGGCTCGCGGATTCTCTACGGATTGGCCGCTGAGGGCTGGATCCACCGGGGATTCGGAAAGGTGCACAGGTCGTTTCAGACGCCGGTGCGGTCCACCCTCGTCGTCCTGGCCGCCATGATCGCCGCTACCGTCGCGCTGCCCCTGGTGTCGCTCGCCCGCCTCACCAGCCTGCTGGTCCTCATCATCTTCACCCTGGTCAACGCCGCACTGATCGTCATCAAGCGGCGCCACCGCGATCATGGTGGCTTCATCGACGTCCCGGCGGCCATCCCTTATCTCGGTGTGGCGTTATGTCTGGGAACCCTTGTCCTGCAGGCGTTCAACTGGTGAATTCCACGCGTGCGTTCGCCAGCCCAGGTAGCCCAGCACCAGGCTTGCGATGAGGTAGACGGACGCGCCTACCCAGAGCGCAGTGGCGCTCCATGTCCGTCCGAGGTAGTGCGGTTCGTTGAACATCCCCATGACGATGGCGAAGCCGATGTTCGCGTGCACCACACCGGCACCGGCGAGGAAGCCGGACAGGAACTTGTAAACCTCACGCTTCACCGATGTCCCCCCTTTGCGAAAATCTCACCAACTCCAGCATCGCCCCGGTACAGCGGCGGACAGAAGAGCAGAAGGTCCCCGTCGAAACCATCGTTCACTTGACCCCGGATTGGATAGTTGTCAATATCGACGTATGTCGAATCAAGGGTTGGGCGGGGCTAACTGTCCGGTGGCGCCACTGGTCACCCAACCGTTGAGCATGGCGGCGTCGGTGGAGATGGCGGCGAAGTTCAAGGCCCTCTCCGATCCGGTGCGACTGCAGCTGCTCAGTTCGGTGGCCAGCCATGCCGGTGGTGAGGCCTGCGTATGTGACATCTCTGCGGGTGTGGAGGTGTCCCAGCCGACGGTGTCGCATCACCTGAAGGTCCTGCGGGATGCGGGCTTGCTGACCTCGCAGCGACGGGCGTCGTGGGTCTATTACGCGGTGGTGCCCGAGGCGCTGGTGGCCCTGTCGGGGCTGTTGAGTGCCGGCGCCGATTCTGCTGCTGCTGTCGGGGTTTCGTCGTGACTGCGACGGTGAGCCCGCAGGCTCCGGTGGCCGGTCGGTTGTCCACCCTGGATCGTTTCCTGCCGGTGTGGATCGGTGTGGCGATGGCCGTCGGACTGCTGTTGGGCCGGTGGGTACCCGGGCTGAACACCGCGCTGGAGAAGGTCCAGATCGACGGCATCTCGCTGCCGATCGCTTTAGGACTGCTGATCATGATGTACCCGGTGCTGGCCAAGGTGCGTTACGACCGCCTCGATACCGTCACCAGCGACCGCAAGTTGCTGATCAGTTCACTGGTGCTCAACTGGGTGCTCGGCCCGGCGCTCATGTTCGCCCTGGCCTGGCTGCTGTTGCCGGATCTGCCGGAGTACCGCACCGGGCTGATCATCGTGGGGTTGGCGCGCTGCATCGCGATGGTGATCATCTGGAACGACCTGGCGTGCGGCGACCGCGAGGCCGCCGCGGTGCTGGTAGCTCTGAACTCGGTGTTCCAGGTCGTCATGTTCGCGGGGCTGGGCTGGTTTTACCTCTCGGTGCTGCCCGGATGGCTGGGGCTTGAGCAGGCCTCGATCTCGACCTCGCCGTGGCAGATCGCGAAATCGGTGTTGATCTTCCTGGGCATCCCCTTGCTGGCCGGCTATCTGTCGCGTCGACTTGGGGAGAAGGCCAAGGGCCGGCAGTGGTACGAGAACAGCTTCCTGCCCACGATCGGCCCGTGGGCGCTCTACGGCCTGCTGTTCACGATCGTGATTCTCTTTGCCCTCCAAGGCGATCAGATCACCAACCGCCCGTGGGACGTGGCGCGGATCGCCCTTCCGTTGCTGGCCTACTTCGCGATCATGTGGGGCGGCGGATTCCTGATGGGAGCAGCACTGGGCCTGGGCTACGCCCGGACCACCACCCTGGCATTCACCGCCGCGGGCAACAACTTCGAACTGGCGATCGCGGTGGCCATCGCCACCTTCGGGGCCACCTCCGGCCAGGCCTTGGCGGGCGTGGTCGGTCCGCTGATCGAAGTGCCGGTCCTGGTGGGTCTGGTCTACGTGTCCCTGGCCCTTCGCAAACACTTCAAACCCACCCCCCGATAGAATCGAAAGGTATTCCACGACATGACTTCCCGCCCCAGCGTGTTATTCGTGTGCATCCACAATGCCGGCCGTTCCCAGATGGCCGCCGGCTTTCTGCGGGATCTGGCCGGTGGTGCCATCGAAGTCCGCTCCGCGGGTAGCGATCCGGGCACGCAGGTCAATCCGGCGGCGATCGAGGCGATGGGTGAGGTCGGTATCGACATCTCCGATCAGTCACCGAAACTGCTGACCCACGAGGCGGTCGAGACCTCCGATGTGGTCATCACGATGGGCTGCGGGGACGCCTGCCCGGTGTTCCCCGGAATCAGCTACCGCGACTGGCAACTCGAGGACCCGGCCGGCAAGGGCATCGACTCGGTGCGCCCGATCCGCGACGAGATCCGGACCCGGGTGCAGGCCCTGTGCGCCGAACTGCTGCCCGCCGACGCCGCGGCTCAGGGCGATTCGTGACTAAGCCCTCGGTGCTGCTCGTCTGCGTGAAGAACGGCGGTAAGTCCCAGATGGCTGCCGGACTGATGCGCCAGCTGGCCGGTGACCGGGTAGAGGTGCATTCCGCGGGCACCGCGCCGGGTAACGCGATCAACGCGCTCTCGGCACAGTCGCTGCTCGAGGTCGGAGTCGACATGACCGCTGAACACCCCAAGCCGATCGACCCGGCATTGCTGCGGGAGGTGGACCTGGTGGTCACGTTGGGACGTGAAGCCCGCGTCGACGTTGGGCCCGGGACCAAGCTGGAGAACTGGGACACCGATGAGCCCTCCGAGCGCGGCATCGAGGGAATCGAGCGGATGCGACTGGTCCGCGACGACATCGCCACCCGCGTGCGGCGCCTCGCTGAACAACTGAATCCACCTGTGCCCCAACCCGAGAAAGAGATCCGATGAGCAAGATCGAGGTATTCGAGCCCGCGCTGTGCTGCGCTACCGGTGTGTGCGGGGAGGATGTCGACCAGCAACTGGTCAACTTCTCCGCCGACCTGGACTTCATCCGCAGCCGCGGCGCTGACATCGCCCGCTACAACCTGGCCAGCGAGCCACAGGCCTTCGCCGCCAACGACAGCGTCGCAGCGTTCCTGCGGGTCTCCGGATCGGCCGGACTGCCACTGGTCCTCGTCGACGGCGTCACCGCGATGACCGGCCGCTACCCCGACCGGATCCAACTCGCCATCTGGGCGGGACTTGACGCGCTGGCTCCGGCCGGCGGCGATCTGGGCATCACCGCCGCGGCCAGCACGTCGGAGGGCTGTTGCGGCGGTGGCGGCGGCGCCTCGAGTTGCTGCTAACCCGATGAAATTCCTTGAACGACCGCCACGCTTTCTGTTCTTCACCGGCAAGGGCGGGGTGGGCAAGACCTCCATCGCCTGTGCCACCGCGATCAACCTTGCCCGGCAAGGCCGGTCGGTGCTGCTGGTCAGCACCGACCCCGCCTCCAACGTCGGCCAGGTCTTCGGCCTGACGATCGGCAACACCATCACCCCGGTGCCCGCGGTGGGCGGCCTGTCGGCCCTGGAGATCGACCCCGACCAGGCGGCCGAGGCCTACCGGGAACGCATCGTCGGACCCGTCCGCGGGCTGCTGCCCGAGGCCGAGGTGGCTTCGATCACCGAACAGCTCTCCGGCTCGTGCACCACCGAGATCGCCTCCTTCAACGAGTTCACCGAGCTACTCACCGACTCCGAGGGGCAGATCGGGGCGTTCGACCACGTCCTGTTCGACACCGCCCCCACGGGCCACACCATCCGGCTGCTGCAACTGCCCGGTTCCTGGACGGACTTCCTCAACGAAGGCAAGGGCGATGCCTCCTGTCTGGGACCGCTGGCCGGGCTGGAGAAGCAGCGCGCCGTCTACGCCGCCGCCGTCGATGCGCTGGCCGACCCGGACCGCACCCGACTGGTTCTGGTGGCCCGCGCCCAGAGGTCGACCCTGGCCGAGATCACCCGCACCCACCGCGAGCTCGCCGCCATCGGACTGCACCACCAGTACGTGGCGATCAACGGCGTCCTGCCCGCACCCACCGATGA
>DAIPYT010000189.1:0-5349 GCA_036782595.1 Mycobacterium sp. | reverse complement strand
ATGTGTGATGACCCACAGAGTCACCGGATTACGCGGGTCCCGGTCGACCAACTGGGCGACGATGTCGCCCACTTCGCAGATCAGCCGGACGCTGACATCGACGTCGCTCTCGTCAGTGTCGACGTTCGGCACGAAAAGCACGTAACGGGCGTCGCCCACATCGGCGGCGGGGTGGCCGATCCCCCCGAGACGGTCGCGGAGTTGCCGGGCAGCGTCATGGTCACCGACGACTGCGATCGACGCGGATGCTGCGGCGGCCGGCGCGGCAGCCGGCTCCCAGGGAATCCAGTCGATGGCGTGGGCCACCGAGCCGGGGTCAGCGGACGGCGCGAGTGCCGCGCTGGACTCCACCAGTCGGTAGCGCAGGCCGCGGAGGTCCAGGTAGGTGCGGCCATCGGGACTCGCGATGGTGACGTCGACGATCAGATCGCCGTCGGGGCCTCCGCGCCGGCGCACGTCGGCCACGCCGGAAGTCCCGTCGAATGCCCCGTCGAATGCCCGAATGTCGTTGACGGCGTCGTTGATGGAAAGGCGATCGGCGGCGATCGGAATGGTCAGTCCCGCATCGGCTGCCGCCACGAGTTGGCCGATGTCCATCGCAGCGTCAAGCAGTGCGGCCATGGACGGTTGGGGCAGCAAGACGGTGGTGCGCAGTCGACCGGGTGCCGCCTCGTGAGAGTCGACCGACCACTCGAACGCATGGCCTTCGATGCCCCAGGTGCTGTGGAGTTCCTCGATCTGGGAGGGATCAGTGTCGGGCACGTCGCCGGCAGCAGGTTCGGCCGTGTCGGTGGGGCGCTGCGCGCTGACACGGGCGGTCACATTCCTGACCCAGTGCTGGTTGTCGGGATCGGTGTCGGCGGCCGACGAAATGGTCAGTGTCGCACCGTCGTTGAACACCTGGACCAACCGCGGCTGATCGATGGTGAGCGGGCTGTCGAATCTGATGTCCTCGATCCCCGTGGCGCCGCATTCCGCGGCTGCGACCGCCAGGGTGTGGATCAACACTGATGCCGGGACGATTTCCACGCCGGCGACGCGACGGAAGCCCGGGTACGGCCTGGCCTGCGGCGAGAGTTGCGCCTGCCATAGCTGCCCGGTCATGGTTCCGGCCAGCGGCATCTGCGTGCCGAGGACGGTGCCGGGGGCGGGCGTTGAAGCTCCGGCCTGGCGCCGCTGCGGGGCCGCGATCCAGTGGTGCGTGTGCAGCCAAGAAGTGGCGGGCAGGGGGACGAACGGCGGGATGTGCGGTTCGACGCGGTGCGGGGTTTCCGGCGGCTGCGTGGTGTGGGTGGCGTTGAGGTGGGTGTGGAACGTCACCGTGTCGTCGGCGTCACGAAGCAATGTGGGAACCGTGTGATGGTGAATCTCGGTGAGGGTGTCGTCGATCGCGTAGGTGAGGATCGGATGCGGGCTGACTTCCACGAAGACGCCGTGCTGTTCACCGGCGGCGGCCACGGCCTGGCTGAACGCGACGGGCTGGCGCAGGTTGGCGACCCAGTGCTCGGCATCGAACAGCGCTCCGCCCTGAAGTCCGCCCTCGTGTCCGCCCCCGGCTCCACCGGTGGTGACGAATACCGGGATGAACGGCTGGCGTGGGCTCAGGTCGGCCAATTCGGTGCGCAGATCCGGCAGCACCGGATCGATGATCGCGTGGTGCGAGGCGACGTCGACTTCCACTCGGCGGGCGAGTTTGTCTTGGGCGGCTACGACGGCGATGACGGCGTCGACCTGATCGGGCGGACCGGCGATCACCACCTGCCGCGGGGAGGCCTCAACGGCCACACTGACTTCTGGATAGGCGGCGAGCAGTTCGGTCGCTTCCGCGCTGCGCAGTTCCAGTAGGGCCATGGCGCCCTGTCCGGACAGCCGCGCCATCAACCGGGATCGGGTCGCGATGACTTTGAGCCCATCTGCGGGACTGAGCGCCCCGGCCACCACCGCCGCGGTGACCTCCCCCATCGAATGGCCGATCACCGCATCCGGGACCACACCGTAGGAGCGCCAGAGTTCGGCCAGCGCAAGTTGCACGCCGACCAGAACGGGCTGAATCCGGTCGATACCGACGATGGCCTCACCGGACTCAAGAATGTCCCGCAGCGAGAATCCGGTCTGCTCGACGAACACCGGCTCCAACTCATCCACCGCCGCCGCGAACGCCGGCTCATCGGCCAACAACTGCCGACCCATCCCCGCCCACTGCGAACCCTGACCCGAGAACACGAACACCGTGCCCGCCCGACACGAACCCTCATGCGCCCCAACAACACCGGGGGTCGGATAGCCGCCGGCCAGGGCACGCAGACCCGCGATGGCTTGTGTGGTGTCGGCGGCGGTGACGGTGGCGAAGTGGTTGAAGCGGGCCCGATGGTGGTTCAGGGTGTGGGCGACCTCGGCCAGTGCCACGCCGGCGCCCCTGGAAGCCTGAGCCGCAACCTGAGCCGCCATCCAATCCGCCAGGCGTTGGGCGGTCGCCGCGATCCGGGCCGGGGTGCGGCCGGTGACCACCAGGGTGCTCACCCGGGGCTGGGGTTCACCCGGTTCGACCGGCTGCGGTTCGGGGGCCTGCTCGATGATCACGTGGGCGTTGGTACCGCTGACACCGAAGGAGGACACCGCCGCCCGCCGCAGCCGGCCCTGATCGGGCCAGTCCATCGGCTCGGCGGCGATGACGAACTTCGACGCACCGGGCCCGGCCTGCGGTGTCAGCTTGCTGAAATGCAGTTGCGCCGGGATCCGCCCCTGTTCGACGCTCAGGACGGCCTTGATGAATCCGGTGACTCCGGCGGCGGACTCCAGATGGCCAAGGTTGGTCTTCACCGAGCCGAGCACCAGCGGGGCCGCGTCGGCGCGGTCGCCGTACACCTCACTGAGCGCGTCGAGCTCGATGGGATCACCCAGTGCGGTGCCGGTGCCGTGGGCCTCGATGTAGTCCACCTCCGAGGGTTCCAGCCGGGCCGCGTTCAGCGCTTGGCGCATCAGCGCCTGCTGGGCAGGTCCGTTGGGGACGGTCAGGCCACTGCTGGCGCCGTCCTGATTCACCGCCGAACCGCGCACCACCGCGAGCACCCGATCACCGTCGCGCACAGCGTCCTCGAGTCGCTTGAGCACCACGACGCCACAGCCTTCGCCGCGCACATAGCCGTCGGCGGCGACATCGAAGGTCTTGCACTTGCCTTCCGGGGAGAGCATCCCGAACCGGGAACAGGCGATGCTGTTCTCCGGGCTCAGGATCAGGTTGACCCCGGCCGCCAGTGCGGTGTCGCTCTCCCGGCGGCGCAGGCTTTCGCAGGCGAGGTGGATGGAGACCAGCGAGGAAGAGCAGGCGGTGTCCAGCACGATCGCCGGGCCGCGAGCCCCGAGGAAGTATGAAAGCCGGCCGGCCGCGAAGTTGGGCGCGTTGCCGAAGGCGACGTAGGCGTCGACCTCGTCGTATTCCAACTTGCCGGCGGCCGCCTTGAGGTAGTCGTTCGCGGTGACACCGACGAAGACTCCGGTCTGGGTGCCGCGGATCGACTGCGGGTTGATCCCGGCGTTTTCCAGTGCCTCCCAGGCGACTTCGAGGAGAAGGCGCTGTTGCGGATCGATCCCGGCCGCCTCCCGGGGTGCGATGTTGAAGAACTCGGCGTCGAACTCATCGGGCTGCCAGGAGGTGAGGAACCCGCCCTCCCGGTTGCAGATGGTTCCCGGGACGGTGTAGTCGTCGGAGTAGAAGGCGTCGGCGTCCCAGCGGTCCGCGGGCACCCGGATGACGCCGTCTCCCCGTTCTTCGAGCAGTGTCCAGAACTCCTCGGGACTTTCGACCCCGCCGGGCAGCCGGCAGCCGATGCCGACCACGGCGATCGGCTCGGTGGAAGCCTTCTCGGCGATCGCCAGGCGTGCTGTCAGATCGTCGATCTTGCGCAGCGCGTCGGTGATGATCGCTCGGCGGTCAGGCGACGGGGCAGTCATGGGCGGTTACCTAAGTCTTTCCGATAGTTGCCGAAGCAGTTCGTCTTCGGCCAGGTCACCGTAGTCGTCGCCGCCTTCGGTTTCGATCACCACCGCCGTCTCAGGAAGCCGCGCGGCCAGGTATCCGACGAGTTCGTCGACCGTCGGGTAGTCGAACATCACCGAGGCCGGCAGGTCCTCGCCGAGGGAGTCGCTGAGGGCCCGTCGAAGCGCCACGCTCATCAAAGAGGTCATACCGGACTGGAAGAAGCCCACGGTGTGGTCCAGTGCCTGCGGGGAGGCCAGGCCCATCGCCCGGGCCAACTGCTCGCAGACATGTTCGGTCAGCATCTCCCGGCGTAGCGACGGCTCGGAGTCGCTCAGTGTGGAACGGAACGGCGTCGTCGGGGCAGACCGGTTCTCGGTATTCGTTTCAGTCACCAACTCGTCGATGATGCGCAGCGAAGCGCGGGTTGCTCGGTAAGCACCGGCAAGCCGGTTCCAGTCGGCGGCGACGATAGCGCAGCAGACCGGGGCATGCGGGGCGGTGAGAACCGAAAGTGCCCGGATCGCAACCTCGTCGGCCATCGGCAGCAGACCGGTCTCCTCGGTCACCTGGCGTTCGGAGTCCGGCTGGGTGTCGGCAAGGGACTTCCACCAGCCCCAGTCGACGGCGGTGGCGGGCAGCCCGGCGGCCCGACGCGCGTAGGCAAGCGCATCCAGATAGGTCGTGGTGGCGGTGTAGTGGGCCAGCCAGCGCGAGCCGATCAGACCGGAAATGGAGGTGAACAACACGAATTGCTGGACCGGATGGTTCAGCGACAGGGTGTGCAGCAGCCAGGCCGCGTCGATTTTAGGACCGAACATGGCAGCGACGTCGCCGTCGTTGATCTCCTTCAGGGTTTTCATTCCGCCACCGAACGCGGCCAGGTAGATACCGGCCAGCGGTGGCAGATCGGCGCCGAAACGCTCGAACACCACACTCATCGACGCCTGGTCGGAGGCATCGGCGGCGACGGTCAGCAACCGGATGCCTCGCTGCGAGAGAGCGTGCGCCAAGGCGTCGAGCCGTGAGCCGGGGTTGCGGGACACCGCGACGATGGTGGTGGCGCCCTGGTCGGCCAGGTAGCCGATCAGGTGCGGGCCGATGTTGCCGGTGGCGCCGACGACGAGGTGGCTGCCTCGCGGGTCGAGGCGAACCGGTGTGGCCGGTGTCGTGGTGCGCCGAAGCCGGGCGACCCTGCGGATGCCGGCGCGGTAGAGCACCTGGTCTTCTTCTGAGTCTCCCGCGTGTTCCTCGTCCAGCACCCACGAGGCGGCCAACTGGGCGGGGACCGATTCGTCGATATCGATGATCCGCCCCCAGATTTCCGGGTGTTCCAGAGCGAGGGTGCGGCCCAGTCCCCACAGCACCGCGTG
>DAIPYT010000188.1:0-5361 GCA_036782595.1 Mycobacterium sp. | reverse complement strand
CCGATGGCATTCGAGGACTTCGCCATCGTGGTCATCATCCAGGAGGAGCCCAGCGGTTTCCGGACGGTCAACGACTGCACCCGGATCTGGCGCGACGGCCGGGTGGAACAGCTGGGCTGGCCGCGGGTGAAGATCGCATACCGTTCCGGCACAAGGATTCCCACCGGCGCCACCATCGACGCCACCGACCAGGTCGGCAACCCCGTGCGCTTCGAGGTCGAATCCAAGCTGCCGGTCCCCATCCACGTCGGCGGCGGCTACGGCGGGGACTCGGACTGGCTGCACGGGGTGTGGAAGGGCGCCAAGTTCACCGAGCGGCGCACCTACGACATGACCGACCCGGCGATCATCGCCCGGTCCGGGTTCGGGGTGATCGACCACGTCGGCCGGGCGGTGTGCCACGAAGGCGGGTCTACCGCTGAGGGCTGGGGCCTGTTCGAGCACGGGGCGCTGGGCCGCCATGACCCGTCGGGGTTCGCCGACTGGCTGACGGTGGCGCCGTAATCCCCTGGTAGCGGCTAGCGCAACTCCTCGACGATCTCGGCGAGCACCTCCACACCGATAGGCCCCGGCTGATACAGGCACACCCGCTCAGCCATGCCATCGGCGGCCGCAACCCGCTCTCGGATATGGGTGGCGATCTGCGCCGGGGTGCCGCAGGCGGCGATGGTGTGCAGCACCTCGTCGTTGATCAGCCCGCCCATCTCGGCCCACCGGCCCTGCTTGGACAGGGCGTTGAGTTCCGGTTGCAGCTCACCCCAGCCGTGGATGTCGAGCACCGGTCGGTAGGCCGGGGTGGAGCCGTAGAACGCCAGCAGCCGCCGGGTGGCCTCGTGATCCTGCCCGGCCGACACGATGATCTCCGGCACCACCGCGAATCCGGTGCGGCCGCCCAGTCCTTCGCGCACCGCGGGCATCGTCGCCTCCCGGAGAAAGCGGGTCGATCCGAACGGCATCACCAGCAGCCCGTCGGCGACCTCGACGGTCGCCCGGGTCAGCCGCGGCCCCAGCGCGCCGATGTAAATGGGTGGGGGCCCAAAGGGATTGGGCCCCGGGTTGAACGTCGGTGTCATCAGCGTGTGCCGGTAGAACTCGCCGCGGAAATCCAGCCGGGCTCCGTTCTTATCCTGGGCGGACTGCCAGACGTCGAAGATCGCCCGCAGCGCACCGACCAACTCGCGCATCCGGGCCACCGGCTGGTCGAACTGCGCGCCGTAGCGCTTCTCGATCTGGGTGCGGATCTGGGTGCCCAGACCGAGGGTGAACCGGCCACCGCTGAGCAGCTGGTGGTCATAGGCCTGGTGGGCCAACTGCACCGGGTTGCGCGGGAAGGCGATGGCCACATTGGTCATCAACTCCAGTCCCCCGACCGTCGATGCGAGGGTCAGCGGCGCGAACACATCATGCGGGCCCTCGAAGGTGAACACCCCGGCCGCCCCGGCCTCACGCAACACCCCCGCACGCTCTGCGGCATCCAGCGGCCCGAACAACGCAGTCAGCACCTTCATGCACGAACCCTAGACTTGGCAGTCATGGCGCATGACGTGGTGGTGATCGGAGCGGGCCTGGCGGGTCTGACGGCGGCACGCGAACTCACCGCCCGCGGCTACGACGTCGCGGTGCTCGAAGGCCGCGACCGGGTGGGCGGCCGCACCTTCTCGGGGACGCTGGCCGGCGTGCCGGTGGACCGCGGCGCCTCCTTCGTCGGCCCTACCCAGGACGCCGTCCTCAAACTCGCCGCCGACCTGGGCTGCCCGACGACACCGACCTACCACGCCGGGGCCAACCTGATCCGGTGGCGCGGCCGCGTGCACCGCTACAGCGGCACCATCCCCAAGCTGGGACTCATCGGGCTGCTCGACATCGGACGCATCCAGTGGCAGTTCGAACGCATCGCCCGCGGGATCAGCATCACCGAACCGTGGACGTCGAAGAACGCCGCGAAACTGGACGCCATCAGCCTGGGCGGCTGGCTGCGCTCCATCAAGGCGACCGCCGGATCGCGTGACCTGATGGCCATCATGGCCCGGGTCACCTGGGGTGCCGAGCCCGACGAGGTGTCGATGCTGCATGCGCTGCGCTACGTCAAGACCTCCGGCGGGCTGGACCGCATGCTCGACGTCGTCGGCGGCGCCCAGCAGGACCACTTCCCCGGCGGCACCCACGAGATGGCGCAGCGGATCGCCGCCGAACTCGGCGACCGGATCCGGCTGCGCGCCGCGGTCTCCCGCATCGAGTGGTCGGAGAGCGCGGTGGCGGTGACATCTTCGGCGGGAGTGGTCGAAGCCCGACGGGCCATCGTGGCGATCCCGCCGGCGCACCGCCTCGACATCGACATCGCCCCGGCTCTGCCCATCGAATACCAGCAGCTCTCCCAGAGCTGGCCGCAGGGCGCACTGACCAAGTCCTACGCCGCCTACCGGACCCCGTTCTGGCGGGCCAAGGGACTGTCCGGGCAGGCGCTGTCCGACCAGGGCCCGGTCTTCATCACCTTCGACGTCAGCCCCCACAACACTGAGTCCCAGAGCGGCCCGGGCGTTCTGCTGGGCTTCACCGACCCCCGCGGATTCGACGCACTGCCGGAGGATCAGCGCCGCGAGCAGGTGCTGGCCTGCTTCACCGCGCTGTTCGGCGAGGAAGCCGCCACCCCGATCGACTATCTCGACCAACGTTGGGGGGCGGAAACTTTCGCGGCTGGCGGCCCGACGGCGGCGGTGCCGCCGGGGTCATGGACCGAATTCGGCGGGCTGCTGCGCACACCGGTGGGACCGCTGCACTGGGCCGGCACCGAGACTGCCGACGAATGGACCGGCTTCATGGACGGCGCCGTGCGGTCCGGGCAGCGCGCAGCCGATGAAGTGGCTCAGGCGCTGGCGGCGCTTAGGAGCTGATCCGCTGCGCGGCGCTCACCGCGCCGGCCAGGCCACGCAGGTGGCCGGTGACGACCTTGGGGTGCTCCAGCATCGCGCAGTGCCCACCGGGGATCTCGACCAGCTCGATCAGGTTGGGCACCGCATCGGCGATCTTGCGGGCCCGGCAGATCGGCAGCAGCCGGTCATCGGTGCTGCCCACGACCAGCGCCGGCACGGTCAGGCCGGACAGGTCGATGTAGACCTTCGGGCCGAGTTCCTCGACGAGGACCTTCGCCCATGCGCCCCGGCCGGCTGGTGCGGTGGCCGCGAAAATGTCGTGCAGAAGGCGCGACAGCGCCGGGTCGGCGTCGGCGCCAAGGGCCATCATCTGGATGAAACGACGGCTGCCGGGTTGGGCGCCGCGGAACAGCGGGGCGCCGCCCAGGGACCGGATCATCGCGCCGGCTGCCGCGATCCGGGTCGAACGCAGGACTCCGGGCATCTGCAGCAGCCGGATCTTGTCCAGCAGGTTGCCGTGGGTGGTGTTGATCAGCGCGACGGCGTCGACGCGCTCCTGAACGCGGTGCCGGAATCGGTCCGACCAGGCGCTGATGGCGATGCCGCCCATCGAGTGTCCGGCGACAACGGCCCGCTCTCCGGGCCGCAGCACGGCGGCGAGGACGGCGTCGAGGTCGGCGGCCAGGTGGTCGAGGCTGTAGGCCGACGGGGCGGGCACTCCGCTGCGGCCGTGTCCGCGGTGGTCGTAGGCGATGACCCGGAAGTCGCGGGACAGGTCGTTGATCTGTTCGTGCCAGACCTTCAGCGAGCAGGTGATCCCGTGGGCCAGCACGATCGGGTAGCCGTTGGCGGGACCGAAAACCTCGGTGTGCAGTCGGGTTCCGTCGGCGGAGTGCACGATCAGCGTCTTGCTGCGCGGCAGCGCCGGGCCTTTCACAGCCGCGGGGCCGCTCTGCTTCGGCGCTTTGACGTGCTGTTTGTCGACTGCGGCTGCCGGCATCATCGCTCCTCGACGGGCGGCTCCGTTGCCGCTCCGCCGGGAGAGCGTAACCGGTCTTACGCCGTCCGACCCGGAATCACGGCATCCAAATCCAACCGAGTCACAGCGGTAACACCAGAATCATTAGTTGTCTCGATTGCAGACTTCGGCCGGTAAAGGCCGCTGTCTGGGTTGTCGCACCGTAGGCTGCGTTTGCTAGTTTGGCCTGCGACGCCTGTCGTCAGAGTTAACCCATTAGAAGGAGAACCCGAAGAATGAACACCAGAATGGCCCGCGCCGCGGCCGCTGCCGGCGGCCTCGCCATCGCTGCCGCATTCGCCGTCAGCTGCTCGGCCACCAAAGAAGCCGCCAAGGACGCCGCGTCCAGCGCCTCCAGCGCGGTCAGCAGCGGCGCCAGCGCCGCCGGCAGTGCGGTCAGCAGCGGCGCCAGCGCCGCCTCCAGCGCGGTTTCCTCCGTGGTCAACGGCGCACCCACCACGATGAGCGTTCCCGGCGTCGGCGATGTGTCCCTCGACGGCCCGACCGCGGCCGCCTACACCCGCCTCGGCGGTGCCACCGCTCTCGGCGCCCCGACCGGAATGTCGGAGAAGGTCGGCGACGGCAGCATGACCCCGTTCGCCAACGGCACCATCTACTCCTCGCCGGCTGGCTCCTACGTCGTGCAGGGTGAGATCGCGAGGGTCTACGCCGAGCAGGGCGGCCCGACCGGCGCGCTGGGTTGGCCGACCGCCGACGAGACCAAGACCGGCGACGGTCCGAAGATGTCCGGTGGCGGTTGGATCAGCGAGTTCCAGAACGGCACCATCACCTGGACCAACGACGGCAAGGGCAGCTTCACCGAGACCATCACCAAGAAGTAGTCTCGCTCGACGTCCTACGAACACCGAAGCGGCCCCCGGGGAGTTCTCTCCCCGGGGGCCGTTTTGGATCCGGGGTAACGCGCCCGGGCCGCGCTGACGATAATGGCGGCATGACAAAGAAAATGACTGCCACGCTGTTTACCGCGCTGGCCATGGCGTCGGTGCCGGCGATCATGACGCCGGTTGCGCAGGCTGAGATCTGCGGCGAGATCGGTGGGCGCCACGTCGCGGTTGCCGACTGCGGTCCGGGTCTGGTCGGGCTTGGGGTCGACGCCGCCGTGGTCGGAACGGATGCGGCGGTGGCCGGGGCAGCAGTTGCCGGTGCCGGCGACTGGGCCCGCTACGGCTTCCCCGAGGCCTACCCGTTCTCTATATATCCCGCCTTCCCGGGCGAGGCGCCGTGCATCTCCCCCGCCGGCCTTCCGTATTACACGCCGGGCGCCGCTCCCTGCTACTGATAGCTCACCTGATGCCCGGCCGGATGAATGTCCGGCCGGGTGTCGCTGTATTTGGCGTAATCAATCCCCGCTCAATCCCCGCGCGGATCGCCGAAGTACTTCGCCCTGATGGTGTCGTAGGTGCCGTCTTGGCGCATGGCCAGCAGTGACTCGTCGACTGCCTGACGCAACGG
>DAIPYT010000187.1:0-5385 GCA_036782595.1 Mycobacterium sp. | reverse complement strand
CCCACTTGGGCCCGGATCTGCTCGGCGGGGACTGGGACCCACGGCGGGCGGCGTCGAACCTCGCCGCCGATCCTGACCGCCCGATCGCCGCGGCCCTGCTGGACCAGCGCGTGATGGCCGGTGTGGGCAATGTGTACTGCAATGAACTGTGCTACCTGTTCGGCCGTCTCCCCACCAGCCCGGTCGGCACCTTGGCAGACCCGCACCGCGTCGTCGTCCGGGCGCGGGAGATGCTGTGGGCCAATAGATTGCGTCGGGGACGCACCACCACGGGCAACACTCGGCCGGGTCAGCAGCTGTGGGTATACGGCCGCGGTGGCGAGCCGTGCCGCCGGTGCGGGACCCGGATTGCTCGGGCCGGTCAGTCGGATGCCGAAAGGGTCAGCTACTGGTGTCCGTCGTGCCAGCGTTGACCTTCTCCATCAACTCGGTGACGGTCCCTTCGATCTGATTGACGGTGCTCTTGCTGAGCGGCAATTCACGGAATCCGCTGGCATTGGCCAACGTCAGTTCCAGGGGTTCGCGTCCGTGGGGGTAGACCACCGCGAGGATGACGGCGGTGCCGGTTTCCAACGCCTCACCGACCTCATGCTGCAAATGGGTTCGCAACTCGTGTTCGCTGAAGGCGGCAATCAGGCCACCGGCGGCGGCACCGACGAGCAACGACAGACCGAACGGGGGGGCGAACAGCCCAAAAAGCGCGCCGAGTCCGGCACCCACCCCGACCGCGGTGCGTCCGTGGCGGTTGGCGGCCTCGACGACTTCCGGATGGCCTTCGGCGTTCTTGCGCACCAGGGCGGCGGCCCGCATCTCCAGCCCGTGTTTGGTCCGGCGCTCGACTTCGTTGAAGTCGGTCTCGGCGGTCTCCAGATCGGGGTATCCCGCTATGAGAACCAGTTCGTGTTCGTCGTCGGCGCTTTTGCCCAGCATGGGTCAACCATAATCCCGGGTCGGGTCACGGACCAGGGCATAAAGGCATCGGATGCAGGAGATGGCGAGATTCCCACCGGCGCGACCGTCGACTAATCGGGTCGCAGAACTCCAGGCCGTGAGCTATCAGTTGCAGCGGCCCGGAGAAGTCGGCCGGATCGGTCTCCAGCACGTCGGGATACAGCGGGTCGTTGTCGAGCGGAAGACCAAGGCTCGCCATGTGCACGCGCAACTGATGCGTACGCCCGGTTCGCGGGGTCAACCGGTAGAACCCCCCACCGAGTGGTTCGACCATCGTCTCGGCGTTGGGCTCTCCGGGCTCCACCGTGGCCTGCAGGACGCCGCGGTGCTTGACGATGCGGTTAGAGACAACCACCGGCGCAGCCAAGCCCGGCTGCGCCGACGAACGCGCCAGATACGTCTTGGACACCTCCCCGCGGGCGAACATCGTCTGATACGCCCCGCGCACTTCACGACGGACGGTCAACAGCAGCACCCCGGCGGTCAGCCGGTCAAGTCGGTGGGCCGGGCTGAGTTCGGGCAGGTCAAACTCGCGGCGCAGACGCACCAAAGCGGTCTGGGCGACGTGGCGTCCACGCGGCATGGTGGCCAGAAAGTGCGGCTTATCCACCACCAGGATGTTCTCGTCGCGGTAGAGCACTGGGACGTCGAACGGAACCGGAACCTCTTGCGGCAGTTCACGATACAGATACACCACCGCACCTGCCGACTGCACGGTCGAGCCGTCGACAGCGTTGCCGCGAGCGTCGACCACTTCACCGGCGAGCACCTTCGCTCGGCCATCCGGACCGAACCGGCGACCGAACTCCTCGGCGACGTTGCCACCGTGCAGCCGAAGTCGCGCCGGCCCCAGCCCGTCACGCACCGGCAGCATCAGGGCCGACTCAAGTCAGCGGCACCGGCTCTAGGATCTCCGACCTCGCCTCGGGTGCCGCAGCGCGCAGCGCATCGGCAGAGGCGTCGTCGGGCTGGGTCTGGGAGCGCACCTCGGCCTCGACCCGGGCGATGTAGGTGTCGACTTCGGTGTCGATCTGGGTCTGCGTCCACCCGAGAATCGGAGCCACGATCTCGGCGACCTCGCGTGCACAGTCCACACCCCGATGCGGGTATTCGATGGATATCCGCATCCGGCGGGTCATGATGTCCTCCAGGTGCAGCGCACCTTCGGCGGCAGCCGCGTAGGCCGCCTCGAGGCGCAGATAGATCGGCGCGTCGGTGATCGGCTCCAGCAGATCCGGCCGGCCCTCCGCCATACCGAGCACCTCACCGATGAGCGAGCCGTAGCGGTCCAGCAGATGCTTCACCCGATACGGGTGCAGACCGTATTGCTCGCCCACGCTATCGGTCTGGTTGATCAGCGCGAAGTAGCCGTCCGCCCCGAGCAGTGGCACCTTCTCGGTGATCGAAGGCGCCACCCGCGCCGGTACGAACTCCGCCGCGGCATCCACGGCGTCGGCACCCATCACCCGATAGGTGGTGTACTTGCCGCCCGCGATCGCGACGAGTCCGGGGGTGGGCGAGGCCACCGCGTGCTCGCGCGACAGCTTGGAGGTCTCCTCGCTCTCACCCGCCAGCAGTGGACGCAACCCCGCGTACACACCGTCGATGTCGTTATGGGTCAGCGGAGTGACCAGGACGGTGTTGACGTGGTTGAGGATGTAGTCGATATCGGCCTTGGTGGCCGCCGGGTGGGCCAGGTCGAGATTCCAGTCGGTGTCGGTGGTGCCGATGATCCAGTGCGTTCCCCAGGGGATGACGAACAGGACCGACTTCTCGGTACGCAGAATGATCGCCACTTCACTGACGATGCGGTCGCGCGGGACGACGATGTGCACACCCTTGGATGCCCGTACCCGGAAACGGCCGCGCTGACGGGACAGCGCCTGGATCTCGTCGGTCCACACACCGGTGGCATTGATGACGACATGCCCACGCACATCGGTGAGTTGGCCGTTCTCGGAGTCGCGCACCGTCACGCCGACCACCCGATCGCCCTCGGTCAGCAGCGATACCACCTGGGTCGAATTGCGCACCACCGCGCCGTAATGGGCGGCCGTCCGGGCCACCATCATGGTGTGCCGGGCGTCGTCGACGACGGTGTCGTAATAGCGGATGCCACCGATCATGGAGTTGCGCTTGAGGCCGGGCGCCAGGCGCAGCGCGGCCGATCGGGTCAAATGCTTCTGGGCGGGAACGGATTTCGCACCGCCGAGTTGGTCGTAGAGGAAGATCCCGGCGGCCATATAGGGGCGCTCCCACATCCGGTGGGTCAACGGGAAAAGGAATGGCAGGGGCTTGACGAGGTGCGGCGCCAGGGTGCTCAGCGACAACTCCCGCTCGTGCAGAGCCTCTCGGACCAAGCCGAACTCCAGCTGCTCCAGATAGCGCAGACCACCGTGGAACATCTTCGAGCTACGGCTCGAGGTGCCGGAGGCGAAGTCTCGGGCCTCGACCAGAGCGACGCTCAACCCACGGGTGGCAGCGTCCAGAGCGGCCCCGGCGCCCACCACTCCGCCGCCGATGACCACCACATCGAATTGCTCGCCGCCCAGACGCTGCCAGGCTTCGGCGCGCTGCGCGGGTCCGAGAAAAGTCTGACCATTTCCGGGTCGAAGAATCGGGTCGTTCACTGCCCCTCCTGGGAAGTTACTGACAGGGTGTTCAACAAGTATTCGAAGGCTAGTCGAGATCGTCGTGAGCCATGAGCCTTCGTGCAGCTTCCACCACAGAACCGGATAACGAAGGGTAAACCGACAGCGTCTGAGCAAGATCGGTCACCGAGATGCGGTTCTGCACGGCCAGCGCAATCGGCAGTATCAGCTCCGAGGCGATCGGGGCCACCACGACTCCCCCGATCACCACCCCGGTGGCCGGGCGGCAGAAGATCTTGACGAATCCCCTGCGCAGCAGCGACATCTTGGCTCTGGCGTTGGTGGTCAGCGGCAACATCAGCGTGCGGGCCGGGACCGCTCCGCTGTCGATCGCGGTCTGGGGCACACCGACCGCGGCGATCTCGGGGCGGGTGAAGGTGGCCGAGGCCACTGTCCGCAACCGGATCGGCGCCACCCCCTCGCCCAGGGCGTGATACATCGCGATCCGACCCTGCATCGCCGCCACCGACGCCAGCGGCATCAGGCCGGTGCAGTCGCCGGCGGCGTAAATCCCGGACGCCGTCGTCCGTGACACCCGGTCCACCTGGATGTAGCCGCCGGGGCCAAGCTCGATGCCCACCCGATCCAGACCCAGGCCCGCGGTGTTGGGGACCGAGCCGACTGTCATCAGCGCGTGGCTGCCCTCGACGGTGCGGCCGTCTGCCATGGTGACCCGCACGCCCTCGCCGCTTCCCGAGCCGGTGCGCACGACAGAGTCGGCGCGGGCGTTCTTCACCAGCGTCACACCGCGTTCGGAGAACACCTCCTCCAGCACCGCCGCGGCGTCGCTGTCCTCGTGCGGCAGGATCTGGTCGCGACTGGCCACCACGGTGACCGCGACGCCGAGTTCGGTGTAGGCGTTGCAGAACTCCGCACCCGTCACCCCGGAGCCGACGATCACCAGATGCTCGGGAAGCTCGGTGAGGTCGTAGAGCTGACGCCAGTTCAGGATCCGTACGCCGTCGGGCGCCGCACCGGGCAGCACGCGGGGGGTGGCTCCGGTGGCGATGAGCACCACGTCGGCCTCGAGCAACCGCTGCTGGCCGTCGGGGCAGGTGACCTTGACCCGGTGTTGGGCCATCCCGGGGAGGTCGTCAGTCAGTTCCGCGCGCCCGGCCACGACGGTCACCTTCTGGCCGAGCAACTGCGCGCCGATGTCGGCGGACTGCGACCTTGCCAGCGTCTTGACCCGGTTGTTGATCTGGGTCAGCGAGATCTTGGCGTCCTCGATGCCGATATCGAAGCCGAGCCCGGAGGCGCGGCGCAGTTCGGTGCGCACCCCGGTGGAGGCGATGAAGGTCTTCGACGGCACGCAGTCGTAGAGCACGCAGGCCCCGCCGATGCCGTCGGAGTCCACCACGGTGACCTCGCTGCCCCGGGCTGCGGCCACCAGGGCGGCCTCGTATCCAGCCGGGCCCCCGCCGATGATGACGATCCGCGTGGGGGTAGGGGGGGTCACGGACCAACGGTAGCTTCTAAGCTTCAATCGTGCCGATCTACGCCGCCTACGGGTCCAACATGGATCCGGAGCAGATGCTGCAGCGTGCGCCGCACTCCCCGATGTCCGGAACGGGCTGGCTGCACGGCTGGCGGCTGACCTTCGCCGGGGAGGACATCGGCTGGGAGGGGGCATTGGCCACCCTGGTCGAGGACGTCGCGTCCAGCGTCTTCGTTGTCCTCTATGACGTCACCCCTGCCGACGAGGACAACATGGACCGCTGGGAAGGATCCGAGTTGGGTCTCCACAAGAAGATCCGATGCCGGATCGCCCGTGAGACCTCCG
>DAIPYT010000186.1:0-5396 GCA_036782595.1 Mycobacterium sp. | reverse complement strand
GTTCTCCGGGACCGGGGGCGCCGGCGGGACCGGCGGTCCACTCGGTATCGGCGGAACCGGAGGAGCCGCAGGCCTTTTCGGCACCGGTGGGACCGGAGGTGTCGGCGGCACGCTCGCCGCAGGCGGCACCGGCGGGGCGGGCGGCGTGATTTTCGGCAATGGCGGAGCAGGCGGGGCCGGTGGCGTTATGGGTCCCGGCGGTTCCGGCGGTGACGCCGGGATACGGGGTGCCGTAGGCGCAGCAGGCAAGGCCGGCGGGCCGCCCACCATTCCGCTGACCTACGACGAGGCAGCCAATCAACCGAAAGCCCTGATCACCATCTTCGGTCTTGAGATCTCCACATTGGTCGACACCGGGGCGCCCGGGTTGGTCATCCCGTACACGCTTCTCGAGGGTGTCGACCTCGGACCGTCGACCGGGATCACCGGAATGATCCCCTACGGGGTGGATCCGACCTACCAAAAGGACTTCTTCGACGTTTACCTCGTGCCCGTCGTATTCGAGAACGGGATCGCCACGTCCTCGATACCTGTCGGGGTGATCACAGAAGTCCAATACTTGACCGACGGCGTGTGGGAAGTAATTCCACCCTCGCTTTGGCCTTACTACGGCGTGGGACCCGACTTGGGTGTCGGTGTCGGGGCGACCGAACCGACCGTCAACATCGCCAGTCCGGTCTACGCCCTGCCCGAAACTCTCGCGAACGGATTGCTTATCGACATGTCGGCGTCTGGTCCGCTGATCAGGTTTGGCGACAACCCACTTCCGCCAGTGGCAAATGTTCCGGATTGGCGGGGAGCGCTTCTTAAGTACCAGATCATCAGCCCTGAGGGTGAGGTCGGCAGTCTTACCACCGCGAGTCAGACCTTTATCGACAGCGGCGGTCTCGGGGGTTCGGTTTCGGCGACCGCTCTCCCCGCGGATCTGACGGACTCCAAGACCCTGCCGGTGGAAACCAAAATCAACGTTTACACCCCCGACGGACAATGGCTCTACCAGACCACTGTCACCCGGGAGGACACCAACGGCGAGACCGTGGTGTTGGAGGGCGAAGTTAATGCGGACTACCTGAACACGGGGACGGCGCCATTCCTGCTGGGTCCGTTGTACTTCGATTACTCCACCGCCGATGGGATCGCACGGTGGGCCTACTCATGGCCGCAGTGACGGCACCGCCAACCCGAACTCCCGTTTGAGCACCGTCCGCGCGGCGTAGTACCCGCTCATGCCGTGTACCCCACCTCCGGGCGGGGTGGCTGACGAGCACAGGTAGGCCTGCCGAATCGGTGTGGCCCAGGGGTTTACCCGCGGGGTCGGGCCCAGCAGTGCGCGCACCACCGAGTTGCCGCCCACCCCGATATCGCCGCCAACATAGTTCGCGTCGTGCAGATGCAACCCGGAGGCCGGGATGCTGCGCGCCGCAACCACGATGTCGGAGAAGCCCGGGGCGAAGCGTTCCATCACCGCGGTGATGGCAGCGGTCTGGTCCACCCCCGACCCCGCTGGAACGTGGGCGTAGGTCCAAAACGGCCGACGGCCCTGTGCGCCAACGCGACTGGGATCGGCGACCCAGGACTGCGCGGCCAGCACCATCGGCCAGTCGGCATGCCGGCCGGCGGCGACCTCCCGTTCGGCATGCGCCATCTGGGCTCGCGTGCCGCCCAGATGCAGCGTCGGCACCCTCGCGAGTCGATCATCGGACCACGGAATGTCCTCGGAGAGAACGAAATCCACCTTCGCCACACCGGGACCGAAGGTGTACCGCCGTAGCGCTCGCGCGTACTTCTCGGGTAGCGCGGAGCCGTAGATGTCCAGCAGTGCCGTCGGTGCGGTGTCGTAGAGCACCACGCCGGGCGGGGGTGAGGTGACCTCGACGCCGGCGTGCAGCTGCCCGCCGTGGGCGCGCAGGTCGTTCATCAGCGCGTCGGCGATGGCCTGGCTTCCGCCGACCGGCACCGGCCAACCCGAGGTGTGCGCCAGGGTGGCCAGCAGCAGGCCGGCGCCGGCTGCCACCAGCGAGGGCATCTTCGCGATCGTGTGCGCGGCCACTCCGGTGAACAGTGCCCGGGCGTCCTCGCCGCGCAGCGTGTTCCAGGCCGGTGTGCCCTGCTCGAGCATCCGCTGCCCCAGCAGTGCCGCCGCCGCAATGCCCGGCGGCAGCGAGCGTTTGTCGCCGATCAGGAAACTCACGACGTCCTGGCCGTGCACCACCAGGGGGCCCAGCAGGTGCCGCCAGGATGCGCCGTCGGACAGCCCGGCACAGGTGCGTTCCAGATCGCGGTAGGCCAGTGCGGCCGGCCGCCCTGCCAGTGGGTTGGCGTAGGAGATCTCCGGGACCGCCAGTCCGACGCCCCGGGCCCGCAGGTCGAACTCGGCGAAGAACGGTGAGGCCAAGGCCAACGGGTGGATCGCCGAGCAGATGTCATGGCGGACGTCGGGGAATTCGGGGTCTGCGAGGGTGCGCGAACCGCCACCGAGGGTGGTCTGCGCCTCCAGGACCTGCACTTTCAGCCCGGCGCGGGCGCAGAGCACCGCGGCGGCCAGTCCGTTGGGGCCGCTGCCGACGACGGTGACGTCCATCTGGGCAGTTTCGCACCTATTAGTCTGTCCCGGTGAACCTGCCCGTTGTGCTGATCGCCGACAAACTTGCCGAGTCCACCGTCGCCGCCCTCGGCGACCAGGTGGAGGTCCGCTGGGTCGACGGCCCGGACCGCCCGAAGTTGCTGGAAGCGGTGGCTGACGCCGACGCGCTGCTGGTCCGCTCGGCCACCACCGTCGACGCCGAGGTCATCGCGGCCGCACCCAAGCTGAAGATCGTCGCCCGCGCGGGTGTGGGCCTGGACAACGTCGACGTCGACGCCGCCACGGCCGCCGGGGTGCTGGTGGTCAACGCGCCCACCTCCAACATCCACAGCGCCGCCGAGCACGCGTGCGCGCTCCTGCTGTCGGCGGCCCGCCAGATTCCCGCCGCCGACGCCACCCTGCGCGAGCACACCTGGAAGCGCTCGAAGTTCAACGGCACGGAGATCTTCGGGAAGACCGTCGGCGTGGTGGGCCTTGGCCGCATCGGCCAGCTGGTGGCCCAGCGGCTGGCAGCCTTCGGCACCCACGTCATCGCCTACGACCCCTACGTGCCCCCGGCCCGAGCCGCCCAGCTCGGGATCGAACTGCTGCCGCTCGACGACGTGTTGGCCCGCGCCGACTTCATCTCGGTACACCTGCCCAAGACCAAGGAGACCGCCGGGCTGCTGGGCAAGGACGCGCTGGCCAAAACCAAACCCGGCGTCATCATCGTCAACGCGGCCCGCGGCGGACTGATAGACGAGCACGCGCTGGCAGATGCGATCCGCAGCGGCCACGTGCGTGCCGCCGGCCTGGATGTCTTCTCCACCGAGCCGTGCACCGACAGCCCGCTGTTCGAGCTGCCGGAGGTCGTGGTCACACCGCACCTGGGCGCCTCGACCAGCGAAGCGCAGGACCGCGCCGGTACCGACGTCGCCGCCAGCGTCAGACTCGCGCTGGCCGGGGAGTTCGTGCCGGATGCGGTCAACGTCGGCGCCGGTGCGGTCAGTGAGGAAGTCGCACCGTGGTTGGAACTCGTCCGCAAACTAGGCGTCCTGGCCGGTGTGCTGGGCACCGAGGCGCCCGACGCGCTGTCGGTGCGAGTCAGCGGTGAACTGGCGGCCGAAGATGTTGAGGTGCTGAAGCTTTCGGCGATGCGGGGCCTGTTCTCCACAATGACCGACCAGCAGGTGACCTTCGTCAACGCCCCGGCTCTGGCCGCCGACCGCGGACTGAACGCCGAACTGAGCAGCGCCTCGGAGAGCCCCAACCACCGCAGCCTGGTCGACGTCCGGGTGGTCGCACCGGACGGATCTTCGGTCAACGTCGCCGGGACGCTGTCCGGGCCGCAGCAGGTGCAGAAGATCGTCTCGATCAACGGCCGCAGCTTCGACCTGCGAGCCGAAGGCGTCAACCTGATCCTGCACTACGGCGACAAGCCCGGCGCGTTGGGCAAGATCGGCACCCTGCTCGGAGAGGCCGGCGTCAACATCCAGGCGGCGCAGCTGAGCCAGGACACCTCCGGCGGTGGAGCGACGGTGATGCTGCGCCTCGACCGCGACGTCCCGGCCGACGTGCGCGCCGCGATCCGCGACGCCGTCGAGGCCACCACCGTGGAAGTGGTTGATTTCTCGTGAATCAGATGAAGCTTGCGGTGATCCCCGGCGACGGGATCGGCCCGGAGGTCATCGCTGAGGCACTGAACGTGCTCGACGCCGTGTTGCCCGGGGTCGAGAAGACGGAATACGACCTCGGGGCGCGGCGCTATCACGCCACCGGCGAGGTGCTGCCCGATGGCGTGATCGATGAGCTGAGGGCTCACGACGCCATCCTGCTCGGTGCGATCGGTGATCCCTCGGTGCCCAGCGGCGTCCTGGAACGCGGCCTGCTGCTGCGGACCCGCTTCGAGTTGGACCATCACGTCAACCTGCGCCCGAGTCGGCTCTACGAGGGTGTGATCAGCCCGCTGGCCGGAAACCCGGCGATCGACTTCGTCGTGGTCCGTGAAGGCACTGAAGGCCCCTATACCGGCAATGGCGGTGCCATCCGGGTCGGCACGCCTCACGAGGTCGCCACCGAGGTGAGCCTCAACACGGCCTTCGGCGTCAATCGGGTGGTGCGTTACGCCTTCGAGAAGGCGCGTGCGCGACGTAAGCACCTGACGTTGGTGCACAAGACCAATGTGCTGACGTTCGCCGGCGGTCTGTGGTCACGCACCGTGGCTGAGGTCGGCGCGGAGTATCCCGACGTCGAGGTGGCCTACCAACACATCGACGCGGCCACCATCTACATGGTCACCGACCCCGGCCGGTTCGACGTCATCGTCACCGACAATCTGTTCGGAGATATCATCACCGACCTCGCCGCGGCGGTGTCCGGTGGGATCGGGTTGGCCGCCAGCGGCAATATCGACGCGACCCGCACCAACCCGTCGATGTTCGAACCGGTGCACGGCAGTGCGCCCGATATCGCCGGCAAGGGCATCGCCGATCCCACCGCCGCGGTGATGAGCGTGGCCCTGCTGCTCTCGCACATGGGGGAGGAGGCCGCGGCTGCCCGGATCGACAAGGCAGTCGCCGACCACCTCGCCACCCGCCGGGGAACGCTGTCGACCAAAGAGGTCGGCGAGCGTATCCGGGCCCGGCTCTAAGGCGAACCCACCTCGCGGAGAACGCTTTCGAGGCGCTCGTCGAACGCGCCGCGCACGGCCAGCACCGACAGGTCGGGATAATCGGCGAAGACCGCCGCGAGGATCTGCTGGGACGTCGCCCGGGCCTGTGATCCGTCCCGCTGCGGATCGGGTTGCCAGGGGAAGTCGTCCTGGCACCACACC
>DAIPYT010000185.1:0-5418 GCA_036782595.1 Mycobacterium sp. | reverse complement strand
CTGTGGCGCGACTACTTCGACATGTGGAACTTCACTAAGGCACTGGTTCGCGGAGTGATCGGCGTGGCAGTGCCGGCGCTGCGTCCGACGCTCTGAGCGGTTCAGACCCGCTGCGCGGTTCCGAGTTCCTCGAAGGCATGCGCCCACCCGGATAGCCGGTCGGTGGCGTGGGTGAGTTCCTCGCGGTAACGCTGCTGGGAGACTCCCGTCCCGGCATTAGCCGAGGACACCAGGTGCGCCGCGGCGGTCACCATCTCGTTGTACTGCCGCACCCCGCTGTTGAGCTGCCCGGTCAACGCGTTGATCGTCGGGGCCAGATAGGCGCGGGAATCGGGATTGTCGCCGGCCGCACGCTCCATCGCCGCCACCTCAGCCGCGGTGGCCGTCATGGTCGCCGCTGAGCGGCCCGCCGCGGCAGTGAGTTCACGGATCTCCACGGCGGGCAGCATCCCGCCGCGGTCGATCACTCCGAGCAGCGAATGCAACCCCCGCTCGGAGGCACCCAGGGCCGACATCGCCGGGCGGGCAACCGAGCCCAGCGGCGGTAGGCGGCGGCCGCTGACCTGACGCTCCGGCGGCAGCGGCTCACCGCGCAGCCATCGGTAGCGCAGCAGCCACAGGGTGGCCGGGACAGCGGCTCCAGCGGCGATGAGACCGGTGATGAGCAGCGCCCACACCGGGGTGCTCCACGCCGCCAAGAGCCCCGTCACCAGTGCCCAGAAGGCGGTCGCGAACGTGAAGAGCAGTCCTAACCGCAACGCCCAGCGCCGCTTTCGCAGCAGTCGGGCGCGCGGGTCGGCAGCCGCGCCGAGACGCTGGGCGGCCACGTCTGCGTACTCGCTGACGGTGTCGATGCTGCGCTGCAGCATCGAACGCCACGACCGTGCAGCGAAGCCCGCTTTGTGCTCGGCTTCTACCGTCATCGAGTATTCGCCCTCCTGGGAATCCTTACTGGCCGAGCGGCTGCTCGGGCTCAGGTGTGATGGCCGGGGTGGCCGGGGTGGCGGCGCCGCCGGCCGGCAGTGCGTCGCCACGCATCGAAGCACGGATCTGCTCGAGTCGGGAATGTCCGGCCATCTGGACACCGGCCTGCTGAACCTCCCTCATGCGGCCCTGGACAGAGTTCTCGGCCAGCTCCGCCGAGCCCATGGCGTTGGCGTAGCGCTGCTCGATCTTCTGGCGCACTTCGTCGAGGCTCGGCGTGCTCCCGGGCGCTGCCAGCTCATCCATTGAGCGCAGCGACTCGGCCACCTTCTCCTGCATCTTGGCCTGTTCCAGCTGCCCGAGCAGCTTGGTGCGCTCGGCGACCTTGGCCTGCAGATTCATGGCGCTCTGCTCGACATGCTTCTTCGCCTGCTGAGCGGCCTGCAGCGCCGCGTCGTGCTGCACCTTGAGGTCCTCGACGCTCTGCTCGGCGGTGACCAGCTGGGCCGCGAACGCCTCCGCGGCATTGTTGTATTCGGTGGCCTTGGCGACGTCGCCCGCAGCGGTGGCCTGGTCGGCAAGGGTCAGAGCCTGACGCACGTTGGCCTGCAGCTTCTCGATGTCGGCCAGCTGGCGGTTGAGCTTCATCTCCAGCTGACGCTGGTTGCCGATGACCTGGGCGGCCTGCTGAGTGAGGCCTTGGTGCCGCCGCTGTTCCTCTTCGATCGCCTGCTGGATCTGGATCTTGGGGTCGGCGTACTCGTCAACCTTGGCGCCGAACAGCGCCATCAGGTACTTCCACGCCTTCACAAACGGATTGGCCATGAGGTGTTGCCCCGCCTTCGAGTCGATTGCCGCATTGGTCGGATTGTCCGAGACCAATTTATCGAGCCCAATTTATAGGTTCGGACCCCCGCTCCACACCACCTTGCGGTGTGGTCCGAAGAAATTCGGCAAATCCGAGGTCAAGCCACCGCTCTTGCGGCCGGATGCGGGATGACCGTGGCGCCTTCCTGGCAGGCCAGTTCCGCACCGGCGTCGCACAGCACACGGGACATCGGAACGTCGAGTGCAGTGCAGATAGCGCTGAGCAACTCGCTGGAGGCCTCCTTGCGGCCCCTCTCCACCTCGGAGAGATACCCGAGGCTGACCCGGGCGGAGTCGGAGACCTCACGCAGGGTGCGGCCCTGGGACGTACGCGCGCGGCGCAGCACGTCACCGATTACTTCACGCAGCAGTACCGCCATCGCGATGTCCTCCTTTGAATCGTTGCAGCACTGAATCGTTGCAGCACCCTGTGCAACGCAGAGGTCACCCGGAAGGTTCCCGGCGCGCGACTTCAGTCCCGGATCGGGGTTCCGCGGACCGCTGAGATCACGTAGTCCAGTCCGGTGACCACGGTCAACACGATCGCCGCCCACATCACCCACCAGGCCACGGTCTGCCACTGACTCGGCCAGTTCTGCAACGGCAGGACGAACAACCCGATGGCAATGGCCTGCACCAGGGTCTTGAGCTTGCCGCCCCGACTGGCTGGAATGACCCCGCGACTGATCACGGCGAACCGCAGAACGGTGACACCGATCTCACGGATGAGGATCACCACGGTCACCCACCAGGGCAGGTCACCCAGCATCGACAGGCCGATCAGCGCCGAACCGATCAACATCTTGTCGGCGATCGGGTCGGCGAGCTTGCCGAACTCGCTTGTCACCCCGTAACTGCGGGCCAGCGAACCATCGAGGCGATCGGTGATGATCGCCACCGCGAAAATGGCGAAAGCGGTTATCCGGCTTGCGGTTTGGTGCCCGTCGCCGGCGAAGAGAAAGAATAGGAAAATCGGGACCAGCACCAGACGCAGGCCGGTCAGCAGGTTGGGGACGTGGACCATCCATTCACGCCGAATCGTCGGCGGATTCTGGGGTTGGCCCGTCACGGCAATCAGAATATCGGTACACCGGTTCAATCTGTGGGTACTAACGAAGACGGCTGCCGATAGAGGGAATAGTAGGTGGCGAACAACTCAGGCCCCTCCCACTGGTTTATTACTCTGTCCCCACCCGAAACAAGGCACGAGAGGGTTGCGCCCGTGACCGACTTCTCCGAAGCAACGTCGGTGGACGCGGACGTCCACGGCGTAACGGTTCGCCGCGCCCGGACGTCGGACGTTCCGGAGATCAAACGCCTGGTGGACACCTACGCCGGCCGAATCCTGTTGGAGAAAAACCTGGTCACTCTCTACGAGGCGGTTCAGGAGTTCTGGGTGGCCGAGTTCGGCGGCCAGGTGGTCGGCTGCGGGGCCCTCCACGTGCTGTGGTCCGACCTCGGCGAGGTGCGCACCGTCGCCGTCGACCCGGCGGTCAGGGGCCGCGGTATCGGACACGCGATCGTGGACCGTCTCCTCGAAGTGGCCCGCGAACTGGAGTTGGAGCGGCTTTTCGTACTCACCTTCGAGACGGATTTCTTCGGTCGCCACGGCTTCACCGAAATAGAGGGAACTCCGGTGACCGCCGAGGTCTATGAGGAGATGTGCCGCTCCTATGACGTCGGCGTCGCCGAATTCCTCGACCTGAGCTACGTCAAGCCCAACATCCTGGGCAACACCCGGATGCTGCGGGTGCTCTGACCTCTGGCGCTCTGACCACGGGGGGTCAGAAGTCCTCGGGCACCCCGGTCCCGTCGTCCCCGTCGTCCTCGTCGTCCTCGTCGGCAGCCCCGCCCCCGCCGCGGACGGCGGCCAGGGTGCCGGAGAGTTCATCGGGTTTGACCATCACCTCGCGTGCCTTGGAGCCCTCCGAGGGCCCGACGATGCCGCGGGTCTCCATCAGGTCCATCAGCCGGCCGGCCTTGGCGAAGCCCACCCGCAGCTTGCGCTGCAGCATCGACGTGGAGCCGAACTGGCTGGAGACCACCAGTTCGATGGCCTGCAGGAGAAGGTCCATATCGTCGCCGATGTCGGGATCCACGTCGGTGCGGTCCCCGGACGGTTTGGCGGCGGTGACACCCTCGGTGTACTCCGGTTCAGCCTGATCCTTACAGGCCGCAACAACGGCCTGGATCTCCTCGTCGCTGATGTAGGCGCCCTGAAGTCGGATCGGCTTGCCGGCACCCATCGGCAGGAACAGACCGTCACCCATGCCGATCAACTTCTCGGCGCCGGGCTGATCCAGGATCACCCGACTGTCGGTGAGCGACGATGTCGCAAAGGCCAAGCGAGACGGAACATTGGTCTTGATCAGGCCGGTGACGACGTCCACCGATGGCCGCTGAGTGGCCAGCACCAGGTGAATGCCGGCAGCGCGGGCCTTCTGGGTGATCCGCACGATCGCGTCCTCGACGTCACGCGGCGCGGTCATCATCAGGTCGGCCAACTCGTCGACGATGGCCACGATGTACGGGTAGGCCTTGTACTCGCGCTTGCTGCCCAGTGGCGTGGTGATCTTGCCGGACCGGACGTTGGCGTTGAAGTCATCGATGTGGCGAACCCGGGACGCCTGCATGTCCTGATAACGCTGTTCCATCTCCTCGACCAGCCAGGCCAGCGCGGCGGCCGCCTTCTTCGGCTGGGTGATGATCGGCGTGATCAGATGCGGAATGCCCTCGTAGGGAGTCAGTTCCACCATCTTGGGGTCGATGAGGATCATCCGCACCTCTTCGGGCGTGGACCGGGCGAGCAGCGACACCAGCATCGAGTTTACGAAGCTGGACTTGCCGGATCCGGTGGAACCGGCCACCAGCAGGTGCGGCATCTTGGCCAGGTTCGCGGAGATGAAGTCGCCCTCGATGTCTTTGCCGAGTCCGATCACCAACGGGTGGTGATCGCTACGCGTCGACGGGGCGGTGAGGACGTCGGCAAGGCGCACCATTTCCCGGTCGGTATTGGGGACCTCGATGCCGACTGCGGACTTACCCGGGATGGGTGCCAGTAACCGGACGCTCTCGGTGGCCACCGCATAGGCGATATTGCGTTGCAGGGCGGTGATTTTCTCGACCTTCACCCCGGGGCCGAGTTCCACCTCGTAGCGGGTGACTGTCGGGCCGCGGGTGCAGCCGGTGACGGCGGCGTCGACCTTGAATTGGTCGAGCACCGACGAAATGGCCTCCACCATCTGATCGTTGGCGGAACTGCGGCGCTTGGGCGGGTCGCCCGGGATGAGCAGGTCCAGTGACGGCGGCGTGTAGGGACCTTCCACGACCCGGTCCAACGCCTTGGGCTGCTGCTTGGGCTGGGCGGGCTTTTTGCGGCGCGGTTTGATCGGCTCTGTCGCATTGGAGGTTTCGGCCGCCGGCTCGTCGAGCGGGTAGTTGTCGTACGGCGTGCCGATCGGCCCCGAGGCGCCGGGCCAGGCCGGCGGCTCGTCGGCGTACGCGCGCGGATCGTCGTAGTACCCGTCGGAAAGGTCATCATGGCCGGGCGCTGCCGAAAGCAGTGCGGTCTTGCGGCTGGTCTTCCGATAGCCGTACTCGTCGGCGTCGTCAGCGTCGTCAGCGTCG
>DAIPYT010000184.1:0-5428 GCA_036782595.1 Mycobacterium sp. | reverse complement strand
TTCAAGGTGATCACCACCGCCGCGGCGCTGCAGGCCGGAATCACCGAGAACGAGCAGCTGACCGCGGCCCCGCAGATACCGCTGCCCAACAGCACCGCCACCCTGGAGAACTACGGCGGTACCCCGTGCGGCAATGCCCCCAAGGCGCCGCTGCGGGAGGCCTTCGAGCGGTCCTGCAATACCGCCTTTGTTGAGCTCGGTATCCGCATCGGCGGCGACGCGCTGCGCAACACCGCCGACGCATTCGGGTTCGACGCCCCGCCGGCTGCGATTCCGCTTCAGGTCGCCGAGTCGACCGTAGGCCCGATGGGCGACGCGGCCGCCGTCGGCATGTCCAGCATGGGCCAGAAGGACGTCGCCGTGACCCCGCTGCAGAACGCGATGGTGGCTGCCGCGATCGCCAACGGCGGTGTGGTGATGCAGCCGTATCTGGTGGATCGAGTCGAAGGGCCGGATCTGGCGGAGATCAGCAACACCACACCGGTCGAGCAGCGACGCGCTATCTCGGCCGAGGTCGCGGCTAAGCTAACAAATTTGATGGTCGGCGCCGAGAAGTTCACCCAGCAGAACGGGGCGATCCCGGGCGTTGCGATCGCCTCTAAAACCGGCACCGCCGAGCACGGAATCGACCCGCGCAACACCCCACCGCACGCGTGGTACATCGCCTTCGCGCCGGCCCAGAACCCGCGGGTTGCGGTGGCCGTACTGGTGGAGAACGGCGGAGACCGGCTGTCGGCCACCGGTGGCGCGCTGGCCGCCCCGATCGGCCGGGCGACGATCGCCGCGGCGCTCCAGGGGGCGTCGTGAGCCCGCACAGCCAAGCGAAGCGAGGCAAGCCATGAGCCCGCGCAGCCAAGCGAAGCGAGGCAAGCCATGAGCCCGCGCGTGGGAGTGACACTGTCGGGCCGCTACCGGCTGCAGCGGCTGATCGCCACCGGCGGCATGGGCCAGGTGTGGGAGGCCGTCGACAGCCGGCTGGGGCGGCGGGTCGCCGTCAAGGTCCTGAAGCAGGAGTACTCCTCCGATCCGGAATTCATCGAACGGTTCCGCGCCGAGGCGCGCACGGTCGCGATGCTGAACCACCCCGGTATCGCCGCGGTGCACGACTACGGCGAGACCGAGATGGACGGCGAGGGCCGCACCGCGTACCTGGTGATGGAACTGGTCAACGGCGAACCGCTGAACTCCGTCATCAAGCGGACCGGACGGCTGTCGCTTCGGCACGCCCTGGACATGCTCGAGCAGACCGGTCGCGCCTTGCAGGTGGCGCACGCCGCCGGCCTGGTGCACCGCGACGTCAAGCCGGGCAACATCCTGATCACTCCGACCGGTCAGGTGAAGCTGACCGACTTCGGCATCGCGAAGGCGGTCGACGCCGCGCCGGTCACCCAGACCGGCATGGTGATGGGCACCGCCCAGTACATCGCCCCGGAGCAGGCGCTCGGCGAGGACGCCACTGCGGCGAGTGACGTCTACTCGCTGGGAGTCGTTGGCTACGAGGCGGTTTCGGGTAAGCGGCCATTCACCGGCGACGGCGCGCTGACGGTAGCGATGAAACACATCAAGGAGCAGCCCGCGCCACTGCCGCCGGACCTGCCGCCGAATGTCCGTGAGCTCATCGAGATCACCCTGGTCAAGAACCCGGGTATGCGTTATCGCAGCGGCGGACAGTTCGCCGACGCGGTGGCCGCGGTGCGCTCGGGCCGACGGCCCCCGCGGCCCAACTCCGCACCGACCATCAAAGCCACTCCGGCCGCGATCCCTGGCGCGGCCAAGCGCACCCCGGCTGCGGTGGACGCGGCACGCGCCGCCTCGGCGGCCCGGCCGCGCACCACCGCCAGCCACCGGCCGCCGCCACCGGCCCGGGGCGGCTTCAGTTCCGGTCAGCGGGCGCTGCTGTGGGCCGCCGGAGTACTCGGCGCCTTGGCGATCATCAGCGCAATACTGATCGTGATGGCCGATCGCCAACAGCGTTCCAACACGCCGGTCGAGCAGACCGTCACCGACACCGTGGATCCCGGCGCCCCGGCCCCGCCGGCGGTGCCGTCCGGTTGGACCGACCGGTCAGAACCCGGCAACCCCGGACCGGCGATGGTGCCGGCCACGCTGTGGCTCACCGGCCCGGCCCCGGCTGACGAGACGGTGCTATGACCACACCCCATCAGCTGTCCGACCGCTATGAACTGGGGGAGATCCTCGGATTCGGCGGCATGTCCGAGGTGCACCTGGCGCGCGATCTGCGCCTGCACCGCGATGTCGCGGTGAAGGTGTTGCGCGCGGACCTGGCCCGAGATCCCAGCTTCTACTTGCGGTTCCGCCGGGAGGCCCAGAACGCCGCTGCGCTCAACCACCCGGCCATCGTCGCGGTCTATGACACCGGCGAGGCATCCACCCCGCGGGGTCCGCTGCCCTACATCGTCATGGAGTACGTCGACGGCGTGACGCTGCGCGACATCGTGCACAACGATGGCCCCATGCCACCGCGCCGGGCGTTGGAGGTCATCGCCGATGCGTGCCAGGCGCTGAACTTCAGCCACCAGCACGGCATCATCCACCGTGACGTCAAACCGGCCAACATCATGATCTCCCGGGCCGGTGCGGTGAAGGTGATGGATTTCGGGATCGCGCGGGCTCTCGCAGACACCGGCAACCCGGTCACCCAGACCGCCGCGGTCATCGGCACCGCTCAGTACCTCTCACCCGAACAGGCCCGCGGCGAGCAGGTCGACGCCCGCTCCGATGTCTACTCGCTGGGTTGCGTGCTCTACGAAATGCTCACCGGGGAGCCGCCTTTCATCGGGGACACCCCGGTGGCGGTGGCCTACCAACACGTCCGCGAGGATCCGGTCGCACCGTCGCACAAACATTCCGGGATATCCCCGGAGTTGGACGCGGTGGTGCTCAAGGCGCTGGCAAAGAACCCGGACAACCGCTACCAGACCGCCGCCGAGATGCGGGCCGACCTGGTTCGCGTTCACAGCGGGGAGAAGCCCGAAGCGCCGAAGGTGCTGACCCATGCCGAACGCACGCAGATGCTGACGTCGTCGAGAAGCTCTGGGCGTCCGGAGAGCTCGGTCGCGGGGTCGGACTACGACTATCGCGGGGTTCGACGCGGCGGCCCGGTCGGCCGCTGGCTGGTGGCACTGGCCGTGCTGTCGATCCTGACCGTGGTGGTCACGGTCGCGATCAATCTGGCCAGCGGCGGGAAACCCCGCGCGATCCAGGTGCCCGATGTGCGGGGCAAGGTCTCCGCCGACGCGATCGCGGAGTTGCAGAACAAGGGCTTCCGGATTCGCACCCAGCAGAAACCCGACAATGTCGTGCCACCGGACCACGTGATCAGTACCGACCCGGCGGGCAACCTCTCGGTGAACGCCGGCGACGAGATCGCGATCGACGTTTCCACCGGACCCGAACAGCGGGAGATCCCCGATGTGTCGGCCCTGAGCTACGCCGAGGCGGTCAAGAAGCTCACCGCGGCCGGATTCGGGAAGTTCAAGCAGTCCGAGGCCGCGTCCACCTCCGCCCAACGGGACAAGGTTCTCAACACCGTCCCACCGGCCAACAGCACCACGGCACTGACCACTGAGATCACCCTGGTGGTGGGCACCGGCCCGGTAACCCGGGCGCTGCCCGACGTCACCGGTCAGTCCACCGAGCAGGCGACCAAGAATCTCAACACGGTGGGATTCAACACCGTGCTGACCGCGCCGGTGGACAGCGTCGAACCGGCCGGCCAGGTGTTGGGGCTGGACCCGCCCGCCGGCACCGACGCCGAGTTGGACACCTCGATCACGCTGAAGGTCTCCAAGGGCAACCAGTTCGTCATGCCGAACCTGATCGGGCAGTTCTGGACCGACGCAGAGCCCAACCTACGGGCGCTGGGCTGGACCGGGGTGCTGGTGAAGGGACCGGATGTGCCCAACAGCGGTCAGCGGAACAATGCGGTGGTGACCCAGGGTCCGGCGCCGGGCGCCGGGGTGAACTTCAACGGTCCGATCACACTGGCGTTCGCGTCGTAATCTGCTGGTCCAGTCCCTGAGTAGCGTGCCGCACCGTGTCAGCGACCTCCTGCTCGAGCCGGCGGACCAGTGACTCCTGCGGGGCTTCCCCGCAGTAACCCAGCCAGTTGGCGAGCATCCGGTGGCCGCCCTCGGTGAGGATCGACTCGGGGTGGAATTGCACGCCGTGAATCGGCAATTCGACGTGCCGGACCGCCATGATCACCCCGCTCGGATCCATCCCGTCGCTGCGCTGGCCCCTGGAAGTGCCGGCGGTGACCTCCAACTCCGGCGGCAGCGTCTCCGGCAGGATGGTCAGCGAGTGGTAGCGGGTCGCGGTGAAGGGGTTGGGCAGGCCGCGCAGCACGCCGACATTGGTGTGAAACACCGAACTGGTCTTGCCGTGCAGAAGTTCCGGGGCCCGGTCCACCGTCGCGCCGAACGCCACCCCGATGGCCTGGTGGCCCAGGCAGACCCCGAGGAGCGGGGTGCGGCGGGCTGCGCAGGCCCGCACCAACGGGATGGACGCGCCCGCCCGCTCGGGCGTACCCGGTCCCGGGCTGAGCAGCACACCGTCGAAGTCCTGGGCCGCGGCGGTGATCTCCGCAGGACCGGCCAGCCGCCGGTCGTCATTGCGCCACACCTCGGCCTCGACTCCAAGCTGGCCCAGGTACTGGACCAGGTTGAACACGAAGCTGTCGTAATTGTCGACGACCAAGACCCGCACGCAGCACAGGCTACCCGTACCTCCGCAGCGCCCTGCGCTGCGTTAATGTCTATAGCCATGCCGAAGTCAAAGGTTCGCAAGAAGAACGACTTCACCGCCAGCTCGGTCAGCCGTACGCCGGTGAAAGTGAAGGCGGGGCCGTCGAGCGTCTGGTTCGTGGTCCTGTTCATCTCCTTGATGCTCATCGGTCTGATCTGGCTGCTGGTCTTTCAGCTCGCGGCCTCCGGCCTCGACACCCCTGACGCCCTGATGTGGATGTCGGATCTTGGTCCGTGGAACTATGCGATCGGCTTCGGCTTCATGATCGCGGGTCTTCTGCTGACCATGCGCTGGCGGTGATGACAATCACACGGCTGTGATTTATCCCCACTGTGGATAATGCCTGTGGATAACCAGTGGGGCCCGTCGCCGATCGCGATCCTCGCCCTCGGGGCGTTCGGCGTCCTGATGGCTGTGAGCTGCGTCGCGGTGGCGAGCGACCCACCGGGGCGGATCCTCGCCGGTATCGCCGCCGTCGGGCTCTTGGCGTTCGCCGCCGGCTCGTGGCGTGCGCGGCCACGGTTGGCGATCACCGCCGCGGGCCTGGTCTACCGCGGCTGGGTGCGCACCCGGCACTTGAGTCGGGCCGATATCGAGCTGATCCGCATCACCGAATTCCGGCGCTGGGGCCGGAAGGTGCGGCTGCTGGAGATCGACGTCG
>DAIPYT010000183.1:0-5533 GCA_036782595.1 Mycobacterium sp. | reverse complement strand
GAGCCGTACACCGGGACACCCGGTGGCCCGTACGCCGGGTCCGGCGGTGGGGCTTGCCCGGGGTCACCGCTGGCGGCTGTCATGCTGTGAACCTAGCGTATGTTTGCGGCCCGATAGGTCGTCGCACCGAAGTCGATGAAGGAGAATGCACCACCATGACCAGTCCTTTTCCGTCAGCACAGAACCCGGGCGGAGGCGTGGGCCCTTCGCGTCGTGGCCCGCTCAGCCTGCCGACGCCGCCGAAGGGCTGGCCGGTCGGCTCCTATCCGACCTACGCCGAGGCCCAGAAGGCCGTCGACTACCTCTCCGACAGCCAGTTCCCCGTCCAGCAGGTGACCATCGTGGGTGTCGACCTGATGCAGGTCGAGCGGGTCACCGGCCGGCTCAGCTGGGGGAAAGTGCTCATCGGGGGTGTGCTCAGCGGTGCCTGGCTGGGCGTCTTCATCGGCCTGCTGCTGGGAATCCTGACCAACAACCTGGGCCAGAGCCTGATCGCGGCCATCCCCGCCGGCATCATGTTCGGTCTGATCACCTCGGCCATCCCGTACTCGATGTCCAAGGGCACAAGGGATTTCAGCTCCACCATGCAACTGGTGGCCGGTCGTTACGACGTCCTGTGCGATCCGCAGGGCGCCGAGCAGGCTCGGGACTTGCTGTCGCGGCTGACCCTCTAGACCGCTCTAGAGTGATCCGCGACAGTAACGGAGGAAAGGCGGACGCCGTGACGAGCGTTGGCATGCGTAGCTGCCGAGTGGCGGCTGTCGGGCTGGCGCTGCTGACCGTGTCCGGCTGCACCTCCGGCCCCGACAGCCGAACCGTCAGCCTCTATACCCCGGCCAGTGAGACCGCGACGTTCACCGCCGTCGCCGAACGCTGCAACGAGCAGTTCGGCGGGCGGTTCCGCATCCAGCAGTTCAGCCTGCCCAAGGGTGCCGACGATCAGCGCCTGCAACTGGCTCGCCGGATCACCGGCAACGACGACTCGCTGGACATCATGGCTCTGGACGTGGTGTGGACGGCGGAGTTCGCCGAGGCCGGCTGGGCGCTTCCGCTGTCCGACGATCCGGCCGGCCAGGCGGAGGCCGACGCCATGGCCGACACCCTCCCCGGCCCGCTGGAAACGGCCAAGTGGCAGGGCAAGCTGTTCGCCGCGCCGGTGACCACCAACACCCAAATGCTCTGGTACCGGCCGGATCTGGTGGCCCCGCCACCGGCGACATGGGACCAGATGATCGCCGACGCCACCCGCCTGCACGCCGAGGGCAAGCCGAGCTGGATCGCGGTGCAGGCCAAGCAGTATGAGGGCCTGGTGGTGTGGTTCAACTCGCTGCTGGAGAGCGCCGGCGGGCGGGTGCTGTCCGAGGACGGCAAGACCGTCACCCTGGTCGACACCCCCGAACACCGGGCGGCCACCGTCAAGGCACTCCAGATCATCAAGTCGGTGGCTACCGCACCCGGCGCCGACCCCTCGGTCACCCAGACCGACGAGGGCACCGCCCGGTTGGCCCTGGAAAGTGGCAAGGCGGCGCTGGAGGTCAACTGGCCCTTCGTCTTCGCCTCCATGCTGGAAAACGCAGTCAAGGGCGGAGTGCCGTTCCTGCCCCTCAACGAGAAGCCGGAACTGGCCGGTGCCATCAACGACGCCGGCACGTTCTCACCGACCGATGAACAGTTCCAATTGGCCCTCGACGCGAGTAAGCAGGTATTCGCCTTCGCGCCCTATCCCGGTGTCACGCCCGGACAGCCGGCCCGGGTCACCCTCGGCGGGCTCAACCTCGCGGTCTCCTCCACCACCCGCAAGCCTGCCGAGGCATTCGAGGCGGTGCGCTGCATCCGCAGCGAGACCAACCAGCGGTACACCTCCATCGAGGGTGGCCTGCCCGCGGTGCGCACCTCGCTGTACTCCGACCCGGCGTTCCAGAAGAAGTACCCGCAATACGCGATCATCCGCGATCAGCTGACCAACGCCGCGGTGCGTCCGGCGACGCCGAACTATCAGGCCATGTCCACCCGGATCTCGGCGACGCTGGCACCGATCACCGGGATCGACCCGGAGCGCACCGCCGACGAACTGGCTTCGCAGGTGCAGAAGGCCATCGACGGTAAGGGGCTGATCCCGTGACCACCGCGCTGACCAGCGACGCGAAATCCCAGCGGCGGTTGGCCTACTGGCTCATCGCCCCGGCCGTCGTGCTGATGCTGGCGGTGACCGCCTACCCGATCGTCTACGCGTTCTGGTTGAGTCTGCACCGTTACAACCTGGCCAGCCCGGGGGATACCGCGTTCGTCGGGTTCGCCAATTACGCCACGATCCTGTCCGACAAGTATTGGTGGACAGCATTTTTCGTCACCCTGATCATCACGATTATCTCGGTGGCCATCGAGTTCGCGTTGGGTTTGGCGCTGGCACTGGTGATGCACCGCACCATCTTCGGTAAGGGCCTGGTGCGCACCGCCATTCTGATTCCCTACGGCATCGTGACCGTCGCCGCCTCCTACAGCTGGTACTACGCCTGGACGCCCGGAACGGGCTACCTGGCCAACCTGCTGCCGGACGGCACAGCCCCGCTCACCGAACAGATCCCGTCGCTCGCGGTGATAATCCTGGCCGAGGTCTGGAAGACCACCCCGTTCATGGCGCTGCTGCTGCTGGCCGGCTTGGCGCTGGTGCCCGACGATCTGATCAAGGCTGCCGAAGTCGACGGCGCCGGTGCCTGGACCCGGCTGACGCGGGTGATCCTGCCGCTGATGAAGCCGGCCATTCTGGTGGCGTTGCTGTTCCGCACTCTGGACGCGTTCCGGATCTTCGACAACATCTACGTGCTGACCGGGGGATCCAACGACACCGGATCGGTGTCGATCCTGGGCTACGACAACCTGTTCAAAGCCTTCAACCTCGGGCTGGGTTCGGCCATCAGCGTTCTGGTTTTCGTTTCGGTAGCGATCATCGCCTTCATCTACATCAAGCTGTTCGGCGCTTCAGCGCCCGGCGCCGAGGGGGCGGAGTGACGGTGGCTGATCGGGTGGGGTCGCGACGCGCTGGATTCTGGACCGTCGTCAACATCCTGGTGTTGACCTACGCGCTGTTGCCGGTGCTGTGGATTCTCAGCCTGTCGCTCAAACCGACCCAGGAGGTCAAGGACGGCAAGCTCATTCCGTCCTCGATCACCTTCGACAACTACAAGGACATCTTCAAAGGCGACGTGTTCACCTCGGCGTTGGTGAACTCGATCGGCATCGGTCTGATCACCACCGTCGTCGCAGTGGTGATCGGCGGGATGGCGGCCTACGCGGTGGCCCGGCTGGACTTCCGCGGCAAGCGGGCTCTGATCGGCGCCGCACTGCTGATCGCGATGTTCCCGCAGATCTCTCTGGTGACACCGCTGTTCAACATCGAACGTCGGATCGGCCTGTTCGACACCTGGCCCGGCCTGATCATCCCCTACATCACCTTCGCGCTGCCGCTGGCGATCTACACCCTCTCGGCGTTCTTCCGGGAAATCCCCTGGGATTTGGAGAAGGCCGCCAAGATGGACGGCGCCACACCGGCCCAGGCCTTCCGTAAGGTGATCGCCCCACTGGCGGCGCCCGGAATCGTGACAGCGGCCATCCTGGTGTTCATCTTCGCCTGGAACGACCTGCTGCTGGCGTTGTCGCTGACCGCGACCAAGGCGGCGATCACCGCGCCGGTGGCGATCGCAAACTTCACCGGCAGTTCGCAATTCGAGGAGCCGACCGGTTCGATCGCGGCCGGCGCGATGGTGATCACCATCCCGATCATCATCTTCGTTCTGATCTTCCAACGTCGTATTGTCGCCGGGCTGACGTCCGGCGCGGTGAAGGGGTAACGGGTTTATGGCCGAGATCGTGCTGGACGGTGTGACCAAACGCTATCCCGACGGCGCCACGCCGGTGAAGGACCTGTCGCTGACCATCGCCGACGGTGAGTTCGTCATCCTCGTCGGGCCGTCGGGATGCGGAAAGTCGACCACGCTGAACATGATCGCCGGGCTGGAGGAGATCACTGAAGGGGAGTTGCGCATCGGCGGTCAACGGGTCAACGAGAAGGCGCCGCGGGATCGCGACATCGCGATGGTGTTCCAGTCCTATGCGCTCTACCCGCATATGACCGTGCGGCAGAACCTCGCCTTCCCGTTGACGCTGACCAAACTCGGTAAGGCCGAGATCGACGCGAAGGTCGCCGAGACCGCCAAGATCCTGGACCTCACCGCACTGTTGGACCGCAAGCCCTCGCAGCTTTCCGGTGGACAGCGTCAGCGGGTCGCGATGGGCCGGGCGATCGTGCGCAAGCCCAAGGCGTTCCTGATGGATGAGCCTTTGAGCAACCTCGATGCGAAGTTGCGCGTGCAGATGCGTGCCGAGATCGCCGGCCTGCAGAACCGGCTGGGCGCCACCACCGTCTACGTCACCCACGATCAGACAGAGGCGATGACCCTCGGTGACCGGGTGGTGGTACTGCGAGCGGGACAGGCCCAGCAGATCGGCACCCCCGACGAGTTGTACAACCACCCCGCCAACCTGTTCGTCGCCGGGTTCATCGGATCCCCGGCGATGAACTTCTTCCCGGCCGTGCCGACCGCGACCGGCCTTCGTCTGCCCTTCAGTGAGGTGACCGGCCCCATCCCGCAGGCCGCCGAGGTGATCGTCGGCGTTCGACCGGAGAGCTTCGAGGATGCCGCGCTGATCGATCCGATGGAGCGGTCCCGGTCACTGATCTTCCGGGTCAACGCCGATCTGGTGGAATCCCTCGGCGCCGACAAGTACGTGTACTTCTCGATGCCCGGCGCCGGCGCGGAGTCATCGCATCTTGCCGAACTGGCCGCCGACTCCGGTGTGAGCCACAACCGCTACGTCGCGCGGGTGTCGGCGGACTCGACGGCGGCCACCGGTCATCCCATCGACCTCGCGCTGAACCTGTCCAAGCTGCACATCTTCGACGCGGTGTCCGGGGTGAACCTCACCGCGTGAGCGATCCGCTGGCAGCCGCCGGGCGGCATCTGCGTGAGCATTTCGCCGGCCCCGAACCTGATGTTGCCAGCATCACCTTCCTCGGCGTCGAGCGGATGGACGTGCTGCGCTTCGCCCATGACAGCGTGTACTCCTATGTCTCGCTGGGCTGTTCACGCCACCCGATGATCGAAGCCTCCGCAGCCATCGCCGACCCGGTCCGCGGCCCGCGTGCCGAGGTGGCGATGACTCTGCGAGCCGGTGTGCCCACCCCCGGACTTGCCCGGAGCCTGGCGGTGATCGCGGCGACGCCGGCGGTGGACGGCATCGTGCTCACCGGCGATCTGCTCGTCGACTTGTCCACGCCACTGTGGGACGGTGCCCCGTTCACGGCTGTGCTGCTGGGGGTTTCGGACATCCCGGAACTGCCGTTGGAACCACCGCGCGAACCCGTGCGGTTCCTTTCGGCGGTGCCGATCACCCAGACCGAGGCCGCGTGGGTGCGACTCAAGGGCGCTGAGGCGATGCGGCAGGCCTGGTCTGACGACGGGGTGGACGTGCTCGA
>DAIPYT010000182.1:0-5548 GCA_036782595.1 Mycobacterium sp. | reverse complement strand
TGGTCAGGCGGGTCGGGCCGGTGGTGGCGCTCCCCGTCCTGGGGTACGGACCGGTCGTCGCGGTCGCCGACCCCGCACTGGTGAAGCAGGTGTTCTCCGCCAAACCCGATGTGCTTCTCGGTGGTGAGGGGGTCGGTCCGGCCGCGGCAATCTATGGCCGTCGGTCGATGTTCGTCCAGGAGGAGCCGGAGCATCTGCGGCGACGCAAACTTCTCACCCCGCCACTGCATGGCCATGTGCTGGACGGCTACGTTCCGATCATCGAGGAGGCCACCCGGGCCGCGATGTCGCGTTGGCCGACCGGTCGCCCGATGCGGATGCTGGCGGCGGCACGGCAACTCACCCTCGAGGTGATCGTGCAGGTCATGTTCGGCGTGCGCGATCCCGAGGAGGTCGCCCGGCTCGGCGCACCGTTCGACGACCTGCTGGTGCTGGCCATCTCCGAGGAGACACCGGTGCGCTACGCCGCCCGCCGGTTGGGCGCGCTGCGGATCTGGGGCCGCCTGCACCACATCAATCGCCGGATCGACGAGGCGCTCATGCCACTGATCGCGGCCCGCCGCGCCGACCCTGGGTTACCGGCCGGCATTCTGGGAATGCTGGTGGATGCCCGTACCGAAGACGGGGAAGGCCTGTCCGACAAGGAAATTCGCGACGACCTCGTCACGCTGGTGCTGGCCGGGCATGAAACGACGGCGACCACTCTGGCCTGGGTGATCGACCTGCTGCTGCACCATCCCGACGCGCTGGCACGGGTTCGTGAAGAAGCCACGACGGTGTCGGGAACGACGGGGCTCGCCACCTACACCGAGGCGGTGATCAACGAGACGCTGAGGCTGTGGCCGCCGGCGCCGATCACCGGCCGGATGACCGCCGGTCCCTACCGACTCGGTGACTACACCCTGGAGCCGGGAACCAGGATCGTGCTGCTGCTCGACGCCGTCAACCGGGACCCGGACAGCTACCCCGATCCAGCGGAGTTCCGGCCGCAGCGGTTCCTCGGCACCCGCCCACCGGCGCATGCATGGATCCCGTTCGGCGGCGGTATCAAACGCTGCATCGGCGCGGCCTTCGCGATGTGCGAGCTCGTTACCGTCCTGCATACCCTGCTACGGGAAGGCCGCCTGGAACCGGTCAGCGCCCGCCCCGAGGGACCACCCTGGCGGGCTGCTCCGGTGTTGGTGCCCCGCAACGGCACTCGGGTGCGGTTCTGGCCATCAGAGGAGTTGGCCCGCGGGCGCTGAAGACCGGCCCGCCGCCTCTGATCCGACGTTGGCATGCCTGTCAGCTCACCTGCAGCCAGCCGGTGGTGTGGCGGTAGAACGTCGACCGCTTGACCTCCCGCGCGCCCTCAACCCCGTCCCGGACCACCCGCGCCCCGGAGGTGCCGAGCTGAGCGGCCCGGCCGCTGACCCACCGTCGCCGTCGGCCATCGAGCACCGCGGCCCGCAGGCCCGGCATCGTCGCGGTCGGTTCGATCCGCACCCCGGCGACGTCACCGTCGAAAAGCACGGTGTCATCGACGACCCCCTCGCCGTGAATGGCAGAGGACTGCGCTGGCGGCAGCCACAGCGCCGAACCGACCAGCACGGTGCCGGTGTCGTCCCGGATCAGCGGAACCCGCCGGGCTGACCCCCGCAGCGCCCGGCGCGCGCCACCGAGCCCGCGGACCCGGGCCACCTCCACATCAAGCAGGTCAGCGCGCATCAGGCGGGTCAACACGGTCGCCAGCTCGGCGTCCCCGCCCAGCACGACGACCCTTCTCGCGCCGCGAACCGCCGCGTCGATGGCAGCCGGTTCATCGATCTGGAGCGACCGCAGCGAACCCAGCGCACGCGGTGGCCGGTGGCCGGCGAAGGCCAGCACGGCGATGTCGTCGGTCATCAGCTGTCCTCCTCCGCTGCGCGTTTTTCGGTCCCAGGAGCGGCGCTCCGATAGGGTGGCTCACCGGCTGGACACATTAGGCCAGGAGTGGGAGCGGGATCAGCCATGCCGGCAATAGTGCTCATCGGAGCCCAGTGGGGTGATGAGGGCAAGGGGAAGGCCACCGATCTGCTCGGTGGCCGGGTGCAGTGGGTGGTGCGCTATCAGGGCGGCAATAACGCCGGGCACACCGTCGTCCTGCCGACCGGGGAGAACTTCGCGCTGCACCTGATCCCGTCGGGGATCCTGACTTCGGGCGTGACCAACGTGATCGGCAACGGCGTCGTCGTCGACCCCGGCGTCCTGCTCACCGAACTGCGGGGTCTGGAAGATCGCGGCGTGGACACCTCGCGCCTGCTGATCTCCGCCGATGCGCATCTGTTGATGCCGTACCACGTGGCCATCGACAAGGTGACAGAGCGCTATCTGGGTAACAAGAAGATCGGCACCACCGGCCGCGGCATCGGGCCGTGCTACCAGGACAAGATCGCCCGGATCGGAATCCGGGTGGCCGACGTCCGCGACCCCGATCTGCTGGCCGCCAAGATCGAGGCGGCGCTGGACTTCAAGAACCAGGTTCTGGTCAAGATCTACAACCGCAAGGCCTTGGACCCGCAGGAGATCACCGACGCACTGCTGGCTCAGGCCGAGGGGTTCGCCCACCGGATCGCCGACACCCGACTGCTGCTCAACAGTGCCCTCGAAGCCGGTGAAACGGTGCTGCTGGAGGGCTCCCAGGGCACCCTGCTCGACGTCGACCACGGAACCTACCCCTACGTCACGTCGTCTAACCCCACCGCCGGTGGTGCCGCTGTGGGGTCCGGGATCGGACCCACCCGGATCACCACGGTGCTCGGGATCCTGAAGGCCTACACAACCCGAGTTGGGTCTGGTCCGTTCCCGACCGAACTGTTCGACGAGAACGGCGCCTACCTGTCCAAGACGGGCGGGGAGGTCGGCGTGACCACCGGACGGGCGCGGCGCTGCGGATGGTTCGACGCAGTGATCGCCCGTTACGCCACCCGGGTCAACGGCATCACCGACTACTTCCTGACCAAGCTCGACGTGCTCTCCTCGCTGCAGACCGTTCCGGTGTGCGTCGGTTACGCGATAGACGGCAAGCGAACCGACGATATGCCGATGACCCAGAGCGAGATCGCCCGCGCGGTGCCGGTCTATGAGGAGTTGCCCGGTTGGTGGGAGGACATCTCCGGGGCGCGGGAGTTCGACGATCTGCCCGTGCCGGCCCGCGACTACGTGCTACGGCTGGAAGAGCTTGCCGGAGCGCCGGTTTCATGTATCGGGGTGGGCCCCGGCCGCGACCAGACCATCGTCCGTCGCGACGTGCTCAGCCCTCGATGACCGACCCCGATCCTCGCGAGCTCGACCCCGACTACGACCATCATGGCGGCTTTCCCCGCTTCGCGATCATCGACGAGCCGCCCGGTTTCGGGCGTTTCGTCTCGGCCATGCGGCGCGCCCAGGACCTCGCGGTCGGGGCGGACGCACCCGACTGGAACGCCGCCGCCGACCGCGTCGAGGGTCTGATCGACTACCTCGCCCCGCACGAGAAGCCCGGCGGGTCGGCTCCGGCTGGACGGGTCGCGGCCCTGCCCGGTGCCGGCAGCATCCTGATGCCGCCGTGGCAGATCCGTGACTTCAGTCCCGGGAACGTCGAAGTGGGCGTGCAATTCAGCCGCTACCACGTCGGTGGCAACAACGCCGTACACGGCGGCATGGTCGCGATGATGTTCGACGTGATGTGCGGAATCATCATCCACGCGGTCGGCCGGCCGATCAGCCGCACCGCTTTCCTGCATGTCGACTACCGCAACATCACCCCGATCGACATGCCGCTGACCATCCGAGGTTGGGCTCCGAAAACCGAGGGCCGCAAGACCTTTGTCAACGCCGAACTCACCGACCCGGACGGCACCTTGCTTGCCGAGGCTAACGGACTGATGGTTCAGTTGCTGCCCGGCCAGCCCTGAGTCGCCGAATGCGACTCCGGCCAACCTGAGTCGCCGAATGCGACTCCGGCCAACCTGAGTCGCCGAATGCGACACTGTCGAGGTGTCTGAAACCAAAGCGACAAGACTCCACTACCTCACCACCCCCCGCGCCGCGGCGCTGGCCGGCGTGCTGTTCGCCGTGCTGTTCGCCGCCGCGATCTATCTGATCCGCTCGTCGTTGCCGGAAGGTGCCCAACCGGGTTCCCAGTGGCTCGACACCGGCAGCGACAAGATTCGGCTGGCTTCGCAGCTGATGCCTTTCGCGGGTATCTGCTTCCTGTGGTTCATCGGCGTGGTGCGGGCCAATCTCGGCCGCTACGAGGACCGGTTCTTCGCCACCGTGACGCTGGGCAGCGGGCTGCTGTTCCTGGCGATGATGTTCGTCTCCGCAGCGGTGGGTGCGGGACTGGCCGAAAGCCGCCACTATCTCGGTGCGGACGCGGCCGGCTCGGGAATCGGTGTGTTCGGTCAGATGCTGCTGTTGAAATTGTCGAAGACCTACGCGCTGAAGATGGCGGCGGTGTTCATGATGTCGTTGGCCACGATCTGGCTGCGCACGGGGTTGATGCCGCGCTGGCTGACGATCCTCAGTTACGTATCGGCGCTGACGCTGATTCTCGGTGGTGAGGAGAGTTTGTGGTTGACGATGGCATTTCCGCTGTGGGTGTTGATCGTCAGCGTGCTCTTCCTGATTCGTGACGGGGCTTTCGCAGAACATCGCGAGAGTTCGCGACGCCAGCGAAACCGCCCACCGGCGTAGGGAATTCGTCGGTGCGCTCGATGTCGTCCGGGCGGAAGGCGGGCCACCAGATCTTCGGTCCGATGAGGGTGAACAACGCCGGGATGACGACGGTGCGCACCACGAAGGTGTCCAGCAGGATGCCCAGGCCCACGATGATGCCCAACTGGGTGAGCGCGATCAGCGGCAGCACGCCCAGCACGCAGAACACCGCGGCGAGAACCAATCCGGCACTGGTGATCACCGCACCGGTGGCCGAGACGGCGCGAACGATTCCTCCCCGGGTGCCCCACATCGGTGTCTCCTCCTTGGCCCGGGTCACCAGGAAGATGGTGTAGTCCACGCCGAGTGCCACCAGGAACAGGAAGGCGAACAACGGGGTGGTGTTGTCCAGCGCGGGGAATCCGAGTAGGTGGATGCTGACCCAACTGCCCATGCCCATGGCGGCCAGGGTGGACAGTGCGGTGGCGGCTACCAGAACCAGCGGCGCCAACGCGGCCCGCAACAACAGATAGAGCACCACGAGCACGACGATCAGGATCGCCGGGATGATGACCTTCTGGTCCCGCACGGCGGTACGTTTGGTGTCCAATGCCTGGGCGTCGGTCCCGCCGACCAGAGCCTGCCGGTCGGCCTTGCGCGCCGAATCCCGCAGTGCCTCAACGGTGGTGAATGCCTCCGGAGAAGCCGGCGCGGCGTTGAGAACCACCTGCCACTGGGTCAGCCCGGTATCGGACACACCAGCTTGTTGCACGGAGGCGACGCCGGGGGTGGACTGGATCGCGGCGGTGACTGCGTCGGCGTTCTCGGTTCGGGCGATCACCCGGGTGGGGTCGGTCTGTCCGCCGGGAAAGTGGTCGGCCAGGGTTTGGAA
>DAIPYT010000181.1:0-5636 GCA_036782595.1 Mycobacterium sp. | reverse complement strand
CGGTGTCAGTCGACTACCTGGTGCGGCCCCTCGAGGTGTTCGACGAGGTGGCCCGGGTGCTGCGGCCCGGCGCACCGTTCGTGTGCACGTTCTCCAATCGGTGCTTCCCGACCAAGGCGATCCGGGGTTGGCTGGCCACCGACGACGAGTTTCACGTGCGGCTGGTGGCCGAGTACTTCCACCGCTCGGCCGGCTGGGATGAGCCCCGCATCGAACAGCGCCCGACGCCGCGGCCGGGGGACCCGCTCTTCGCCGTGTGGGCCCACCGCTCGGCGGGGCCTACGACCACTCCGCGGTAGGAAATTCGGTGCGGCCGAGCGGACTGAATAGACCTCTTTCGCGGAGGGTTCCGCCGCAAGGCCGCCTAGCCAGACGGGCGATTCGAGAACCATAATGGCGAGATGCCAATTCGTGTGAGGCTTCTTCTCGCGGGGGCCTGCGCGGCCCTCACCGTGGCCGCCTGCAGCACCGCCGCGACTGAGGACAAGAAGGCCGAGGCGCCGATGGCGACCGGTACGAGCATGACAATGGCCCCCGACGACAGCGTGGAGGCAGACGCCCCCGCGGTCTCTGCGGATCAGCAGCAGCGGGCGCAGCAGCTTGCCGAGGAGGCCGAGAAGATCATGCTGGACCCGGCGCTGGCTCCCAAGGACAAGTATCCGAAGGCGCTCGGCATGTTCCGCGATGCCCTCGAGATCGACCCCAACAACGCGTTAGCGACCAAGAGCATCACGCTGATCGAGGACATCTACAAGAGCATGGGCCGGCCCGTCCCGCAGCCCACCTAGGCGTCGCCAGCACGGGGTCACTCATCGGCACAGTGACGGTGTCACCCAACGCGAAGTGATGCCTCGTCCAGTTCGATTCCGACGACCTCGGCGACGCGGAACATGTCAGCGTCCCAGGAGAGCAGTGCGAGATCGCAACGGTGGGCGACCGCGGCGATCATGCAGTCGATCATGCCGCGCGGGGTGACGCCTGCTTGTCGGCACCGCCGGTAGATCCTCGTAGCGCCCTCGAAATCGGTGACGGCGTCGAAGTGCGCCAAACTGAACCGCAGCAGCATGCGCCGCAAATCGTCGGCACGCGCGTCACTACGCGCGCCGGCGAGCACCTCCATCAGAACTGGTTCGGTGAACATCAGTGGCCCGGCGTTTGCGATCAGATGCGCGATGCGCTGGTCGGCTTTGCTGCCCGTGGCCCGGTCGTACTCGACCCAGGCCGAGGTATCGGCCAGAATCACGCGGCGCCGCGGGGACCGGTGTCGGCGGGCAGGGCCTCTATGGCGTGCGCACCCCGCATTGCCAGCGCCTCCTCGCGCGTCATCGGTTGGCCCGCCAGATGCCGCAGCGCCAGATCAACGGCCTCGGTCTTCGTCTGGACCCCGTAGCGATTCTTGATCGCCTCGACGTAGAGGTCCTCGATTTCTATATTGGTGCGCACCCTCGCCATACACGCAGAATACACCTCACGTGTATAGTTGGTGTACTCAGCTGACGACTCCCGACAGATAGCCCGTCGCCTTGTCCTTCCAGAAGTTGCCGTCGGTGATCACGCCCGCCGGTGTCACCGAGCCGCGCGTCGAGACGCCCAGCCCGGCGCCGAAGAGCACCGACAGCGCGCCGGAATCGGCGGCCAGGGTCATGTGCTCACCCCAGTTGATGGTGCTGCCCGAGACCGTCACGCCGGGATCCTCGGCTTTGTTGGCACGGAAGTGGGCGAGCCGGCCGCCGGTGGCGGTGAAGGTGTCGCCGAAGAAGTAGGAGGTGGCCGAGTCCTCGAACCCGCAGATCGCGCCCGGGGCACATCCGTCGGCGCTGTTGTTGGGCAGGTCGCGTCCGGTGAGTGTCGTTGATCCGTTGATGTGGCCCTGCGGAATCTGCCACAGCATCACCTTGGTGCCGTTGAGCGTGGTCGACAACGTCTTGACCAACAACAGGTAGTTGTTCCACTGGTCGGCGTTGACGAACCACAGAGCGATATTCGGGTCGGCGACGGCGGCGTTCTGCAGGGCGGCCAGGACCCCTGGGAAGCGCGGGTCGTAGGGGAGTCCGGTGTTCGGATCGAAGCCGACCTTCAGGCTGAGCAGCCCAGCGGGATCCAGTCCGAAGTAGTTCTGGGTAGCTTCCGGATCGCACTTCGATGTGCAGTAGTACTGGGCTGAGGCGACGAAGTCCGACAGGACGCCGCGGGCAGCGGTCGATGTCCCCGTGTCGTACAGGAAGGCCCCGTCCACGCCGTACTTGTCGATGGCAAGGAAAGGCTTGCGCTCATCGCTGCCCGCCCAGGACGTCACGCCGGCTTTGTTGAGGAAGTTGCCGAGGTTGGTCGCGCCCTTGATGATGGCCTTGCGCCCATCGGTCCAGCCGACGCCCGAGGTCCACTGGTTCTGCCACGGGTAGACCATCGAGTCGGTCTCGTGCAGCAGGCCCATCTTCTGGTTTTGGAAGTCAGTGGCCGCGACTGCCCAGATGTTGGTCTTCCAGCCGATCCGCAGGTTCGGCATTTTCTCGCCGACGTAGTAGTTGATCGACTGGACGAACCCGGCGACGGTGTCGGGGAAGTACTTATCGGTGCCGCGGGTCAACAGTCCGGCGTCATACATCGACGAGACCTTGACGGTATTGAGCGTGCGGTCAGCAGGAGTCGGCACGAACGGGGTGGGTGGGGTGAACGAAGGTTTGTTCGCCGCCATGTAGCCGAGGAAATCCGGTTCCATGACGACCTGCACCGGTACGCCGATGTTGTTCATCGCGGTGAAGTCGGCCGCCAGCTTGGTGTAGTAGCGCTTCATGTAGCCGGTGAACATGTTCGGATCGCTCTGTTTGGAACCGCTCCAGTTGTAGTCGTTGATCGCCTGGTAGGCGGCGTCGGGGCCTTCGGTGATCTTGGTCGAACCGGAGGCGTTGTTGACGGCCTGGATGTTGTAGAACACCACCACCGGTATCAGTCCGTGCCGCACCGACTGGGTGAGCAGGCCGCGCAGGTTGCCGTCGGTGGAGTCCGCCCCGCCCTGGTCGTAGATGTAGAGGTAGTCGATCGGGGCTACCCCTTCCCGGAAGTTGAAGTCCTGCAGGAAGGCGTCTCCCGCGGTCCCGGGCGAGGTGATCGATCCGACCGGCAGATACCCGGTGACGGTGTCGGGAATCAGGTGCGTGGTCTGGTCGGCGATGTACATGCCCAGGTAGCGGCTGGTTCCGTCCCCCGACTTCAGCGAGAGCCCCAGGAAGCCCGGCGTCAGGGATTTCAGGGTGAGCTGATTGCCCGCGCCGGTGATGTCGACGAGTGCCGGCTTGTTGGCCATCACGGTGTAGGACGACACCGGGCCGGGCAGGGTCAGGGTGAACGTCGTGTTGGCATCGACCTTGATCGCGTCGGCAAACTGCTGGGTCGGGTCGACCCGCACCGCCAGTGTCGAGGCCGGCGAGTCGAGTTCGGGGATCGTGATGGCGGGCGCCGCCGTCGGGAGGGTTCCGATGACACCGGAGCCCGCCCCGAGCGGCGCGCTGCGCTGCCGGCCGCCGGCGGGTTGCGACACGACCTTGAGGCCGAACGCCTCGTCCGGCTCGTCGATGCCGTCCGGAAGGATGCTGACCGACACCTGCTGGGTCGTCTGGCCGGGGGCGAACACCAGCACACCCGACACCGGGGTGTAGTCCGCGCCGCCGGTCGCGGTCCCGTCTTCGGTCGAGTACTGCACCGTCACGGTGTCGTCGTAGGCATACCGCAGGGAGACGTCGAAAACGGCCGTCTGCGGATCCCCGGCGCTGCCCTCGGGCACCAGCGAGTTACCCACCGTGAGTACCGGGATGGTCGGGATGCCGGGCAGCAGCACTCGGCGCGTCAGCAGCAGCGCGCCGGCGATGAATTCACTGACGGGGTTGGCCGGCAGGCTGGACAGCCGGGCGTTGAGCGTGTCGAGGAACTGGGCGAGCCTGACCGCCGGGCCGACTCGGTGCATGACCGGTGCTTTGGACGCCCGGCTCTCGGCCCGCGCGACGGTGGGCTGACCCGGAGAGCTCAATTGCGTCGCGGCGGGTGGAACCGTCACCGGCGCGGCGGGCATGCTGAGGGCCGCCGCGGGGGCTGATGAGTTCGCGGGATCTGATGCGGCGGAGGGCTTTTCGTCCGGCGGATTGACCTTCGTCGCCGACGGCGCTGGGCGGGTGGGCGTCGCCGCCTTCGGGATACCGGTCTTGTCGGGCTTGCTCGCCGCCGCGGCAGGGGCGGCGATGACCCGCGCTGTACGGGGGGTGCGAGACCCCGCCCTCGTCGCCGCCGCGCGCTCAGGTGCGGTCCGCGTAGCCCCGGGCCGTTGGGCGCCGGAGTTCTCGGAGTTCTTGGAGCTGTCGGGGGAGTCCGCGGCGGCCACCCCCATGGCCTGCGGTCCGCAGAGTGCGAGCCCGAGCGCACATGCGGCCGCACCCGTCCTGACGCCGAATCCGGTCATTGGCCCCACCCCATTGAGTCGACGAAGAGTCTGTGAGGAGGCTATCAATTGCGCAGTTGAAACGCGCAGTCACAGAATTCAGTCAGGCCGTTCGCCCCGGGTGAGCAGCAGCGCGTTGGCGAACGGCAGCCGTCCGAACACCCAGCGGCCGAATCCGGTGACGTGTGCGGCCGCCTGATCCCTGCTCACCACCTCGGGGTTCCGAACGGAGATCGTCCGGCCGTGCCTTCGCATTCGGCCGCCGCCGGCGGCGGTGAGGTTCTTCAACCAGTCCCGATCCGGGCCGTAGGTCAACAGGATGGCCACCCCGTCATCGGTGGCGAACACGGTCAGTGGAGTCCGGTACACCCGGCCCGACCGGCGTCCAACGTGTTCCAGGATGCCCATCATCGGCGCCCATCCCGCCCAGAGGCGTTGCACGGGATTGGTGACATACCGGTTGAAGCGGGCCAGCCGCTGCGGAAGCTGCATGGTGCCATCCTGACCGATGCCTTTGCGCTGCGTTGCATGCATGCATATCAAATTCATAAAAATGTATTCGCGTAATATTGAGCGTAGTAAAGCTGCGAAAGGAAACTAATCCCGTGACCACCCACCCGACGCACTCCGATCACGACCACCCGCACGGGCCGTCCTGCGGCCACGTCGCGGTAGAGCACGACGGCCACGTCGACTACCTGCACGACGGTCATGCCCACCATCGGCACGGGGACCACTACGACGAGCACACACTGAGCGCGCACGTGGTCGCCGAGGTCCACGACCACACCCATGGCGATGGGTGCGGGCATGAGGCCGTCGCGCACGGCGATCACGTCGACTACCTTCACGGCGCGCACCGCCACGCCCCGCACGACGATCACTACGACGAGCACTGACCACAGCGCTCTGCCGAGGGCCGCTCAGAGGCGGACACCTACTGGCTGAATCGACTCGAGCCGCGTCCAGGTGCTGGCGCCCACCTTTGAGCGACAACCTTCGTCCCGCGAAGGTCCCAAGCCGTGGGCTGCAGCAGGTTGTCGCTCGGAGGTGGGCAAAATTAGCAGTGGTTCCTGGCCGACCAGCAGTTGAGCGGAGCCTCACTGCGCCAGCAGTTTGACCGCCTGGTTGAAGACTCTCGGCATAGTGGTCGCGGCCGGCACGATCATGGTCCGGGCCGGGGAGTTGCTGGCCGTCAACAGTGCCG
>DAIPYT010000180.1:0-5731 GCA_036782595.1 Mycobacterium sp. | reverse complement strand
CTCGCCGACGACAGCGAATTCGGTTTGAGCGCTGCGGTTTTCACCCAGGATCTGACCCGGGCGATGCAAGCCATGGAGTGTATCGACGTCGGGGTTCTGCACATCAACTCCGAGTCGGCCGGCGCCGATCCGCATGTTCCGTTCGGCGGGGCCAAGAAGAGCGGATTCGGCCCCAAGGAGCAGGGCTCCGCAGCGCGGGAGTTCTTCACCCACACCACCACCGTGTACCTGCGGGGCGGGACCGCCCGCGCCTGAGTCGGGCCTCAGCTATGGGCGGGCGAGTAACGGCGCCGCCCGCCCGGTGAGCGGCGGCAGATCGAAAAACCCCTTGATGCCGGGCTCCGCCGCGCAGGTGGCCGGGATGGCGTTGACGCAGTGCGCGGCGGTGGCCACCACACCGGGGTTGGCGGCCAACCCCTCCTCGATGGTCTCCGGCTGCCAGCCCTTCACCGTGACGAAGGTGTTCGGGTGCCCGCGCACCTCGATCTCGTAGCGTTCCCCGGCGGGGCCGAACGACCACGACGGGTCGAGGTGCTCCTCCCCCATCAGCCAGTTGACCGCAACACGCACCACGATCACATTGGTCACCACGGCGTCCCAGCAGAACCGCCGCCCGGCCACCTCACCGGGTGCGATCACCCCGATGGGCGAGTCGATGGGCGCGGTCGCGACGGCGATCTGCTGGCTGGTGCGGATGACCGGTTCCGCGGCGAACCCCAGCCGGTCGACGATGAGCCGCACGGACTGGAAGAAGCCGCCGTTGAGCAGTTTCTGCATCGGCCCGCCCAGTGCCTGCTCCGGGGTGCCGCCGAAGCCCATGACATGACGCAGCACGTCGGGTGCCCCGTAGGTGCGCAGGTCGGAGAACTCCTCAGCCCGCACATGGGTGATGCCGGTGGACATCACCGATAGCAGCAGCGGGAACAGTTCGGTAGCTGCGCCCGGCCCGATCCCGGCTCCGTGCAGGGTGGCGTTACCGGCCAGTGCGGCAGCCTGCAGTGGCGCCGCCTCGGACTCACCGGGGTAGAACCACCCGACCGGGCTGACGACGTTCTTGCCGGAGCGCAGCAGTGCGGCGACCTCGTCGGCGTTGGGCAGCAGCGGGGCGTAGACGACGGCGTCGGCGTCAAGAGCGAGGATCTCATCGAGGCTGTCGGTGGCGATCACACCCAGCGGCGCGGTGCCGATGATGTCGCCAACATCCTTGCCGGCCTTGTCTTTCGAGTGCACCCAGCAGCCGGCCAGCTCCAGCTCGGGGTGTTCCAGGATCGCCTTGATCGCCGCCACCCCGACTGAACCGGTGGCCCACTGCACCACCCGAAGCGCCATAGCAGGCACACTAGACCACATGGCCAAGAACAAGGTTTTCGTCGTCGGGGTCGGCATGACCAAATTCGAGAAGCCCGGGCGCCGCGAGGGTTGGGACTACCCGGATATGGCGCGAGAATCGGGCACCAAAGCGCTCGCTGACGCAGGTGTCGAATACAGCCAGATCGAGCAGGGCTACGTCGGCTACGTCGCCGGTGACTCCACCTGCGGCCAGCGTGCCCTCTACGAACTGGGCATGACCGGCATCCCGATCGTCAACGTCAACAACAACTGCTCCACCGGTTCCACCGCGCTGTACCTCGGTGCCCAGTCGATTCGCGGCGGCCTGGCCGACTGCGTACTGGCGCTGGGCTTCGAGAAGATGCAACCCGGCTCTCTCGGCGGCGGCGCCGACGATCGCGAATCGCCGCTGCGGCGTCACATCAAGGCGCTGGCCGAGATCGACGAGTTGGCGTTCCCGGTGGCACCGTGGATGTTCGCCGCCGCCGGTCGGGAGTACATGCGCGACTACGGCGCCACCGCCGAACATTTCGCCAAGATCGGCTACAAGAACCACAAGCACTCGGTGAACAATCCCTACGCACAGTTCCAGACCGAGTACTCACTCTCCGACATCATGAACGCGCCGATGATCTCCGATCCGGTGACGAAGTTGCAGTGCTCGCCCACCTCCGACGGCTCGGCGGCGGCGGTGCTGGTCTCCGAGCGTTTCCTCGACGAGCACGATCTGGCCAGCCAGGCCGTCGAGATCGTCGGGCAGGCGATGACCACCGACTTCGCCTCCACCTTCGACGGATCGGCGCGCAACATCATCGGCTACGACATGAATGTGCAAGCCGCGCAGAAGGTTTACGACCAGAGCGGCCTGGGTCCGCAGGACTTCCAGGTGATCGAACTGCACGACTGCTTCTCGGCCAACGAATTGCTGCTCTATGAGGCCCTCGGATTGTGCGGTGAGGGTGAGGCGCCGAAGCTCATCGACGCCGGGGACACCACCTACGGCGGACGCTGGGTGGTCAACCCCTCCGGCGGGCTGATCTCCAAGGGGCACCCGTTGGGCGCCACCGGCCTGGCGCAGTGCAGCGAGCTGACTTGGCAGCTCCGCGGGACTGCCGACGCCCGTCAGGTTGCCGGTGTGACCGCAGCCCTTCAGCACAACATCGGACTGGGTGGGGCGGCGGTCGTCACGGCCTATCAGCGCGCCGAGCGCTGAGGCCGCGCTAGAGGGTGACCACCTCGTAGGCGCCTTCGGCGTAGCGGGCCCGGATGGTCTTCTTGTCGTACTTGCCGACGCTGGTACGCGGAATCTCGTCGACGAAGGTCCAGCGCTCCGGCAGCCACCACCGAACCACCTTGTCGGACAAGAACTCACGCAGATCGGCCGGTGAGACCTCGGCATCATCCTGCAGCACCACAGCAGCCAGCGGTCGCTCCTGCCAGCGCTCGTCGGGCACCCCCACCACCGCGGCCTCCCGCACCAGCGGATGGGCGATCAGGGTGTTCTCCAATTCCACCGAGGAGATCCACTCGCCGCCGGACTTGATGACGTCCTTGGCCCGGTCGGTCAGCGTGATGTAACCCTGCGGGTCGATCCGCCCGACGTCCCCGGTGCGCAGCCACCCCGACTCGAACTTCGACGGGTCGGTATTGCGGTAGTAGGAACCGGTGATCCACGGCCCGCGGACCTCAAGTTCGCCGACCGCCTCGTTGTCGCATGGCAGCACTGCACCCTCGTCGTCGACGATGCGGGCCTGGACCCCGCACATCGGGCGACCCTGAGTGGCGCGGATCTCCCAGTGCTTCTCCGCGGGTGTACCGGGCGCCGGCCAGGCCAGGGTGGCCATCGGCGAAGTCTCAGTCATGCCCCACAGTTGCCGGATCTCCACACCGTGGCGCTGCTCGAAGGTCTGCATCAACGACACCGGGACGGCCGACCCACCGCAGGCCACCAGCCGCAAAGACGAAATGTCATGGCCGGGCTCGCGATCCAGGAAATGCATCACGTCATTCCAGATGGTCGGCACGGCACCGGCCACGGTGGGCCGTTGAGTCTCGATCAGGTTCACCATGGACTTGGCGTCCATGAACCGGTCCGGCAGCACCAGGTCAGCGCCGGCCATCAGCGCTGCATAGGGAATGCCCCAGGCGTTGGCGTGGAACATCGGCACGATCGCCAGTGCTTTGTCCGCGAAGCTCAATCCCATGCCGTTGCCGCTGCACACCGCCATGGAATGCAGGTAGCTGGAGCGGTGACCGTAGACCACACCCTTGGGATGGCCTGTGGTCCCGCTGGTGTAACACATTGCCGCAGCCGATTTTTCGTCGATATCAGGCCAGTCGAACTGATCGGATTCGGCGGCGGTGATCTCGTGGTAGCGCAGGACCCGCTTTCCGGAAGCCTCCAGTGGCGCGATGTCACCGGCCCCGACGGCGATGACGGTGTGGACGGTTTCCATCCTCGGCAGCACGGGCGCCAGGATGGGCACCAACGACAGATCGACGATCACCACCTGGTCCTCGGCCTCGTAGGCCACGAACTCGATCTGTTCGGGAAACAGCCGGATGTTCAGCGTGTGCAGGACCGCACCCATCGACGGGATCGCGACGTAGGCCTCCAGGTGCTCCTGGTTGTTCCACATGAAGGTGGCGACCCGCTGATCGCCGTTGATCCCGAGGCGACGCAAGGCGTTGGCCAACCGCGCCGCCTGCCGACCCACTTCCCCGTAGGTCGCCTGCCGGAAGCCGTCGCCGGTGGCGGTGGTGACGGTGCGGTCACTGTGGACGTTGACGGCGTAGCGCAGGATGGCGGCAACGGTCAGCGAGGAGTCTTGCATGGTGCTCTGCATGGCCCGATCGTATCGCCGTCGAATCTCTGACCGGCCCGCCACCGAAATGATGCAACGCACGGCGAGCCGGCAGCGATGAGTCAGATAGCGTGAAATGCGAGGAGGCACCATGCGCAGGACTGCCGGTTACGCCGCGGCGTTGGCCGCGTTGGCGGTCCTGGCCGTCCCAGCTGGCGTCGCACAGGCGGAGAAGTCCGCCCAGGAGACCATCGACGAACTGCAACAGCAGGGCTACACCGTGCAGATCGACAAGATCGGCACCGCTCCGCTGTCGAAGTGCGTCGTCACCAGCGTCCGCAATCCCCAGACCCTCACCCAGTGGGTGCCCTACGTCGGGCCCGGACTCGGCGAACGGGGAACCTTCCTGATCCCGGTGGTGACCAGCCAGACCATCTCGGTGTCGCTGGACTGCTCCGGTCGCTAGTTACGCGGCGCGCACGCCCTGCGCCAGCGCCGGCACCGCCAGTGCGGTGATCGTGCCGTCGTAGTCGCCGACGTACAGCCGGGTTCCGTCCCGGCTGATCGTCAGGCAGGACACCGGGCGGCCGATGTCGACGCTGCTGATGGACCGACGAGTCCCGGCCTCCAGGATCGAGATCTGCTCGCCGTGCGCGACGTAGACCGCCGAGCCGGCGGCCAGAACGCCGACCGGCAAGCCATCGATGGCGACCGAGCCGACCACCCGGGCCGATGAAGTGTCGACCACGTACAGCGTGGCGCCCTGGTCGGCGTCCCACCCGGTGACGAATACCCGGCGGTCCTCGTCGTGGACGGCGATCTCGCCGACTGCGGCTCCAACCGGAACGGTGTTCACCCGGCCGGTACGGAGGTCGACGACGACAAGCGCGCCGCCGGCAGCAGTGGTGAGAGCGGCATACAGCCGGGTTCCGGCGGGGTTGATCCGCACAGAGTCAATCGAGGCACCCGCGGTCCGAGTGACCGGGATGGCGCTGACCGCGCCGCTCTCGACGTGGATCACGGCGATGTCGGCGACGCCGTCGACCGAACGTGCGACGTAGAGGACGTCACCGGTCGGGCTGGCGTCCAACCCGCCGGCACCCACGCCCACCTCACGGTCGGCCAGGGCCGCACCAGTCTCGAGGTCGACGGCGACGACGGTGTCTTCGAAGATCGATGCCGACCGCAGGTATGCCCGGTCGGCGGCGGCCACAGCGTAGGGCTCGGGGATGCCGACCACCGTGGCCGTGACGTCAAGAGTGGCCGTGTCGATCAGCGAGACGGTGTCCTCCCCGTAGTGGGCCGCCACCAGATGGGCGCCGTCACGGCTGACGGCCAGGCCGGTGACCGCACCGGGCAGCCCGGAGAGCACGCCCTCCGACAGTCGGGCGATCGGGCGCAGGTAGGCACCCGCCCGGACGGCGGGCAGCAGTTCGCTGCCGGAGGTCCGGCGTGGAGTCACCGCCGGCGAGGGCAGGATCGACTCGGTCGGGCGTTCGGCAAGTGCGATACCGCCTGCCATGGAAGCCATGTTGTTCTCAACCTCTCCTGGGCCAAGCCGGAACCTGGCCCTACTGGGTAAATCCCTACTGTGTGAA
>DAIPYT010000179.1:0-5757 GCA_036782595.1 Mycobacterium sp. | reverse complement strand
GGTCAGCGCGATCTGCACGGGCGACTGCAGGACCACCTGAACCGCGTAGTCCATCTGGTTCTTGGCGGCCAGCTGGATACCCACGAAGTTCTCCACCGCATTGCCGGCGATGGCCACGATCACCAGACCGGCGAACACCTCGTTGATCCCGGCGAGATGCATGGCCGGTTCCAGGGCGGCGACGAACCACTCCGAGACGAAGGCCGCACCGATACCGGCGGCGGCCAACATGCCGATCGCCATGGCCATCGGCCACTCTCCATGGGCCGCCGCAGCGCTGCGGGCCTTCGCCGAATCCGGGCTGGCCGCGATGGGAGAGCCCGCGGAATGACCGTGTCCGGCGTGAACAGCCGGGTCGGATTTCTTGCCGCCCAACGTCGCCGGCAGCGAGAGTGCGAACAACGCAAGCATCACGACGGAGACGACGACCGAGACCACCCGCTCATGGGACTCCGCCGGGGTGTGCATCGCCGCCGTGAGGGAGGGGACCGCGAGGATGAACACCGCCAGGGTGAACATCAGGCCCAGGGTGCGGCTGTCCTCGGCCGCGAAGCGCTGGCGGCCGTGTTTGAGTCCGCCCACCACGAAGGCCAGACCGAGGACCAGCAGCACGTTGGCCAGGATCGAGCCGACGATGGTGGCTTTCACCACCCCGTAGAGGCCGGCCTTGAGCGCGAAGAGAATGACGAACAACTCCGGCAGATTGCCCAACGCGGTCTGCAGGATGCCGGTTGCGTTGGGCCCCAACCGATCACCCAGCGCCTCCACCGAGCGGCCGACCAGCGATGCCAGGGTGGCCAACGCCAGCGCGGCAACGACGAACGCCAGCACCACATTCATATGCCCGTAGTGCAGAAGTCCCGCGGCCACCGCCGCGATCACCGTGACGGCGATCGTGATGCGGTCCCGCTTGCTCAGCAGCGGAGGCCGCTCTATCTGCGTGGTCATCACATGAACCTCCTGCTCGGTCGCGGATGAAGTTTGCCAGAACTGCCGGTCCCGCGTAGGAAAAGCGCTAGCGCGAGGTGGCGCGCCGCCTGCAGTGTTAATGTCCCGGCCATGTCGGGTCTGGCCGGTCTCCTCACCGAGGACTGCATTGCTCTGGACGTGGATGCCGCTACCTGGGAGGAGTCGGTGCTGGCCGCCGGCGGCCTGCTGGAGCGAGCCGGGATCGCCGGGCCGGCCTATACCGGGGCGATGATCGACAACGTCGAAACCAACGGGCCCTACATCGTGGTGGCGCCCGGGTTCGCGTTCGCCCACGCCCGCCCCTCGGAGGCCGTACACCGAACCGGGATGTCCTGGGTCCGGCTGGCACACCCAGTTGCCTTCGGCCATAAGACCAATGACCCGGTGGACCTGGTGGTCGCCTTGGCTGCCACCGATGCCGGAGCGCATGCCACCGCGATGGCCCAGTTGGCCCAGGTGGTCGGCAACCCAGAGAAGCGGGCGGCGTTGGGTGCCGCCGCGACGCCCGCCGCGGTATTGGGGATCCTCGGTGCCGCCCAGGTCCCGGGGCGGGCAGTGAGCACCGCGCGGACGTCCAATTTGATACTCACGGTCTGCGGAAACGGGTTGGGCACCAGTCTTTTTCTGAAGAACACTCTCGAACAGGTCCTCGGTACCTGGGGTTGGGCGTCGTTCATCAACGTCGAAGCCACCGACACCATCTCGGCGAAGGGCCGGGCCAAGGAGGCTGACCTGATCATGACCTCCGGCGAAATCGCGAAGACCCTCGGCGATGTCGGTGTCCCGGTGAAGGTGATCGACAACTTCACCTCCACCCGGGAGATCGACGCCGCTTTGCGCGACTCCTACGACGTCTAGGGAAGCCCCATGAACTGGTTAGTCGCCGTCGCCGAGTTCGTCGTCAACGAGATCCTTGCCGTACCGGCCTATCTCATCGGCATCATCACCGCCGTCGGTCTGATCGCCCTGCGCAAGAGCGTTGGTCAGGTGATCGGCGGCGCACTCAAGGCGACTTTGGGGTTCCTTCTCATCGGCGCCGGCGCCACTTTGGTGGTGGCCTCGCTCAAACCACTGGGCGTGATGATCCAGGGCGCGGCGGGCACCCAGGGTGTGGTGCCGACCAACGAGGCGATCGTCGGCATCGCCCAGAAGCAGTTCGGTGCGCAGGTAGCCTGGCTGATGATTCTGGGCTTCGCGATCAGCCTGCTGCTGGCCCGGTTCACTCCACTGCACTACGTGTTCCTCACCGGTCACCACACCTTGTTCATGGCCACCCTGCTGACGATCGTGCTGGCCACCGCCGGACTGCCAGGGGCCACCGTGGTGCTGGTCGGCGGACTGCTGCTGGGCGTGGTCATGGTGGCGTTACCGGCCATCTCCCAACCGTGGACCAAACGGATCACCGGCGATGACAGCATCGCGATCGGCCATTTCGGCACCCTGGGCTACATCGCGTCGGGAATCACCGGCCGGATCGTCGGAGGTAGTAAGAGTCGCTCGACCGAGGATCTCAAACTTCCTGAGTCATTGCGGTTCCTGCGCGATTCCATGGTGGCCACTGCCCTGTCTATGGTGCTGATGTATCTGGCCGTGTCGCTGATCTACCTGGCGAAGGTCGGTGACACCGCATTCGCGGCCTACGCCGACGACGGCGGTGACGGCGCGGCGAGCAGCGTGGGCAACTTCCTGATGATGGGAGTGACCCAGGGCTTGAGCTTCGGGGTGGCCGTCGCGGTGATTCTCTTCGGGGTGCGCACCATCCTCGGTGAACTGGTCCCGGCGTTCCAGGGCATCGCCGAAAGGATGGTGCCCGGTGCGATACCGGCCCTGGACGCGCCGATCGTTTTCCCCTACGCCCAAAACGCCGTGCTGATCGGCTTCGTCTCCAGCTTCGTCGGCGGGCTGATCGGGCTGGGGGTGCTGTCGCTGTGGCTGGGACCGGCGTTCGGCTTGGTGCTGGTGCTACCGGGTCTGGTGCCGCACTTCTTCACCGGCGGCGCCGCCGGGGTGTACGGCAACGCCACCGGCGGTAGGCGCGGCGCGGTGGCCGGCGGGTTCGTCAACGGCCTGATCATCACCTTCCTGCCGGCATTGCTGGTGAAGGTGCTCGGGTCGTTCGGCTCGGAGAACACCACCTTCGGCGATGCGGATTTCGGTTGGTACGGAATCCTTCTCGGCAACGCCGCCAAACTCGGTTCGGTATGGGGTGTCGTCGCCATGCTGCTCATCGGGGCCGGGTTGCTGGCACTGGCAGTAGGCGTGCAACGCCGCCTGGTCGACACCGGCTGGGACCCGGCGCCGGGACGCGCGCGGCCGGTCTCAAGCGAGGCGGCCCCGGTCGTCACCGGCCGCGTCTACCCGAAGATCCCCGCCCCCGCAGGGGCACCCACTCCCCCGCCGCCGCCGGTCTGATCACTGGCCTGGCGGCGGGAAGTTGATGACCTCACCGCGGTTGATCGACACCCAGTCGCGAGCTTCCAGGTACGGCCGAAACGTCTCGGTGATCGCCTGGCCGTCGGCCGCGGTCTTGGGCCGCTGCAACTCGTAGAGATGCGGGAACTCCGTCCACGCCAGCACCGCGTCCCACAACCGCAGCGCGGCCTCGCCGGTCGGCGGGTCGATGAGCACCGGCCCGAAAAGGCACTGCCCGTCCGGGAAGAACAGCGTGGGCACCCCGTAGCCGGCGGCGTCGATGACCCGTTGATGGTCGGCCAGTACTTCGTCTCCGGTGGTGGGGTCGGCGATGGCTTCGTCGACCAGACCCGGGTCAAAGCCCAACTCCGCGAGCAGATGCCGGGCGACCGCCTTCTCATGCGGCTTGTGACCCTCGACATGCAGCGCTCGGGCGGCGCGTTCGTACCAGGCCCCCACATCGTCCATCGAACGTCGGCGCAGCAGGGCGCCGATCCGCATCATCGACCAGCCGTAGGACCACTCCCGCTCCCACGGGTGCTTCTTGCCCTCGACGCGGTTGATCTCCTCGAGGCTGAAGAACCGCCAATTCACAACCAGCCCGGTCAGATCACGGACTTCACGGATCCAGCGCGAGGTCTGGTAGGCGTAGGGGCACATGATGTCGAAATGGAAGTCGACGTACTGCGGCGGCTCGGGGCGGGTGCTCATGGCTGTGTCAGACCGCCGCGGTAGCAAGCAACGGCACATCGTAGGGACTCAGCGCCTAGCACATCGGCACCGGCAACCGCGGTTCCCGCAACGGAACCGGCGACTATCAGCCCGATCATCGGTATGAAAGACCTTCGCATGATGTAGACATCATCGCAGGACTCGAGCGTCGAGGCAGAGTCGGGAGATCTCGGGAGGCCACCCGTGGCACTTGTGCTGGCGTTCGGTGTGATGTTGCTCATCAGTGTGTCGCTGTCCGGCCTGGCCGCACGGACTGTGTTGTCCACCGCTCTACTGTTCCTCGTCGGCGGTGCGCTGCTGGGGCCGGGCGGGTTTGGGGTGGTGAACTACACCGCCGACGACAAGATCGTCGCGGTGCTGGCCGATATCGCGTTGTTCACGGTTCTGTTCACCGATGGCCAGCGGGCCAGTCTCCCGGCGCTGCGCGAAGGCTGGCGCCTTTCCGGGCGGGCGTTGGGCTTGGGCATGCCGCTGGCGATGATCGGAATCGCCATTCCCGCGCACTTCCTCGCCGGTCTGGACTGGCCGACGGCCTTCCTGCTCGGCGCGATCCTCTCGCCCACCGACCCGGTGTTCGCCTCGGCGCTGGTGGGCCGCACCGATATCCCACTACGGCTGCGCCGGCTGCTCAACGTCGAGTCCGGGCTCAACGACGGTCTTGCCCTGCCGTTTGTGCTGATCTTCCTCGCCCTGGCCAAACACGAAAGCTCCCATATCAGCGAGGTGCTGCTGGAACTGGTGCTCGGACTCGTCATCGGGGTGGGTGTTGCCGCGCTGGTCGCCCTGGCCTGGCGCACCAACATCCTGACCGCCGAACCCCGGCTGCAGCCCCTTGGACCGGTGGCGATCGCCGTTGTGGTGTACGCGATCTGCCATATGACGCATGCCAATCCGTACCTGGCGGCATTCGCCGCGGGGTCTGCGCTGGCCACCCTTGATCACGTCGCCGCGGAAACCTTCGAACCCTTCGGGGACCTGCTCTCGGAACTGACGAAGTTCGCCGCACTGCTGCTGTTCGGCGCGTTGATCACGCCGGAACGGTTGTCGCACCTGGGCTGGCAGGGCTGGCTGCTCGCGGTACTGGCCATCGTGTTGGTGCGCCCGGCCTCGATGCTGCTGTCGTTGATCAAGACCGGGATGCCACGGTCGGAGAAGCTCACCGCCGCGTGGTTCGGCCCGAAGGGCTTCGCCTCGGTGGTTTACGGCCTGCTGGTGCTGCAGGCCGGCATCCCCGAGGGGGAAAAGCTATTCGACCTGATCGCCGTCACGATCGCGCTGTCGATCATCGTGCATTCATCGACCGACGTGCCGGTCGCTCACAAACTCCGTATCGAGCCGCCCGACCATCTACCGGCCGGGCACGATCCGGTGGATGCGCCGGAACCCGAAGGCGCCTCACCACCGACTGGTGGTGAGGCGCCCCGGAGCCGCAATATGAACTTGTAGTCGGCGACTAGTTGCCGGCACTCGCGCGCGCGGCGCGGGTCGCGCGATGTGACTTCGCCGGGGCCTCGGCCGACTCGGCCGCCCCAATCTTGGCGCGGGCACCACGACGGGTCGCCGGAGCGGTGGTGTTGTCGGACGCCGTGACAGCGCTCACCTCCGCATCGGCCGCAGTCTCCACCTTGGTGTCGACCTGCACTG
>DAIPYT010000178.1:0-5801 GCA_036782595.1 Mycobacterium sp. | reverse complement strand
ACGACGTTGGCGCTGGCGGCGGTGGCCGTCGGCGTCGCGATCGCCTACCGGCGTTACGCGCGCACGGAGGTGCCGCAGATCGCACCGCAAGATGTGTCGGTGTTGACCGTCGCGGCACGTCGCGATCTCTACGGTGATGCCTTCAACGAGGCGGTGTTCATGCGCGGCGGTCAGCAGGTCACCAAAGCCCTTGTCGTGGTGGACGATAAGGCCATCGACGGCGGGGTCGACGGCCTGGCGACGGGGGTCCGCAGATTCTCCGACGGCCTGCGCGGCCTGCAGACCGGGTTCGCCCGCAGCTATGCGCTGTCCATGCTGGCCGGTGCCGGGTTGTTCGCCGGTGCCGTCCTGATCGCGGCGATGTGGAGGTGACACCGGTGAACTTCCCTTTGCTCAGCGTGCTGTGGGCCCTGCCGATCATCGGTGCGATCGCAATCGTCCTGCTGCCGGCGTCGCTGCGCGGAGCCGTCAAGTACGCCGGGCTGGCGGTGTCACTCGGGGTGCTGGCGCTGGCGCTGGTGCTGGCGGTGCGCTTCGACCCGTCCGGCGAGCGTTATCAGTTCCTGGAAACCCATACCTGGATCAAGAGTCTCGGCGCCGGCTACCTCCTCGGCATCGACGGGATCGCACTGGCTCTGGTGGTCCTGACTGCGGTGCTGATGCCACTGCTGCTGCTGGCGGGGTGGAACGACGCCGACGACAAGGGCGGTCGCGGCCCGCACGCCTACGTCGCGCTCATGCTGGCCTGCGAGGGCATGGTGCTGCTGTCACTGGTGACGGTGGACATCCTGCTGTTCTACATCCTGTTCGAGGCGATGCTGATCCCGATGTACTTCCTCATCGGTGCGTTCGGCGGGCCGGAGCGTGGACGCGCGGCGCTGAAGTTCCTGCTGTACAACCTCTTCGGAGGTTTGATCATGCTGGCCGCAGTGGTCGGGCTGTACGTGGCCACCGCCAAATCGGGCGAATTCGGCGGTGGGACGTTCGATCTGCGGGCGATCTCCGCCGCGGTCTCCGACGGCAGCTTCACCCTGGAACCTGCGGTCGCTACCGCGCTGTTCGCCGGTTTCTTCTTCGCGTTCGCGGTCAAAGCCCCGCTGTGGCCGCTGCACCGCTGGCTGCCCGGTGCCGCCGTGCAGGCCACCCCGGCAGTCGCGGTGCTGATGATGGCCGTCATGGACAAGGTCGGCACCTTCGGCATGCTGCGCTACTGTCTGCCGCTGTTCCCCGAAGCGGCAACGCAATTCCGCACCCTCATCGCGGTGCTCGCCGTCACCGGGATCGTCTACGGAGCCGTCCTGGCCATCGGGCAGACCGACGTGATGCGGCTGATCGCCTACACCTCGATCAGCCACTTCGGCTTCATCGTCCTCGGCATCTTCGTGATGACCAGCCAGGGCCAGTCCGGCTCCACCCTGTACATGGTCAACCACGGAATCGCCACGGCAGCACTGTTCCTCATCGCCGGGTTCCTGGTCAGCCGTCGCGGCACACGCGCTATCGCCGCCTTCGGCGGGGTCCAGAAGGTGGCACCGATCCTGGCGGGCACCTTCCTGGTGGCCGGCCTGGCCACCCTTTCCCTTCCGGGCCTGGCGCCGTTCATCAGTGAATTCCTAGTTCTGATCGGCACCTTCACCCGCTTCCCGGTCATCGCGGTGGTCGCCGCTCTGGGGCTGGTCCTCTCGGCGGTCTACGTGCTGTGGATGTATCAGCGGATGATGACCGGCCCGGTCGCCGAGGGCAACGAACATCTGAGCGACCTGCGGCCCCGCGAACTGGCCGTCGTCGCGCCGTTGATCGCGATGCTGCTGATCCTCGGCATCTACCCGAAACTCGCCCTGGACATCATCAACCCCGCCGTCGATCACACCCTGACCGAGATCCACCAGAGCGACCCCGCACCCACCCTGAGGGCAGCGAAATGACCGCCCCGAGCGTCGAATACGGGGTGCTGGCACCCATCCTGATCGTGTTCTGCATCGCGGTGGCCGGGGTGCTTGTCGAGGCGTTCCTGCCCCGCCGCAGCCGTTATCCGGTGCAGGTGACCCTCAGTGTGGCCGGCCTGCTGGCCGCATTCGTCTCCCTCGTCGGCGTCTACCGGGGCCTGCGCGGGACCGGTCAGCTCGCCGTCGTCGGGGCGGTGGCCGTTGACAGGCCGGCGCTGTTCCTGCAGGGCGTCATCCTTCTCGTCGCGGTGCTGGGCGTGCTGCTGATCGCCGAGCGCCGCAGCGGAACCACCGGATTGGATGGCTTCACCCCGCAGGCCTCCGCGGTCACAGACAGCGCGGCCGAGAAGGTCGCCATCAAGATGGGTGTCGCGCAGACCGAGGTGTTCCCACTGACCATGTTCGCCGTCGGCGGCATGATGATCTTCCCCGCCGCGGGCGACCTGCTCACCATGTTCATCGCCCTGGAGGTGCTGTCACTGCCGCTGTACCTGATGTGCGGACTGGCCCGGCACCGCCGCGTGCTGTCCCAGGAAGCTGCGCTGAAATACTTTCTGCTGGGGGCATTCTCGTCCGCCTTCTTTCTTTACGGAATGGCGCTGCTGTACGGCTACGCCGGCACATTGAGCCTCTCCGGTATCGCCGCGGCGGTCCAATCCGGCTCGGCGGAGACCACATTGGCGGCGATCGGTACCGCGCTGGTGGCTGTCGGGCTGCTGTTCAAGGTGAGCGCGGTGCCGTTCCACTCCTGGGTACCCGACGTCTATCAGGGGGCGCCCACCCCGATCACGGCATTCATGGCGGCCACCGTCAAGGTCGCCGCATTCGGCGCGCTGCTGCGGTTTCTCAGCGTCGCCGTTCCGGCGCTCAAGGACCAGTGGCGGCCGGTGCTGTGGGTGGTCGCGATCCTCACCATGGTGCTGGGCACGATCACCGCGATCACCCAGCGGGACGTCAAGCGGCTGCTGGCGTACTCGGCGATCGCGCACACCGGGTTCCTGCTGACCGGGGTGATCGCCGCCAATACGGCCGGGGTGTCCGGGACGCTTTTCTACCTGGCGGCCTACGGGTTCACCACCATCGGCGCCTTCGCGTTCGTCAGTGTGGTGCGCGACCGTGACGGCGCCGAGCAGACCGAACTCGCCCAGTGGGCCGGTCTGGGGCGGAGTTATCCGATTGCCGGTGCTGCCTTTTCGCTATTCCTGCTGTCACTGGCCGGCATCCCGCTGACGTCGGGGTTCATCAGCAAGTTCGCGGTCTTCACCGCGGCTGCGGCGGGTGGGGCGGTGCCCCTGGTGGTCATCGGTGTGCTCGCCAGCGCGGTCGCGGTCTATTTCTACGTACGGGTGATCCTGCTGATGTACTTCAGCGACGCCCCGGCCGACGCCCCGCAGGTGCGCCCGCCGAGCAGGCTGACCGTCGCGGTGATCGCAGTGCCTCTTGTGATCACCTTCGTGCTGGGCATGTTCCCCCAGCCGGTGCTCGACCTGGTCGAGTCGGCGGCGACTTTCCTTTCATGACCTAGCTTGCTGATTCGGCTTCCCACTGGACGAAGGTTTTATCGGCGAGGTTGGGGCCGATCATCTCTGTGAGGATCCGCTGGTGCTCGGGATGGTCGCGGTAGGCCAGGAAATGTTCGCGGGAATCGAAGATCCCGACGACGGCGAAGTCGTAGGTGCCCGGAGACATCCCGATATCGCAGCCACACAGGTAACTCTGCACGCCGTCGAGCTGAGGGATCAGATCGCGCAGCGCCGCGGCCACCGGTTCACCGGAGAAGCCGTCGTTCCACTTGAACGTGACGACATGGATGAAAGACATTGCGCCTTACTATCACATCGCGATCACCTGAGCGGATCGTCAGCGACCTCGATCTCCCCCGCTTCGGCGGCGGCCCGCAGCTGATGAAAGTCGTCGACGGTCTTGTCGGCGTAGGCATATGACCATTCCAGGATCGCCCGGCTGACCGTCTTGCCGCTGCCCACATAGCCCGAAAGCACCGGTGCGGCGACGCTCTGGGAGTGGGCCCGCGCCAGCGACAGCGCGCACGCACCGACGTAGCGGCCGAACACCTGAGGCGATGCCCCCTCGGTGTCCAGGGAGCCCTTCATGTCCTGGAACTGCCGGACGTAGTAGTCGCGTCCGTCGATTCGCAGGATGCCCAGGAAGACATCCGATGTCGCCTGCAGGATCCGCTGACCGGCGACCACCCGCAACCCGTGCCCGAGCGCCTGTTCGGGGGCGGTCAGGGCGTCCGGCTGCCGGCGCTGGCCGTACTCTTCGAGGACCGAACGCCCGGCTTGTTTGACCTGAAGGATCAGCGGCGTGCCGTCCGCGGCGGTGAGGATGAGCAGATAACAGCGGTTGCCCACACTGCCGACCCCGACGACGCGCTGGGCGATATCGGTAAGCCGGAAATGGGACAGCACCACCGCGACATCGGCGGGCACGCTGGTGAGGTACTGGCGGAACGCATCGGTCAGTGCCGCTTCGTCCTCGACGTCGACATGCTGCAGGACCGGAGGATTGGCGACCAGCCGGAACTGGCCGTCATCGGTCTGCTTCATGATGCGGGCGAATACCCGGGCGGAGGTTCGACTGCGGGCCGCCCGGGTGATCTTGCGCAGGGTCGCCGCCAGATCCCCGGACACCTCTCGGGCATAGTTCTGCGGTTCCAGCCTCAGGTAGTAGCGGTCCAGCACGCTCATATCCAGCATTGCGTGCAAGCCGTCCCGGTAACTGCGCACCGCACCGGAGGCGATGGCGCGGATGGTCTTCTCCGGGTAGCCGGCTTGCCGACCGCCGACGATGGCGCTGGTGACCAACCGCTTGACATCCCACTCGGCCGGCGCGACGGCGGTTTCGTCGAAGTCGTTGAGGTCGAACATCAGACTGCGCTGCGGGGACGCGTAGACACCGAAGTTGGAGATATGTGTGTCCCCGCCGCACATGACCTCCACGCCGCTGGAGGGACCTGCGGCCAGATCGGCGGCCATCACCGCCGCCGATCCGCGGTAGAAGGAGAACGGGTCGGTCAGCATCCGGGCGAAGCGCAGCGGTACCAGATCCGCAACCCGGTCGCGGTTCTGTTCGACCAGGATCTCGGTCGCACTTCGCCCCGACGGGACCAGTTCGGCCAGGCTGCGCCGGGACGCCGTCTTGCGCTGGGATCGCCCCCGCGCGGCGGCGACATCGTCGTCTTCGAGGACGATGAGCCGCTCACGCAGCGGACGACTGACCCCATCCACCTGGGGAACCATGGGCTGGGGTCAGCCCCGAACGGCGTTGGTGAGGGTGGTGACGTCCTTGCGGATGGCGAAGGCCGCACCGATCTCGAACAGGCCGATGACGACCAGCCACACACCGACCACCAGGGCCAGGGTGGCGATGGAGTCGAACGGCCACGCCAGCGTGATGAAGCCGGCCAGGATGGTCACCAGACCGGAGAAGATCGCCCAGCCCCGTCCGGGCTGGCCGCGGTCGGAGACCGCGCCGGCGGTGACGGCGGTGCCGCGGAAGATGAAACCGATCCCGATCCAGATCGCCAGCAGCAGCAACGCGTAGCCCTCGCCGAAGTGACGGAACGCCAGCACCGCCAGGACCACCGACACCGCTCCGCTGAGGAACAGCAGGAACCGCCCGGACGTCGACACGTGGTGCGACAGCGCCAGAATCACCTGGACGATGCCGCTGATCAGCAGGTAGGCCCCGAACAGAGCGGAGGCGACGATCAGCGACTTGCCCGGCCACACCAGGATCAGCACGCCGAGGACTGCGGTCAGGACTCCGGAGAGCAGCGTGGCGGTCCACAGCCGCGAGACCAAGGCCGGTGCGGCATGCGTTGTCGTCATTGAA
>DAIPYT010000177.1:0-5816 GCA_036782595.1 Mycobacterium sp. | reverse complement strand
GCGTCGGCGGGCAGCTGCGCCCCGGCGACGATGTCGTCTGCCCACACCAGCGACAGATCTCCCAGCAGGATCGCTGCCGACCTGCCGAACTGATCCGCCGACCCGCGCCATCCGCGGTCACGGTGCAAGTCGGCGAAATGGACGTGCGCGGTGGGCCACCCGCGGCGGGTCGCGGAGTCATCTATGACGTCATCGTGCACCAGCGCGCAGGCATGCAGAAGTTCCAGTGCGGAGAACAACCGGAGCACCTCGTCGTCGGCCTGATCGTCTGGGCTCGGGGTGACGGCGCGGTAGCCCCAGTAGGCGAAGGCCGGACGCAACCTCTTGCCACCGCGCAGGACGAAGTCCTCCAGTACGGCGATCAATCCGTCGTAGTCGCGGCCGATGTAGGCCGCCTCGGCGCGCCGGTTGGCCAGATAACCCCGGAGTTGGTCGGTGACGGCGCCGGCCAGTTCGGCGGCCGACGGCGCTGCTGCGTGCAGGCTCAGCGCGACGCCCCTTTCTCCCGACGATCGCCGGGTGCAAACTAGATTAGAGGTCTTCGGCCTGATCGGCAGCGACGAACCGGGGTGAGCTGCGGTCATGGTCACGCCAGGCCAGGGCGGCGATGATCCCGGCAACCAGGCAGGCCGCCAGCCCGAGCCAGATTGCGGCGGCGGTGAACGATCGGGTGCTGGGGTCGGTGTAGCGCGACTGCGCGCTCATGGTGGTGACAGTCCCGGGCTTGAGCTTCCACTCCACCATGCTCGCGTCGATGTGGTCGCCGTTGGTCGACGTCACCTCGCCGGGGAACGCGGCCCGGAATTTAACGTCGGCTTCCGGATCGGTGACGTTGGTCAGGTCTACCCGGCCCTCAAGGATCACCAGATTGCCGGCCCGCCGCAGCGAGATGTCCACCCCGGTGGCATCGCTGCTCAGGTTGGCCAGCTGCGGCAGCTCGGCCAGGGTCAGATCAGAGAAGGTGGCCCGTGAACCGACATATCCGTCAGCTCGGTAAGACGAGACCGAAACCTTTTGGCTGAAGCCCCCGACGTTCTGGTCGAACTGCGGCCCCTTGTCATTGTCGTCACGAGGCTTGACAGCGGCGATGACGTCGCCGGAGACCTTGTCGTCGGGGGAGACGGTGATCGAGGCGTGTACGCGCAGACAACCGGTCAGCAGTGGTGCGGCGAACAACAGCAGCAGTGCCAGCACCCGTAGGCGCGGCCGGCGGAAGCGATCACGGGCGGTGGTCAGCACTGGCCTATCGTGCCAGATCGCTGAAAGACAAACCCTAAAGCGGCAGCGCGCGACCCAGAATGGCGAAGGCGCGCGGATCTCCGGAGAAGTGATAGCCGCGGATGACGTCGGCGAAGCCAAGCCTCCGGTAGAGCCGCCAGGCCCGATTGGGCTCGCCGCCGATCTCAGGGGTGGACAGCAACACGTTGGCTTCGGGTCGGTCGCACAGCAGTCGGCGAACCAACGCCTCGCCCAGGCCCTGTCCCTGCGCGCGGGGATGGATGTGGAGCTCGGTGAGCTCGAAGTAATCGCTCATCAGCCGACTGATCTCGGCCGCGGGCAGGCCGAAATGGTGCAGTCCTCGCCGCACCTGCTGCTGCCACCATTGGTCCGGGGAGCCGCGATAGCCGTAGCCGACGCCAAGTAAGGAAGCAGTGCACAGTTGGTCCTCGGTGGGAACCTCGGCGCCGACGGTGGGGACTTCGACGGCGGCAACCGCCTTCCAGCCCGGTCGGCGGGTGTGCTCAAGCCACATCGGCGCGCGCTGGCTCTCGGTGCCCCGCGGATAGTGCATCGCGTCGACGTACACCGTCAGGGCGTCCCCGAGACGAGCCTGCATGGCGGTGGGCGAGAGGTCGATCAGGAAGGTCGCCGACACCCGTCGCCCCCTTCACTGCCGTGGTTGTACGTCGCCATTATGGTCGGGGCCGTGCTTGCCGGATTCCTGCGGGCGGGGGAGTTATTCGGTGACGGTGGTCGGTGACGGTGGTCTTACGTGCGCTCGGCGGGACTGGTGCCAGACCGGATCGTGGCTACAATTTCGGAGGGCGCTGCTAAATCCAGTGCTCAAACCGGGTGGTGTGGGGCATCCCCACCTCGTATCATGTGGTTAGTCGCCCGGTTGCAGCCGCGGCGGGTAACCCGCGGATGGCCGATCGGCAGAGGAGGGACGATGCCACTCTCCGAGCATGAGCAGCGCATGCTTGATCAGATCGAGAGCGCACTCTACGCCGAGGACCCCAAATTCGCGTCCAGCGTTCGTGGCGGCACTCTTCGCACACCGTCCACGCGGCGGCGACTACAGGGCGTTGGCCTGTTCATTCTCGGCTTGGCAATGCTGGTGGCGGGCGTCGCGATTAAGGCCACCATGGTGGCCGGCTTCCCGGTTCTCTCGGTTCTGGGTTTCCTGGTGATGTTCGGCGGGGTGGTCTTCGCCGTCACCGGCCCCACTGTGCACGGCGGACAAGCCGGTGGCGGTGCGCCCGGGGGTTCACGACAGCCGCGTCGGAGCAAAGGCGGCGCCGGCGGTTCGTTCACCAACCGCATGGAAGATCGGTTCCGTCGTCGATTCGACGAGTAGGGCCACACTCTCCTGCACGCAACTCTCCTGCACGAACGCTCCTCCTCGCACGCTTCTTTTTGCGCTGGGTGAGAGCCTTTGGGCTCTCGCCCCACCTTCACCCACCGACTTGGGATAACTCCTGAACTGCGCTGATGCGCGCCGCTGCGCGCTCACCGGTGATGTCCTGACCCCCTGATTGCCCCGCAAGTGGGACAGGTGGGCGACATCGGCCACTTTTGGGCGACAGAGTGGAGCAAAGTGGGGGATTGTGGGGTATCGTGGCGGCAGCGGAGTGGACCACACTTCGCGGGCGTGAGTAGGAGGTGCGGTGGATGTTCCTCGGCACCTATACGCCCAAATTGGACGACAAAGGCCGGCTGACGCTGCCCGCGAAGTTCCGGGATGCGCTGGCGGGAGGGCTGATGGTCACCAAGAGTCAGGACCACAGCCTGGCGGTCTACCCCCGGCCCCAGTTCGAGGAATTGGCCCGACGGGCCGCGGCCACGTCTCGCAGCAACCCCGAAGCCCGGGCCTTCCTGCGCAACCTGGCGGCCGGAACCGATGAACAGCACCCTGATTCCCAGGGCCGGATCACCTTGTCGGCCGACCACCGGCGCTACGCCGGCCTCACCAAGGACTGCGTTGTGATCGGGGCGGTGGACTTCCTGGAGATCTGGGACGCCCAATCCTGGCAGGACTACCAGCAGACCCACGAAGAGAACTTTTCCTCGGCCAGCGATGAAGCACTTAGCGACATCATTTGAGGCCGTGGCGAAGCCGCGGCCGGCGACATCGCCCGAGCCGCGGCCTGGGCGCGCCTGTGCAGCGTGGTCTCTGCCCGAGCCGACCCTGGCGTACTTCCCCGACGCCAGGTTCGCCAACTCGGACAGGGACCTCGCTGCACCGGCTTTGCGTCATCGAGTCGGGACCTATCCAGGAGGCTGTCCCGTGGCAGATCGTGCGGACCACGGGCATATCCCCGTTCTGCTCGACCGCTGCGTCGAACTGCTCGCGCCGGCGCTGACCCGCGCCGCGGCCGACGGATCCGGCGCCGTGCTGGTCGATGCGACCCTGGGGGCCGGCGGTCATGCAGAGCGGTTCTGTGAACAGTTCCCCGGCCTTCGCCTGATCGGCCTGGACCGCGATCCTGACGCGCTGGCCATCACCGAACGCCGGCTGGAACGGTTCGGTGACCGCGTCAGCCTGGTGCACACCCGATACGACGGTATTGCCGAGGCGCTGGGTGAAAACGGTCTGCCGGCAGCGGGTTCCGTCGACGGGGTGTTGTTCGATCTCGGCGTCTCCTCGATGCAACTCGACAAACCGGAACGCGGCTTCTCCTACGCCCAGGACGCCCCCCTCGATATGCGGATGGATCCCGATGCCGACCTGACGGCGGCTGAGATTCTCAACACCTGGGACCGCGGCCGGATCACCGACGTCCTGCGGCGCTTCGGGGAGGAGAAGTTCGCCTCCCGGATCGCTGGATTCATCGTCGAACGACGCGCACGTACGCCCTTCGCCCGCACCGGCCAATTGGTCGAGACTCTCTACGACGCCATCCCCGCTCCGGCCCGGCGGACCGGCGGCCATCCGGCCAAGCGCACCTTCCAGGCCCTGCGTATCGCGGTCAACGCCGAACTGGACTCGCTGAGCATGGCACTGCCCGGCGCGCTGGCCGCACTGCGACCAGGCGGGCGCATTGTCGTGATGGCCTACCAGTCGCTGGAAGACCGGATCGTCAAGAGTGCTTTCGCGGCCGCGACGGCGTCTCGCACGCCGGAAGGATTACCGGTCGAATTGCCCGGCTACGGGCCGGAATTCGTACAGCTGACTCGCGGGGCCGAACGCGCCGACGCCACCGAGGTGGAGCGCAACCCGCGCAGCGCCCCGGTGCGCCTACGCGCGATCGAACGCGGTGATGGAGAGGACTCGTAAATGAAGGTCGGGCGTAAGCCAGCCAGCCGCACCGTCGCCGATGACACTGCACGCCGGAAGCCTGCGGCCCGTCGCGCCGCGGTGGAAGCGCCGGCGCGCAAGGCGAAGCGCCGCCCGGCCGATGGACCGGCCCGCCCCGCGCGCCTGCGTACCCGCCCCCAGGAGCCCCGCGGCCAGCGTCAAGGGCCGCAGTCCGTACCGGCCAGCCGCCCAGCCGAACGTCCGGCGCGCCCGAAGACCACCAGTCAGGCCAAGGCCCGTGCAAAGGCTCGGAAAGCCAAGGCGCCCAGAGTAATCCGAACACCCCTGCGTGAGCGGCTACTGGCCAGACTTGCGACGATCGACATCAGCCCGCGCACCCTCATCTCGAGGGTTCCGTTCGTCGTTCTGGTGATCGGCGCGCTGGCGCTCGGCCTGGGCATCACACTCTGGCTGTCCACCGACGCCGCGCAACGGTCCTACCAGCTGGGCAATGCCCGGGCCCTCAACGACGCCCTGGCTCAGCAGAAGGAGGCCCTCGAGCGCGACGTACTGGAGGCTCAGTCCGCGCCGGCACTGGCCGACGCCGCGCGCAACCTCGGGATGATCCCGTCCCGGGATACCGCCCATCTGGTCAAGGACCCGGCCGGTAACTGGATAGTGGTCGGACAGCCCAAGGCCGCTGAGGGTGCCCCGCCGCCACCGTTGAACACCAAACTCCCCGATGAAAAGCCGCCGGCCCCGGCTGGGTCCTTGCCGCCCGCTCCGCCGGCCCCGGCCGCTCCCAAGCCGGGTGCCGCCGCCGCAGGTGAGATCCCGGTTCTTCTCCCGCCTGCCCCGGCAAGCCCGCACGCGGCCGCCGGCGCCACCCTGCCCGGGCCAGCCCTGCTGCCGGGCGCGGTCGGACTGCCCGGTATGCCGCCGCTGACGAGCGGGGTCGGACTGCCCGGCATGCCGCCACTGCCGGGTGGCGACACGCTGGCGGTCCCGCCTGCAGCCGTTGGGGTGCCACCAGTACCTACAGTGGCTGGTGTGCCTTCTGTGACCAATGTTGCTCCTGAGGCACCTGTCATGGGGTTGGCCCATTGAGTCGGAGAAAACCTGATCCACGACCGGCCGCTGGACGCAAGCGGCCGGCCGCCGGCACCCAGCCGGCGACGGTCGGTCGCGCCGCCAATGCACGCCGGGTCAGAGCGATTGCCGAAAAACCCCTGGACAGCGCGTCATTCGGGTATCGCTCCCGGATCGGCGGCATCACCATTTTCGGCGCCCTCGCACTGGCCGCGGCACAGCTGTTCAACCTTCAGGTGCCCAGCGCAGAGGGTTTGCGTGCTCAGGC
>DAIPYT010000176.1:0-5871 GCA_036782595.1 Mycobacterium sp. | reverse complement strand
GCTCCGTCCAGGGCCCGCCACCCGTTGCCGGGCAGGGTGGCGGCCACCCCGCTGATGGCTTGGGCGATCGCCGGTGCGCAGCGATGCGAGCGATTCAACTCGACCAGCTCACCGGCTTCCGCACCCGGGCCGGTCAGCAGGCCGGAATCGGCGCCGCGGAAGCCGAACACCGCCTGATTGGGATCACCTGCCAGGACAGCCGATTCGGCCCCGGCGGCCAGCACCCGCACCAGCCGGGCGGCGTGCGGGTCGAGGTGCTGGGCATCGTCGACGAGCAGCACCCGGACCCGCGCCCGTTCAGCGGCCAACAAATCGGCGTCGGCGGCCAACGCGTCGAGTGCGGCGCCGACCAGTTCGGCTGCTCCGAGCGCGGGCACGGTGGCCTGCGGTGCGGCGGTGCCCACCGAGGCACGCAGCAGCATGACTTGTTCGTACTGTTCGGCGAAGCGGCCCGCGGCGACCCATTCGGGGCGGCCGTGCGCCCGGCCGAGCCGCCGCAGCTCCGCCGGGTCCACCCCGCGCTCAGCGCAGCGGGCCAGCAGATCGCGAAGTTCGGTGCTGAACCCGCCGGTGGTCAGCGCCGGCCGCAGTTCCCGCGGCCAGCGGGAGGCCCCGTCTTCGAGGTCCCCGGCGAGCAGTTCGCGGATGATGCCGTCCTGCTCGGCGCCGGCGACCAACCGCGGCGGCGGATTGCCCGCCAGTTCGGCGGCCTTGCGCAGCACCCCGAATGCGTAGCTGTGCACCGAACGCACCAGCGGCTCACGCACCGCCGTCAACTCCCCGGGGGCGGCGTTGAGCAGCCGCGCCGTCAGCGCCCCACGGGTCGCCGACGTCAACCGGCCGGCGGTGAGCAGCAGCACCGACTCCGGGTCGGCACCGGCGGCGATGTGGGACACCGCAGCGTCGATCAGCCGGGTGGTCTTACCGGTGCCCGGCCCGCCGACGACGCGAACGATGCTCACGACAGGGATGACACCACGGGGGTACGACAGAACCCGCGATCCGCGGTTAGGGCGTGCCGCCGGTTAGCGATCCCCGCGGTCGATTAGCGTCTGCAGTATGTCGACGATCTGCTGCTGACCGGTTGCGGTCAGATCGAACTTGGATCGCATCTCGTCGAACCCAGACCGCATCTCGTCGAACCCAGACCGCATCTCAGCGCGTAGATCCACCAGATCCTCACGCAAGGCATTGAAACTGCCGACCGTTGCCCGTCGAATCTCGCGCATCTCGCCTTCCAGCGCGCTGACCCGCGGTTCGAGGCCTTCATCCGCCATGACCAGCACCTTACCGCCGACGGATCGTTGAGCCGAGAGTTCATCCACAGGCCGCCCTCACCCCCGACGGCGCGTGGCAGGATCTCCCTGTGGCTTGGGGCGACGTCAGATCGGGGCGAGCCCTCGACCGGCTCATCAACTTCTCCGACGCCGTGGTGTCGGTTGCCGTCACGGTCCTCGCACTGCCCGTGGTGGATATCCCTGGGCCGACCAATGGCCAGACCATCTGGGACGTCCTGTACATCAACAGCGGCAAGCTTCAGACCTTTGTCATGACATTCGTCGTCGTCAGCATGCTGTGGGGTATTCACAACAGGATCGTCAACAACCTCCGCAGCTACGACACCGCGATCTTCTTCCTCACCATTCTGTGGCTTCTCGGGTTCGCCTTCCTTCCGTGGCCGTCCCGACTCAGCGCCGGACCCGGAGCGCACTTCGATCTCTCCAGCACCGCGACCGCGAACACCGGCGATGCGGGGGTGCTGTACTGGCTGACCCTTGCCTATATCGCCTTCATCGGCGCACTGACCGCACACCACATGAGGCGCCATCCCGACTTGATCGACCCGGCCGCGCGGGAGTACTGGACGGCGTTCCAGTCTTCGCGGGCACGGTGGCGGGGGGCTGCGTTCACCGTCGTTTTCGTTCTCGCCGCAGTCGCAAGCCATTTCATCTTCTGGTTGGGCAGTGTCGTTTTCATACTCGCCATTCCGCTTGCCCTGTATTTGCGCCCGCCAAGCCGAAAGGCTCAGGCCGGTACCTAGCCGGCGAGCAGCAGGCCGCCTTGGACCAGAGTTCCCACCGCGGCCAGCAGTACCGCTCCGATGACGATTCCCGACAGTGCCGGCGAGGGCCGCCCACCCTTGCCGGCCCGGGCCTGCAGCATCGCCAACCCGACGCAGGTGATCAACAGAGCCACCGCGAGGACGACCATCCTGGGCAGCAGGTGAGGATCGTGCTGGCCGACAAGAATCTCTAAGGCCGCGAAATCGCCCCTGGCCACCGCGCGTTGGTAGGCGGCGTCCTCCGCGTGCTGATAGAACCACTCCCCGCTGGTGAACGGGGTCGCGATCACGTTGAGCGCGGCCAGTGCCACCACCGGCCAGCACAGCCGGCGGGCCGGCGGCCACAACGCGCAGAGCACCGCCGCGGCGGCCGTCAGCATCGGTAGGACGACGAGGATGCGCACGCGCTCAGGGTAAAGCCTTTCGGCGGTGTCCCCCGGTCGGTGGACCGATATGTCATCCCGTCAATCACCCATCTGCCCGACGGATCCGGCGGCTTGCAACGCGCACAGTCAATTCACGGAGTGGCAGCGCCGGACTCCGGAACAACCGAACACATCAATCAGTCGGCGCACTTCAAGGAGGACACCATGAGACCACCAGCCACAGTGCGCCGAACGGCTGTCGCAGCCGGCGCGGCAGCTGTTCTCGGCATGGGAATGCTGGGAGCCTGTGCCACCAAGGAGAAGTCCGAGACCCCGCCGCCGTCGGCTCCGACCATGACGGCTCCGCCGTCGCCGTCGGAGAAGTCCGTGACCGGGGGCTCCAACGGCAAGTCCGGCGCGCAGAATTCGTTCGCGCCGACGGTCAAGGCCCCACCGGCTCCGACCGCATTGCCGGGCAACGTGATCACCGGCGGCTGACAATCGCGGGGCCTTCGGTGGGATAATGCCGTGGTGATCAACCGCAAGACGGTGACGGCGGCCGCACTGGTCGCCGTCACCGCCGCCGCCGCCATCGCCGTGGCCGACCGGGAACACTCTGGTGACCCCGGCCGGATCATGGGCCCCTACGCGTCCCTGTTGGGCGAGTCGACAGATCTCGGCCCCGCCGCCAACAGCCACGTGCAGCTGACGGCGGCCCTGCACAGTGACTCCCGGCCGGAACGTCTCCTGAGCTGGGCAGGCGAACACGGCCTGGCGGTGCGGTGGCAACCGGCCGAGGAATGGGCCTACGTGGAAGGTCCGGCGTCGGCCGTCGCGCACGCTTTCGGCGTCGAGGTGCACGACTATCGGGGACGACGCGGCCAGGTTTTCTACGCCTCACCTCAGCAGCCCGGTGTGCCGGCCGCGCTGCACCAGGAGGTCGTCGAACTCGGCCGGATCCTGGGTTACACCCCGCACCGCGAATCCAACCGCTGGCACCTGCCCCTGGAGGTTCCCGGACAGGGCCTGACGCCCGAAACGTTGTTGCGCACCTACAACATCGGGCCGCTGCGCGAGGCCGGATTCACCGGCAAGGGCACCACCGTGGTCGTGTTCGCCTTCGACGGATTCGATCAAGCCGATCTGGACACCTTCGCCGACACGTTCAAGCTGCCCAGGTTCACCCCCGATGTGGTGGGCGGCCAACCCCCGGCGCGTCGCGGCGAGGCCACCATGGATCTGGAGGCGATTCACGCGATCGCGCCCGACGCGAAAAAGGTTCTGGTCAATGCCCGCCCGACGGTGGAAGGTGACGGCGCCTACGAGAAGATCGCCGAGATGATGAGGGATGCCGACCGCCGCTACCCCGGCGCGGTGTGGAGTCTCTCCATCGGCTGGGGCTGCGACAAGCTGATCACCGCGGCCGACCTGGCACCCGTCCGCGCGGCTCTGGCCGACGCGCACACCAACGGCACCACCGCGTTCGACGCCAGCGGTGACCTCGCCGGGTTGGAATGCAAAGGCGGAGATGAGTGGTCCTCTCCACCGAATGAGGACAACATCGGTTTGGACGCCATCGCCTCGATGCCGGAAATGACCGCCGTCGGGGGTACCACACTGTCCACCGATGCCGGTGGATCCTGGCTTGCCGAGAAGGCCTGGTTCGACGCCCCGCTGTCCCAGGGAACCGCGGGCGGGGTATCGGCGTTGTTCGAGCGCCCGGCCTGGCAGGCCACGGTGAATTTCGAACGCGGAGACGGCAAACGTCTGGTGCCCGACATCTCGGCGGTGGCCGACCAGTTCACCGGGGTGAAGATCGTGTTCAACCAGCAGCTGCTCGTCGGCGGCGGCACCTCGGTGTCCGCGCCGTTGTGGGCCGGGATCGCCGCGGTGATCAACCAGTACCTCGTCTCGCGCGGCGGCGCACTGCTGGGAGATATCAACCCACTGCTGTACCGGGCCGCTGCGGGGTCGCAGCTGCCGGCGTTCCATGATGTGGTGCGTGGCGGCAACGCCGTGTACAACGCCGGTCCGGGCTATGACCCGGTGACCGGCCTGGGCACGCCGGACGTCGACAACCTGGCCAAGGTCCTGCTCGTCACCCAGGCGTTGGTCGGATGACCGAGGTGAACGCCCCGTCGGAGACCGTCACCTGTCCGCACTGCCGGGACGAGGTCCCGGCCGGGCAGTTCTGTGGCCTGTGCGGCGGGGACCTGGACGGTAGAGGCGGTACGGACCGAACGTTGTTGCGGCCCGGCGTCTTCGGAGCCGCGCCCGGTGAACGTGTCCTGGTTCCGCATCTTGCCAGCGCGCTCTTCCCGCACCTGCCCAGCCGCTCCCGTACACCGTTTCGCCTGACGCTGATCGGCGCCCTCGCCGCATTGGCGGTGTCGGTGATCATGAAGATGCCCGCTGCCGGAATTGCGGTGTCCGCGCTGGGACTTCCGCTGTTGTTCGTGCTCTATCTGCGGGCCTCCAGCCTGGTCCGAGACATCCCTCGCGGTTCACTGATGCTGGCGGCGGCACTCGGTGCCGCGATGGGAGCCTGCTGGGTCCTGCTCACCGGCGGGCTGGTGGCACGCACCTACAACGTCTCGCTCAGCGCCGGACTGGCATTGCACCACCTCTTCAGCCAGGGCGTCGCCATCCCCGCGGCCGGCATGATGCTGATGCTGGTGCCGGCGGTCGTGATCAGGTTCTTCCGGCGTGGGACACGAGAATCGTTGGACGGCTTCACCATCGGAGCCCTGGGTGCGCTGGTTTTCACCGCCGCCGCGACACTGGCGCGACTGGCCCCGCAATTCAGCACCGGGTTGTTCGCCCACGCCCGACCAGTGCAGGGACTGATCGTCGAGGTCGTGATGACCGGGGTGACCATCCCTGTCACCGCCGCGGCCGCGGGCGGAATAGTCGGAATCCTGCTGTGGTTCCAGCCGGCCGGCCAGCACGATCGGCGGGTGCAGTGGCTGCTGGCAGCCATGGCGGTGACAGTGGTGCTGGTGCACACCGCCGTGGGCATCGTCGACATTGTCGGGCTGCCCCAAATGACAATGCTGGCAATCCATCTCGCGGCGACGGTACTGGCGATAACGGCCCTGCGCCTGGCAATGCAACTGGCACTGCTGCACGAGAAGCACGACACGGTACGGCCCGACCAACCCCTGCTCTGCATCCACTGCGAGATGGTGGTGCCCGACATGTCGTTCTGTCCGGCATGCGGGGCGGCAACCCGGGCCTCGACCCGCACGTCGCGCAGCGAACGCCGCGATATCCGGCCGCAGCCGGTGGGCACCGGTCAAGTGCCGGTCGCATCCGAGGTGACCTACCCCGGATTTGCGCTGCCCGCGGCCAGCTACCTGGCTCCGCCACTTCGGCGTCCGCGGTTGGGATGGCTGCTGGGCCGATGGGGAACCACGGTGGCCGCCGTGGCCGTCGTGCTTGCCG
>DAIPYT010000175.1:0-5894 GCA_036782595.1 Mycobacterium sp. | reverse complement strand
GCGACGGTAGCCAGTTCACCGGCGTCGGCGCCGTCAGCGGTCGTGACCGAAATCGCCATCACCGCCCATGCTGACACGAACATCGTCGAAACCGTGACCAAACCTTGCCGCGCGTGCAGCAGTTCCGCGACCGATGCAGCACTACCTTCGGAATTGTCGGAAGTACGTGGATGCAAGGCGAGGAGGGATTGTGGAATCGACGATTCGGCGGTTGGTTGTGACCCTGACCGCCTCGGTGGCGGTAGTGGGGATTCTGCCGATGGCTCCAGCGTCGGCGGGGCAGTCATGCCCGATCGGCCAGCATGAAGACGCCCAGACTCCGGGCTTCCAGTGCGTGCCCGGATGGTGCCCGTCCGGCTCCCTGCTCGACGGTGTGACTGGCACCTGCGTCGCCCCGCCGGGGGTGCCGCCGCCACCGCTGTCCTGAGTGCGGCGGCCATAGCAGGCATCCCCTGCGCCCGGCGATGCGTGCGTTTCCTAGACTCGAATCATGGCAGGCCTGCATAAATCCCAAGAACGCGTCGATCTCGGCAAAATCGAAAGCCGACTGGACTCGGTGCCGAAGATGTTCCGGAACCGCGTCACGGCGACGCCGAACACCGAGGCGTTCCGCTATCCCAAGGCCGGTGGCGGTTGGGAAAGTGTGACCTGGCGGGAGGTCGGGGACCGGGTCGACAACATCGCGGCCGGACTGATCACCATGGGGATCAACCCCGAGGACAGGGTGGCGCTGGCGTCGGGGACCCGCTTCGAGTGGGTGGTCGCCGACTTCGCGATCCTCAACGCCGGGGGGGCCACCACCACCGTCTATCCGACCACCAATGCCGAAGATGTGGCCTATATCGTCGCCAACTCCGGCAGCCGGATCGTCATTGCCGAGGACCAGACTCAGGTCGATAAGTTGCGGGAGCACCGCGATGAGGTACCTGACGTGGAGAAGGTCGTCGTCATCGACGGTGACGGTGACGGCGACTGGGTGATGTCGCTCGCCGAACTCGAGGATCTCGGCGAGCAGGTGCTCGCCGAAGCGCCCAACACCGTCAACGACCGTATTGAGGCGATCCAGCCCCACCAACTGGCCACCCTGATCTACACCTCGGGTACCACGGGCAAACCCAAGGGCGTGCGGTTGCTGCAGAAGTCCTGGACCTACACCGCCGCCGCGATGGACTCCCTCGGCGTGCTGTCCGACAAGGACCTCAACTACCTGTGGCTGCCGCTGTCCCACGCCTTCGGCAAGGTGATGCTGGCGTTGCCGCTGCAGGTCGGCTTCCCCACCGTCATCGACGGCCGGGTGGACAAGATCGTGGAAAACCTCGCGATCATCCGTCCGACGATCATGGGCGCCGTCCCGCGCATCTTCGAGAAGGTGCATGGCCGGATCAACGAGATGATGGCCAATGAGGGCGGGCTGAAGAAGACCATGTTCGACTGGGCCACCGGGGTTGGCGTCGAGGTGTCGCGGGCCCGCCAGTCCGGGCACAGCGTGTCCCCGCTGCTCTCCGCCCAGTACAAGCTGGCCGACAAGCTGGTGCTGTCCAAGATCCGCGACCGCTTCGGCGGACGCCTGCGGTTCTTCATCTCCGGGTCGGCCGCACTGGACCGGGAGATCGCCCAGTGGTTCGACGCCATCGGGGTGGTGGTGCTGGAGGGCTACGGGCTCACCGAGACCTCGGCAGCGTCCTCGCTGAACCGGCCCAGCGCCTACCGGTTCGGCACCGTCGGCTGGACTCTTCCGCAGACCGACGTCAAGATCGCCGAGGACGGCGAGATCCTGCTCAAGGGCCCCGGCGTCATGGACGGCTACCACAAAATGCCGGAGGCCACCGCCGAGACGATCGAACCCGACGGCTGGTTCCACACCGGCGATATCGGCGAACTGGACGCTGAGGGCTTCCTGCGGATCACCGACCGCAAGAAGGACATGTTCAAGACCTCCCAGGGTAAATACGTTGCGCCCTCGGCGATTTCGGCCCAGTTCAAAGGTATCTGCCCGTTCGCCAGCGAGATCATCGTGTACGGCGAGAGCAAGCCGTACTGTGTCGCGCTGGTGAGCCTCGACGCCGACGGCGTCAAGGAGTGGGCGGCTGTCAACGGGATGGGTGGAAAGTCCTTCGGCGAGATCGCCAAGGATCCCAAGACTTTTGCGGCCGTCGAGGGTTACGTCGAGCAACTCAACAAGCACCTCAACCGGTGGGAGCAGGTCAAGAAGTTCTCGATCATCGACCGGGAGTTGACCGTGGAGAACGGCGATCTGACCCCGAGCTTGAAGCTCAAGCGCAAGGTCGTGGTGGACAACTTCCACGACAAGATCGACGGCCTCTACACCTAAGCGCACCGGCATGGACGACCACCGGCCCGATCAGGTTGGCCGGTGGGATCCCGCGCTGACCCGGCACGTCGTCGACCTGCTGCGTCCGATGGTCAAGATCTACCACCGCTGCGAAGTCCGCGGCCTTGACCGCATCCCGCCGGGGCGATGCCTGCTGGTCGGCAATCACTCCGGTGGGCTGCTGACTCCGGATTTCGCGATTTTCGCGGTGGACTACTACGAGAAGTTCGGCTACGCCAGGCCGCTGTACTCACTCGGCCACGACACGCTGTTCCACGGGCCGGCCGCGGATATCCTTCCGCACCTGGGCATCGTCCAAGCCAACCCGGTCAACGCCGCGGCCGCACTCGCCACCGATAGTCCCGTGATGGTCTACCCCGGCGGGGACATGGAGGTCTACCGGCCCGCGCCGGCGGAGAACATCATCGACTTCGCCGGGCACACCGGCTACATCGAGACCGCGGTCGCCGCGGAGGCGCCCATCGTGCCGGTGGTGTCCATCGGCGGCCAGGAGACCCAGTTATTCCTCAGCCGGGGACGGTGGCTGACGCGGGTGCTTCGGCTGGACAAATGGGAGCGCCGGGTGTTGCGTACCGACATCCTGCCGGTGTCCTTCGGCTTTCCGTTCGGGCTCAGTGTGCTCATTCCGGTCAACGTGCCGTTGCCGTCGAAGATCCTCACCCAGGTCCTTGAGCCGATCGATGTGGTGGGGCAGTGGGGCCCTCACCCGGACCCTGGGAAGGTCGATGGACGTATCCGCCGGGTGATGCAGGCCGAGTTGGACCGGTTGCGCCGACGCCGCCGACTGCCGATCATCGGGTGACTTCCGTACAGTTGGTGCCTATGAGGCTGGTGGTCTGCGCGATGGCGGCGGCGTGGATTCTGGTTCCCGGGGCCGTCGCGCGCGCCGATGTGGCACCTCCGGAGGTGGGCGCGGGGTGTGCGGCCGAACTGGCCGACGCCATGACCCTGCTGCCCGATGTGGTCAATCCCGATCAGATCAACTACGTCGCCTGTCAGCAGAACGGTGTCGCCTTCGCCTGGACGCCGGTGCAGACGCCGTTCCCACCGAACGATAAGTGGCTGAGTTACGGGCCCTCGATCACTTTGCACGGCCAGGGGATGCGCAACCCGAATCTGTCCTCGGGTCGGTGGACGGCCACACCGCAGAATCCCGGATCGACATGCAAGGCTACGGAGACGACCGTGATCGAGGCGGGGGTGCTCGCCGAGCCGCAGGTCTTCGAGGGGGAGCAGGGTCAGCCGCTCACGGTGGAGATGCTGCCGAGGCTGTTCTACGCCGAACTCGCGGGCGATTGCCTGTGGGTCAAGGCCTAAAAGGGCTGAAGGCTAAGGGTCGGCCCGCCCAGCACGGGGGGATGGCTGAACGGGCCGACGCCTCATTGTCCGTCAAACGGACTACAAAAGCGTGGACGTTGTTGCGCCGTGTCACTGCTCGCTACGGAATGAGCCCGCTACGGAATGAGCCCCCGGCCCCGCAGCCAGCTTTCGGTCTTGGCCATGCCCGCTTGTAACGAGACCGCGGGCTCGTAGCCCAGTGAATTCCTGGCCTTCGCGATGGAATAACCGGCCTTACGATTGAGCATCGCCATGGTCCCGGGGCTTATCTCGGTGTCCTGGCGTAGCACCCGGTGCACGATGAGCCGGCCCGCCGCGGCGGCCGGGCGTGCAAGCGGGGTTGGCAGGCTCAGCGGTGTTCCCTTACGGCCCAACCAATGGTGGTGGTAGCCGAAAAATTCGTTGCAGGACAGGTCGATTCCGTCGGTGAGGTTGAAGATCTCACCGCTGCCCGCATCCAGAAGACTCGCGGAGATGATGCCGTCGAGCAGGTTGTCGATGTAGACCGGACTGAAGATCCCGCGCCCGCGTGCCGGCAGCAGGAACTGTCGTTTTCTCATCATCTCCAGTGGGATCAGCACCCAGGGCCTGGAACCCGGTCCGTAAACGTCCCCCGGGCGCACGACGGTGCATGCCAGTTCGCCTCCCGCGTGGGCGGCCAAGACCGCGTGCTCGCTTGCGGCCTTGGCATCGCAGTAGGGAAATCCGCTGAGGACACTGATGTCGCTGGTTTCCTCGCGGGTACTGGTGAAATCCAGACCGTAGGCAGCCACCGATGACACGTGCGTCAGCCGTGCCGCGCCGGCCGCGATTGCGGCATTGACGACGTGGCGGACGCTGCCCACGCTCACCCGTCGGTAGAGGGCAGCCGGGGCGCTGTTGGACACCACCGCGGCGGTGTGGATGACCAACTCGCTGCCCTCTGCGTGCCGCTGCCACTGACCGGGCGCGCTGACGTCACCTGCGACCACATTGCGCGTGGGATCGGCGTTGATATCGACACCGGACACCGCGGAACCCAGTTCGCTGAAACGGTCCATCAGTGCCCGACCGATGAAGCCGCTGGCTCCAGTGACGAATACGCGGGAGGGAGTGCTCATGGCTCGACCGTAGACGGCCGGGCCAGCGCCGACAGAACGCCCGTAGTCCGGCAGCAGCTGGACGAGCGCGTCGTCAGCCGTTGCCGATCTTGGTCAGTACGACGTTGGCCGCCGGGATATGCATCCGTGCCGGCGCGGCCGCCAGACGCCCAGCGACTTCGGTTTGCAGCCGGTCGAGGATTGCTGCGGTGCGCGGGTCGCCGGGCGCGCTGTTCAACCCCGTCGCCAGTGACGGGAATGCGCCGGCAGCGAAAATCCCGGCCCAGCGGGCGCCGAATCCTGCAGCGTCACCATTGGATTGGTAGTCGTCCCAAAACTCGTCGGCACTGTCGAAGGTTTCCAATTCCTCAATCGCCAGCCCCGCGAAATGGCCGTCGCCGAACGGCGCCGCCAGGTCCGCAGCATCACGGCCGAAGTGCGGCATCCCCATCTGGACGGCTTCGTCTTCGGCGAGGAGGCCTTCGCCGACGAGCGCACGCAGACCGGCCCAGGCGGCATCGAACATGGGCCGGTATCCGGCGGTGCCGTCCTCGTCGACGCTCGAAAGGACCACCACCAGCCGAGCACCGGCCCGCATCTCGGCTCCGCGTGCGATCAGGAAATCCCGCCAGTCAGCCTCGGCTTGGTGGGCAAATGCCGATCGGGTGTCCCGGTCGGCGCTGTAGCTGACCTGGACGTGATCCGGTATTGCCGCCGGTGGCCGGCTCAGCCAGTTGATCGACCATGAGCTCCACCCCAGAGTGACGCTGTCGTGCGGCAGCACCTGGTGGTAGAAGGAACGTCCGATGGCCATCGGGAAGACCGCCGGCATGGCGGTGTAGGAGGCAGGGTCGTTCCACAACGTGTCGAACAATGCGGAGAAGTCGTTATCGGGCAGATCGGTGTGCGCCACGGTGATCGGCGTATCTGCCCGCCTGCGCAGCGCCTCGATGGCCGTAGCGACGGGAGCCAGGGAATTTCGCCCCCCCGAACATCCGTAGTCCGCGATCATGATCGGCTGCGGCGCATCCGGTAGGTCAACGGCTGAGGCCGCCCGCTCGAGAAGACGCATCCCAGGGATCAGACCGCGCTGCTGCACTCGGGAGTTGCGGTTGTAGACGCCG
>DAIPYT010000174.1:0-5903 GCA_036782595.1 Mycobacterium sp. | reverse complement strand
GGAGGGCACGGGGGAGGGCGCGGGGGAAAACGAAAAAAAGAAGGACCGAAAGCCGCAGCCTCTGTGGCCCTTCGAGGGTGTCCGCCCGAAGGCGGGATCCGCGCCCTCCACAAGGGAATGCAACCCCAGTCGGACCGCTACCGCAAGTTCCTCAAACGGACCAACGAAACCAGACCCATCTCCGCGCGCAGCACCGCCGGTGGCAGGACCCGGAAACCGAGCACGCCGGGTCGCCCGGTGGCCGACTGGACAATCTTGCGCGCGATCCGGAAGTCCAGATCCTTGAGCACCCCGCGATCGGTAGTCGTGTCCAGTAGCGCCGCAAGCCCCGGAATCGCAAACGGACTAGCTACGTCGAGCATCACATTGGTCGCAGCAACCAGATGGCGTGCACGTTCAGTCACCGGCAGGTCCGCCAACGCGGCACCGGCGCCGTCGATACGTTTGGCCACGCGGGTCAATAACCGGCGCAACCGATGCGGCCCGACTGTGAGGGTCCCGACGTGGCTGACTGAGAGCCCCAGACAATCGATTCGGTTGCGCCCGCGGTATGCGGGATCCCGATCGGCGGAGATGCCGTTCGCGCACAGTGCGGTTCGGACTTCCTTGGTCAGTTTGCGTCGGACACCCAACCCCTCCAGTGCCTGATCTATCCTCCTGTCGGCTTCATGCAGCGCATCCAGGTCGGGGTGGGCGAGGAGGAAGTCATCGTTGTAGCGGGCATAGAAGATTCCCTCGATCCCCAGTGCCGCTCTGTCCATCGGAACCACGGCGAGGTTTGATATCAGCGGCACCAAGGGGGTGCCCATCGGGACCCCCTGCATGCGAGTGAACTCCGTGCCCTCTTCGTCATGGACGACGGGTCGGATCAGGGCGCAGATCAGATCCCAGAGATGTTCGGGCAGTCGCCCACTCGGGCTCCCCAGCGTTGCGACCTCACGCAGCAGCGGCCACCAGGGTGCATCCGGTCCGACTGGTAATCCGTCGCCGTAGTGGTCGAAGTCCGACTGCAGCACGTACAACGGTGGGCCGCCGGGCTTTCGGCGGGATCGTACGAACGCAGCAAAGGCACGCATCGCCGAGGCGTTGGTGAGCCCAGGCAGATAGGAGTACACACCCGGCAGGCCGTAGCAGCGGGCGTTGTGTGAGAGAAGTTGATACAGCGCCGAGCCGACGACATGGTCAGTGAAGACCGGCATGTGTGCGGCTCGGACCTTACCTTTGCTCTCCAGGTACCACAGCTCGACCGGCTGCGGACGATACCGGCCGTCAGCGATGCTGCGTGAGATCGCGCGGGCGAGTGGGCGCCGGCCTGTGGCCGCATCGGAATACGTGACACCCGAGCGGATTTCGGTGAACGACTGCCCACGCTGACGCCGTTTGCCGAAGATACCCAGGATCGCCGCGTCGTAGATGCGCGGATCGGAGAGTCGCTCTGCGACATCCACCGGCGCGAGATCGACTGGATCAGCCATGGTGCCGCACCGCCTCTCGCCACGTTTTCACCGCTGCGGGTCCGGGATCGCTGGGCAGAACGAAGATGAGCCGCAGGGCCCCAAGCTTGTAGAGGGCCGTGAGCCATCGCCCCGATGCCGCCACCGTGCTGTCACCGTTCTCCAGGCCGCTCAGAGCGGTCGGAACAGCCGCGGCTAGCACCTCCGGATCCAGGGACTGCATGGCCTCGGCACCGGAACCGCTTTCGGTGTCGAATACGACGCCGTCCGGGAACAGCGATCGGAAGGTCGCGACCAGCTCCGACGGTGAGTGTTCGGATTCAGCCACTTCGGGCGGAATGCTTCCGTATACGGCGGCACCCCCGGTTCGCTCCAGTAGTGCCATGTGTACGGATGGTCGGTCGGTACCTGAAAGCCGCTCGTAATACAGTATGGACGTCGGCGAACGATAAGCGAAATGCCCTCTGTCTCTCAAGGTTTCGTGAATAAGGGCGATGACAGCCGACTTTTGCTTCGGCGTTACCGATGCCGGGATCCGTATGGATCCAGCGGCTGTTGGGCCCGTTTCACGGATGTGTGCCTGGTTCCATTCCCCCAGTTGAACCAGGGTCGGCAGCGAAAGATCCTGTCGGTCGCGGAGGTGCTGATGGTTGATCAGAACGATCAATTGAATGATCATCGCCGCGGTGATCTGCATCAGATCGCCCGCCGGATTGGGGTTCAGCCAGATCAGCCACATCATCACCGCGAGCAGTCCGAGCGTTGCGATGTGCATACCGAACCGGCCCTCGGCGAACAGCCGGATCTGGTAGACGCCGATCAGACTGCGCAGCACGAAAAGCGGTATCAGGGCGAGCAGGAAGCTCATCGGCACATCGCGCATCACCAGGACGCCCAAGGCTGCCGACAGCAGCCAGAAGAACAATGCGACCGCCGGCGCCGTCCACAACAGTCGGCGGAAGAAAGCGAGTTGGAGTTCGCGCAGTTCCGGTGTCCGCCGCAACCGGACGAGATCGAAATAGAACAGGCCTGCGCTCTCATAGGTGCCGCGGAACAACGGCAGAATGAGATAGAAGAATTGGAAGGCGTCGATTCGCGCCCACGACGTCAGGCCGGCGGTCAGGTCGAAGGTTCGGGTACTGGTCCCGTAGAAGCCCACCATCGCCAGCACCAGCAGCGCGTCGATTCGCAGACTGAGTCCCGACAACGTCGTCGCGATGGCCGGACGAAGGGGGATTGATGGAAGATTGCGCCACCACCGGCCGGCGATCTGGGGCCTCAGACCCATCAGGCGGTAAACCTCAAGCGTGAAGTGCAAGGTGATCCAGATGCCGAGAGCGTTAGACACCACGATCGCCACGACGATCGCGGCGGACGGGTAGAAGAAGAGTCCGAACCCCAGAATCACCAACTGAACGACGATCGGCACGATCATCGACCACGCCGGTTTATAGACGCGACGTGTCGCGTAGACCCCGGAATGCAGAACGCGGACCGGCAGATCGATCGCGAACTCCACAATGATGAGAAAGGCGTACACCCGGGCCACCGATCCGGCGGCCGAGGGGCTCCACAGTGTCAGCACCAGGGCTCCGGCGGTGACGGTCAACGCGGCCAGGACGCCCGCAAGGACCAGCCAGCGGCCGATCTCATATCCGGAAGCCTCGCGGTTTCCCGCAGCGGCGAATCCCCGCAGTCGCTCGCGCATGACCTCCAGTAATCCCCACCAGCCGCCGGAGATCAGCAGCCCGCCGGCCCTCAGCACCATCACGGTGAAGGCCGCGACCCCGCCGAGACTGGACAGCAGGATGAAAAACTCGGCGACATGCACGGCGAACCGGATCGTGGCGATCAAGAGCGGATAACGCAGCCGGTAGCGCAGATAGCCGGAGACTCTCCCGGTCAGCAGGCTGGGATACAACGCCGCCGGCTGCGTGCTGCGGCGCGCGGCCCGGTCGAACCAGCGGTCGACGTCGTTCACCTGATCTCCGACTCGTCACCCCTCAAGGGACCCAACTGTATCCACGGGGGGTGGGAGGTTGTTGAATAGCGCAGCATGAAGCGAGGTGACGCGACCGTGCTGTCCGTGACGGCCGCCCTGGCGGTGGTGGCCGTCGGCGCCGTCGTCTTCAGCCTCCTTGTTCTTGATCGCCGAGTCCTTGATCGCCGACCCGAACCTTCCCGAGCCGACAGCACCTCGAGCCTGCTGGTGGTGACCTGGGCCCCCGCCCTGTGCAAGGTCGAACCTTCCAACAGCGGTTGCCGCTCCGGCCACGTCAAGGCGATGGGACCGGCGTTCGTCTTGCACGGCCTGTGGCCCCAGCCCTCGACCGAGCAGTACTGCGATGTGCCCAAGGGCACCCCGGACCGGTCCCGCAAACCGGTACCGCTGCCGAAGGATCTGGAGGCGAACCTGAAGACGATGATGTCGGACTCCGCGATCATGACCACCCACGAGTGGTACGCACACGGCACCTGTTCCGGTGTCAGTGCGCCCGAGTATTTCGGTGTGGCAACCACATTGGCGACCCAGGCAAACGAAGTGCTCGACCCGTTGTTCGCGCAGGCCTCGGGCCGATCAATGACTTCACGTGCGGTGCGCGATGCCTTCGAAACACGATTCGGCAAAGGTGCCGGGGCGCGTGTCGGGCTGGCCTGCAAGGACAACCGCGGCGAGGGGCCCGTGGCCTTTGAGGTGCGTCTGTCGTTACCGCCGGTTGCGCAGCTTCAGCAAGGCTCGTCGTCGCTGGCCGACGCGCTGCGGCAAGGACCTACCGTGCCGCCGGGGTGCGGTCAGGCTCAGGTGCCCTGAGGGCAGGCAGACTGGACCGATGACTGCTGCACAGCCGCTGCTGCTGGAACTGCTCGACCCCAGCCATCGCGCCGACCCGTACCCGATTTACCGTCAGGTTCGGGAGAGCGGCCCGCTGGTGCTGCCGGAGTCCGACCTGGTGGTGTTCGCCTCCTTCGCCGACTGCGGCGAGGTGCTGCGTAACCCCGCGTCATGCAGCGATCGGATCAAGTCCACCATCGCCCAACGCGCGCTTGCCGCCGGCGAGAATCTTCGGCCGTTCGGCACCCCGAGCTTTCTGTTCCTCGACCCGCCCGACCACACCAGGCTGCGCCGGCTGGTCAGTAAGGCCTTCTCGCCCCGGGTGGTCAAGTCACTTGAGCCGGGCATCGCCGAGTTGGTCGACGGACTGCTCGACAGAGTCGCCGACGCGGGTCGGTTCGAGGTCATCGCCGACCTGGCCTACCCGCTGCCGGTCGCGGTGATCTGCCGACTGCTCGGTGTGCCGATCGAGGACGAGCCCCAATTCAGTTGGGCCTCCTCCCTGCTGGCGCAGGGTTTGGACCCGTTCCTGAGCTTCACCGGAGCGCCGCAGGGCTTCGAGGAGCGACTGGAGGCCGGGCTGTGGCTTCGGGGTTATCTGCGCGACCTGCTGCAGCAGCGCCGGGCGCGACCCGGTGACGACCTGATGTCCGGGCTGATCGCCGTCGAGGAGTCCGGGGATCAGCTCACCGAAGACGAGATCATCGCCACCTGCAACCTGCTGCTGATCGCTGGCCACGAGACGACGGTGAATCTGATCGCCAACGCCGTGCTGGCCATGCTGCGCCACCCCGAGCACTGGGCCGCGCTCGGCCACGACTCCGGCCGGGCGCCGGGCATCGTGGAGGAGGTCTTGCGCTATGACCCGCCGGTGCAGTTGGTCGGCCGGGTCGCGGGCGAGGACATGGCGGTAGGCGGTGTGAACGTTCCCAAGGGCGACACCATGATGTTGCTGTTGGCCGCCGCGCACCGTGACCCTGCGGCCAACGATCGTCCCGAGGAGTTCGACCCGGACCGCCCCATAGTGCGCCACCACGCATTCGGCCTGGGACCGCATTTCTGCCTGGGCGCACCGCTGGCCAGGCTAGAGGCCGCGGTCGCGCTCTCGGCGGCCGCCCGACGCTTCCCGGCCGCGCGTCTGGCCGGTGAGCCGACCTACAAACCACACGTCACCCTGCGCGGAATGGCCAGTCTCGACGTGGCCGTGTGACGCCGTTGTTAAAACCCCGATAGCCGCCCCCGGCGTTGCTAGCCTGCAAACTCTATGGCGGGTAAATCGATTGCGCGGGTGGGAGCGGCGGCTGTCGTTCTGGGTCTCTCGGTCGCCGGGCCGCACGCCGGCGTCGCGGCGGCCGATAGCACCGAGTCCGAATCGAGTTCGACCTCGGCGGACAAGTCGGCCGGGCAGGCGGGGCCACGCGCACAACGGCCCGCCCGGACCTCGCGAACGGCTCGGCCGGCCCCGGCCCCGGCGCCGGCCGCGTCGGTACGTGGGAAGGCATCGCGCCCCAAACCGGCCCAGGCCACGGACAGCCCGGCCCAACCCCGCCAACCGAACGCATCGACCGCGAGGCCGCACACCCCGGTGGACGCGACGGTCGATGCGCGCGAGGCGG
>DAIPYT010000173.1:0-5936 GCA_036782595.1 Mycobacterium sp. | reverse complement strand
TCCGGATCGCTACCGGTAGCGGCGGACGTTGTAGATCGGGGCGTTGTCCATGGGAACGACGGCCACCGGCACCCCATAGGTCGAGGCGTGAACCATCTTTTTATTGCCCACGTAGATACCGACATGGGATGCGTCGTCGTAATAGGTGATGACGTCGCCGGGGCGTATCTGTTCCAGCGGTACCGGATGCCCGCCGGACGCGAGCGCCTGGCTGGAGTGCGGCAGCTCAACGCCGGCCTGCTGAAACGCCCACACGACCAGACCGGAGCAGTCGAAGGCGTCCGGTCCCGCAGCGGCCCACGAGTAGGGGGAGCCCAGTCGGGTCAGTGCCGCCCGTACGGCAGCCGGACCCGCACCGCGGCCGCCGGGCACACCGACGGCGCCGGCGGGTAGGGCCCGGTGGACGGCACTTACCGCGGCCACCGGCTGCGCCGCCCCGACAGGACTGGCCAGGGCAACCACCTGCGGCTCCCACTGCACGGCTTCCGGCGAGTGGGCCGGGGCGAAGGCCAGGGTCGCCGGAACGGCCAGGGCCACCGCGAGCAACCGCCTACGACGTGCCATTCCGGCCTCCCAGTCATCGAGATCGCGCGTATGCGCGTTTGTTACTTGACCGTGATGTCGGTATGACTGGTGCCTGTGTTACAGCTGGTGCCGCCGGGGCTCGCAGGTCATGAAACCCGCTGGGTCGTCGCGGCGGCCGCACTGGAGAACGTCGCAGAGGGGAACGTCGTCGACTCCAGTGCCGGAACCAGCCGATCCAAGGGGAACCGGAACGCGACGAGCGCCAACGGGTTCTCGCCATCCTGCTGGTCGGCAGCCTCGAGGGTCATCGTGACGTCCAACGAACCCGGCTGATCACCCTCGGGTTCGTTGACCGTCAGACCGGTCAGCGTCACCTGCCCGTCACCGTCAAGAGCCTCGCGGGCCGCCCCGGCCTGCCGCCGGTCCAGCAGAACCGCGTTCATCACATACAGATCGGCTGCCGCCGGCACCGGCTGGAAGTAGTGGCTTCCGTTCGGCAGGGACGCTGCCGCTGAAGGCGTTATCTGGCTGGTGCTGAAATCAGGCGCCACAGCCCACCCCGAGGACAGCCAATCGTAGAACCGCAAGAACCCTGTCGCGATCTCGAGGGTGACCGTGACCGGCACCCCGGCCACCGCCCCGATGAGACGTCCGACGATGTTGTCCCCGAACAGCGAGCCGATGCCCTGGCCGATGGAGAACCCGAGCGCGTAGCGGACCTTCGCCGAGTAGACCACCTCGTGGCCGAGGTAGCTTTCCACCTCGCTCAACGGCATGCCGAGCACGAGTTTGACCGCCAGATCGTCCACGAGACCGATCCCGGCGGGCCGGGTCAGGAACGACCCCGCCGTCCCCTTGGCGATCTGGCCGGCGATCTTGTCGATGAACTTGATCTTTAAACCGAAGGACTGCAGTGCGGCGATGGCCTCCTGCTGCGCCAGCACTTCCACCGCCGCGAGCACCGCGGGATCGGCCAGGATGGTGTTCACGGTATTGGGGATCACCGCGTTCACCCCGGCAACGAACGCCGAATCGGCCTGCAGATACTTCAACGCATCACCCAGAGCGGCGAACTCGTTTGTGCCGTCAATGTATTCATCGGCGAACAGGTTGAGTGAATCGGTGATTGCGGTGCTGACGCCGGGGTAGGCCAGCAGTTCGGTCACCGCCAACCCGAGTTGACTGGAGATCTCGTCGACCACGGCCTGGTTGGTCAGCAGGCCGGCCACTGCGGCGCCGTACTGCTCGGCGACGTAGGCCTGCACCGCGGCGTCGCCCGCCAGCGTTTCGACCAAGTCGGTCGTGATCGCTCCCAGCGACTCCTGAACGGCGCGCGTGCTCAGCATCGTGGTGTCGACCAGGTTGAGCGCGTCGGCGATAGTGGCCTTCACGCCCGCCACGACATCAGCGTTCGACGTGAGGTCATCTACCGCGATCTGCGTCGCGTCCTTCTCGCCGCGCACAAGTGCGACTGCGAATGCACCTGCAGCACTACCCAATCCGGCCGCGACGCCGGTCTGGCTAAGGAAGTCGGGCATCAATCCGCCGATGATCGCGCCGAGTTCGGTCGCGACCCCTGCGGTGGCCAGGAATTGCTCAACCGCCACACCGACTGCCTGGCCCACCGGCCCGGCGATCGGCGCCGTGTTCTCGGACTTGTCCAGATATCCGGTCACCAGTCCGGCGACCGCATTCCCGGCAGCGTCCTGCACCACGGTGTCGCCCAGCAGGTTGGTGACCAGGGTCGTGACCGTGCTGCCCACGTCTTGGGCGACCTGAGCGTTATCGAAGAACTGGGTGAATCCAGCACTGACGGCGTCGTCCACCGCTGCGTCGATGTCGTCGTTGTTCCGCACCGATGTCACGACCTCCGACTGCACCTCGTCGAGGTTCCCGTACACGATGGCGGCGGCGAGCGTGCCGGCCGCATCGGACAGGACCGGGATCACACCGTCGGCGCTGAAGAAGTCGTAGAACAGGGTGTCCACCAACTGGTTCAGGGCGGCGCCGATCGCCGGATCGGTGATCAACGACATCACCGCGGTGGCGACCTGCGGACCCACGACTGCACCCAGATCGCCGCCGCCCACCGCACCGGACACCGTTGTGGAGATCTCCGTCTCCACGAAAGCCTGCACCGCCGGTTCGCTGAGCAAACCGCCGACCAGAGACGTGAAGATCGTGTCCAGCGAGGTCCACAGGGCGGTGTTGCTGAGCAACTGGCTCACCCCGGCGCTGACCGCTCCGTACGTCGCGGTGTCGATATCGGGGTTGGTCCGTACCGCTTGGATCACCTGCGGCTGTACCTCATCCAGATTCCCGAACACCGCCGCGCTGGCGAGCTCACCTGCCGCGTCGGAGAGCGCGGTGATCACGCCCGGGGAGCCGAAGAAGTCGCTGAACAAGGTGTCGACGAAGTCATTCAACCCTCCCGCGAGGGCTGGGCTGCTCAACAGAGCGAGGACTGCGGTAGCGACCTGGGGACCCACCGCCGCACCGAGGTCGCCGGGGAGCAACTTCTCGATTTGCGACGAGACCGTCTGATAGATCGCGCCCCCGACCACCGGATCGTTGACCAATCCGGACACCAACGTCACCAACGTCGAGTCCAGCGCGGTCCACACCGCGGTGTCGCTGAGCAACTGCTTGACCCCGGCGCTGACCGCGAAGTCGACACCCGCGTCGACGTCGGCATCGGTGCGCAACGCGTTGATGACCGTCGGCAACTCGACCTTCAGGTCACCGCCGGTGAACGCCACCAGCGCCAGATCTCCGGCCGCGACGCCGAACGCGGCGATCACACCCGGGGAGCTGAAGAAGTCGGTGGCCAACGTGTCCACCAACGAATGGACTCCGGTCTGGATCGCCGGATTGGTCAGCAGCGATACCACCGCGGCCCCGACCTTGGCACCCACGATCGCTCCGGCCGGGCCCTTGACCTGGTCTTCCACCATCGACGCCACCAGGCCGGCCAGCTCCTGCTGAACCAGCGGTTCGCCCAACAGCCCGGCCACCAACGTCGACAGCGTCGAATCCAACGCGGACCACAGCGCACGATCACTGAGCAACGTGGTCACCACACCGCCGACGGACTCCTCCACCGCCGCATCGACCTCGCCGTTGGCCTGCAACTGCTCGATGACGGTCTTCCTCGCCTCTTCGAGGTCGCCGCCGGTGAACGCCGTCTTCGCCAGGTAGCCGGCCGCACCGGCGAATGCGTCGACGACGCCGGGGGCGCCGAAGAACCCGCTGAACAATGTCTCCACCGCGCTGCGCACCCCGGCCTGGATGTCGGAGTTGGTGAGCAGCGACACGACCGCGGTCGCGACCTGCGGGCCGACCACCGCCCCCAACGGGCCGTCCAGGGAGCCCTGGACCAAGAAGTCGACCGCCTGATAGAGCGCATTGTCGACCACCGGATTGTCGAGCAACCCGCCCACCAGCGAGGAGAGCGTCGAGTCCAGCGCCCCCCACAGCTTGGTGTCGCTGAGCAACTCCGACACCGCGGCGGTGACCGAACCATCCACCGCCGTATCGACGTCGGGATTGTTCTGCAGCGCCTCCTTAACCTGCTGCATCACGTCCGGGTCCCCGGTCAGTGCGCCCTTCGCCAGTGCACCGGCCGCCTGGGAGAACGCGGTCACCACGCCCGGGCTGCTCCAGAAGTCGACGAACAGGGTGTCGACGACGCCGTACAGACCGGACTGGACGTCGGGGTTGGTCACCAGCGACACCACCGCGTCACCGACCGCCTCGCCGACGACCTGACCCAACTGGCCGGGGATCTTGCTCTCCACGAGCGCAGCCACCGCCGTACCCAGCGCCTGCTGAACCTGCACGTCACCGAGCAGCGTGACCGCCAGCGAGGACACCGTGCGGTCCACGGCGGCCCACAACCCGGTGTCGGAGAGCAGTTCGTCGACCGCGCCGGTCACCGACGCGTCGACGCCGTCATCGATCGCCTCGCTGTCCTTCAACGTCTGCCGGGCGGCCTTCTCCGCCTCCGAGAGGCTGCCACCGGTCACCAGCACCAGCGCGAACTGGCTGGCTGCGGTGGAGACCGCACCGATCACGCCCGGGGCGCCGATGAAGTCGGAGAACAGGGTGTCCACCACGCCCAGCAAGGCGGGTACGACGGCAGGATCTCCGACCAGCTGCGCGACCGCAGCCCCGATCTGGGGACCGATCGCAGCGCCCAGGGAGTTCGGGAGCAGGATCGAGATCTGGTTGGACACCGCGTCTGCAATCGTGTTCAGCACGACCGGGTTGCTGGTCAACTCGATCACCGCCGCCGACAGGGTGCCGTTCACCGCCGTCCACAGATTGGTGTCGCTGAGCAGTCTGGTCACCGCATCACCGACCGACCGCTGCACCCCGGCCTGCACGGCGGGGTCGGCCTGCAGAGCCGCCTTGATCTGCGGGCCCACCGTGTCCAGATCGCCGGTCAGCGCCGCCGACGCCAGCGCACCGGCCGCCTCGGAGAAGGCCGTCACCACACCCGGCGTGGTCCAGAATTGGCCGGCCAACGTGTTGAATACGCCCAGCAGTCCGGACTGGATGACCGGATTGGTCACCAACTCCACCACCAGCGTGCCCAACTGGTCACCCAGGAACACCCCGAGGTCACCGGTGATCCGCAGTTCCACCGCGTTGGCCACCTGTTGTTTCAGCGCCTGCTGCACCTCGGTATCCCCGAGCAGCGTCCCCGCCAGAGCGGACACCGTCTGATCGACCGCGCCCCACAACTGCGCATTCGAGAGCAGTTCTCGCACGGCGGCGGTCACCGAGTTGTCCACACCCGTAGCGACCGCGGGCGCGGCCCGCAACTCGGCCTGGGCGGCCTTGATCGCCTCCGAGAAGTCACCACCGGTCACCACCACCAGCGCGAGTTCGCTGGCCGCCGTCGAGAACGCCTTCACGACCCCCGGCGTGCCGAAGAAGTCGGCGAACAGGGTGTCCACCACGCCCAGCAAGGCGGGCGCGACGACCGGGTTGCCTACCAACTGTGCGACGGCGGCCCCGATCTGCGGGCCGACGACACTGCCCAGAGGCTCACCCAGCGATATCTGGACCTGGCGGGACACGGCGTCCTCAAGCCCGGCCAGGACTACCGGATTGCTGGTCAGGTTGATCACGGCCGCCGACAGTGTGCCGTCCACGGCGCTCCACAGGCTGGTGTCGCTGAGGAGTTCGGTCACCGCATCGCCCACCGAGCGCTGCACCCCGGCTTGGACGGCGGGGTCGGCCCGCAACGCCGCCTGCACCTGCGGGGACACCGTGTCGAAGTCCCCGACGAGCGCCGCCTTAGCCAGAGCACCGGCGGCCTGGGAGAACGCGGTCACCACACCCGGGGTGGTCCAGAAGTCGGTGGCCAACGTGTCCACCACACCCAACAGCCCGGTCTGGATCGT
>DAIPYT010000172.1:0-5945 GCA_036782595.1 Mycobacterium sp. | reverse complement strand
CCTGCGGTGAAGCGGGTACTTCTGGTCTGGGATGCACCCAATCTCGATATGGGGCTGGGCGCCATCCTCGGCGGCCGGCCCACCGCGGCGCACCGGCCCCGGTTCGACGCCCTCGGCCGCTGGCTGCTGGCCCGGACCGCCGAGCTGTCCGTCGGTTCCCCGGAGGCGTCGATAGAACCGGAGGCGACGGTGTTCACCAACATCGCGCCGGGTAGCGCCGATGTCGTCCGCCCCTGGGTGGAGGCGCTGCGCAACGTTGGCTTTGCCGTGTTCGCCAAACCGAAGATCGGCGAGGACAGCGACGTGGACAGCGACATGCTGGCCCACATCGCCGCTCGACATCAGGAAGGTCTGGCCGGAGTGCTGGTGGCCTCGGCCGACGGCCAGGCGTTCAGGCAGCCACTGGAGGACATCGCGCGATCCGGCATCAGGGTGTCGGTGCTGGGATTTCGCGAACATGCCAGCTGGGCGTTAGCGTCGGATACCTTGGATTTCGTCGACTTGGAGGATATCCCCGGAGTTTTCCGCGAGCCCTTGCCACGAATCGGCTTGGATTCGCTACCAGAGCAAGGGGCGTGGCTGCAGCCGTTCAGGCCGCTGTCCGCGCTGTTGACCTCGCGGCTCTAGCGCGCGGTCGCGGTGTTCTGCGGTGACTAGTTCTTAGAAGAAGGAGATCGAGTGTTCGCCTGGTGGGGTCGAACCGTATACCGGTATCGATACATCGTTATCGGTCTCATGGTGGCGTTGTGTATCGGTGGCGGCATCTTCGGCATGGACCTGGGTAAGCACGTCACCCAGAGCGGTTTCTACGACGAGGGCAGCCAGTCGGTGAAGGCCTCGCTACTCGCCGACGGCGCCTACGGCCGCGACACCTCCGGCCACATCGTGGCGCTCTACACCGCGCCCGACGGCAAGACCGTCGACGACCCGGAGTTCAGCAAGAAAGTCCTCGACAACCTCGATCAGGCCCAGCAGGACCACCCCGATGAGATCCTGCGGGCCATCGGGTACTTCAAGAGCCCCGACCTGCTCAAGAACATGGCGGACGCCGACAAGAAGCACGCCTTCATGTCGATCCAGCTCAAGGGCGATGACGACGACACCATCCTGAACAACTACAAGAAGGTCAAGGACAGCTTCAACATCGAGGGTGTCGATGTGAAGCAGGCCGGCCTGCAGCCGCTGGCCAATGAACTCACCGGCACCATCGGCGTGGATCAGCAACGTGCGGAAGTGGCCGCCATCCCGTTGGTCGCAGTGCTGTTGTTCTTCGTGTTCGGCGGCGTGGTGGCGGCCAGCCTCCCGGCCATCATCGGTGGCCTGGCAATCGCCGGGTCACTGGGCATCATGCGATTGATCTCGATGTTCACACCCGTGCACTTCTTCGCACAACCGGTGGTGACGCTGATCGGTCTGGGCATCGCCATCGACTACGGACTGTTCATCGTCAGCCGGTTCCGGGAGGAACTCGCCGAGGGCTACGACACCGAAGCGGCGGTACGCCGCACTGTGATGACCTCCGGACGGACCGTGGTGTTCTCGGCGGTCATCATCGTGGCCTCCTCGCTACCACTGCTGCTCTTCCCGCAGGGATTCCTGAAATCGATCACCTACGCGATCATCTCCTCGGTGATGCTGGCCGCGGTCCTGTCGATCACCGTTCTCGCCGCGATTCTGGCAATCCTCGGACCGAACGTCGACGCTCTCGGCGTCAATACGCTGCTTCGGGTTCCGTTCCTCCGGGACTGGCCGTTCTCCCGCAAGATCATCGACTGGTTCGCGGAGAAGACCCAGAAGACCAAGACCCGTGAGGAAGTCGAAAGCGGCTTCTGGGGCAAGCTCGTGAACCTGGTGATGAAGCGGCCGGTCATGTTCGCCTTGCCGATCATCCTGATCATGATCGCGATGATCATCCCGCTCGGGAAGCTGTCCCTGGGCGGGATCAGCGAGAAGTACCTGCCGCCCAACAATTCGGTGCGCCTGGCACAGGAAGAATTCGACAAAGTCTTCCCCGGCTTCCGCACCGAGCCGATCACCCTGGTGATCAAGAACAACGACGGCCAGCCGGTCACCGATCAGCAGGTCGCTGAGATCCGCAACAAGGCGATGGCGATCAGCGGTTTCACCGACCCGGATAACAACCCCGACGCCATGTGGAAGGAACGCCCGTATCTGGACGGCGCCTCCAAGGATCCGTCGGTGCGGGTCATCCAGAACGGGTTGATCGTCCGCAACGACGCCGCCAAGAAGATCAACGAATTGCGGTCGATCGTTCCGCCCAGGGGCGAGTCGCTCTATGTGGGCGGCACCCCGGCCCTGGAACAGGACAGCATCCACAGCCTGTTCTCCAGACTGCCGTTGATGGTGTTACTGCTGATCACCACGACAACCATCCTGATGTTCCTGGCATTCGGTTCGCTGGTGCTGCCGATCAAGGCGGCCCTGATGAGCGCGCTCACGCTCGGATCCACCATGGGCGTGCTGACGTGGATGTTCGTCGAGGGCCACGGCTCGGGCATCATGAATTACACCCCGCAGCCGTTGATGGCGCCGATGATCGGGTTGATCATCGCGGTGATCTACGGCTTGTCCACCGACTACGAGGTGTTCCTGGTTTCCCGAATGGTGGAAGCCCGTGAACAGGGCATGTCGACAACCGAGGCGATCCGGATCGGTACCGCCACCACGGGTCGGCTCATCACCGCTGCCGCTCTGGTCCTGGCGGTGGTCGCCGGGGCGTTCGTGTTCTCGGACCTGGTGATGATGAAGTACCTTGCCTTCGGCCTGTTGATCGCCCTGCTGCTGGACGCCACGATCGTCCGGATGTTCCTGGTGCCGGCGATCATGAAACTGCTCGGTGATGACTGCTGGTGGGCCCCGAAGTGGATGAAGCGGCTCCAGCACAAGATCGGAATGGGCGAGACCACCCTTCCCGACGAGCGGAAGCTGATCGCTGTACCGGCCCGCGAGGCTGCGCAGCAGCCCGAGGAGGCGCTCGTCGGCGCCGCGCCGACCGTTCCGGCGCCGGCCAGCACCCCGCGTCTGCCGGTTGCGGTACCGGTTGAGTTACCGGTTGACGATGCCCCCACCACCAGGTTCCAGTCCGCGACGGTGCGGGAGGAGCGCGATATCGGCTCCTGGCTCGGGGAACTGCGCCGAAAGACCTCCCCGAAGCGGCCGACGGAGTCGGTGCCGGCGGCGGATTCGTCCGCTGAGCCGACCACTGTGCTGCCCTCGAATGAACCGACTCATGTGATCGCAGCGCCGGAGGACGCCACGACGGCGATCCCGACGGCGACCCAGACGGCGAAGGCGGCAGATTCGCTGTCCGCAGAGGAGACCCGCGCGATCCCGGTGAGCCGACCGGCCGGCGACTCGGAGGTTGCCACCGAGAAGCTCAACGCCCGCGGACAGAACGGCGGAGTCAGCGCCCAGGATCTGCTGCGCCGAGAAGGTCGGATTTAAGCGTCCGGGACGGTGTCCGGTTCGGCGTCGATCATGACTAAGTCGCCGCCGGACTCGAGTTCGGCCGCTTCACGTCCGGGCTCGGGTGCCACGAGCACCCGAATGGCACTGTTGAGAACTGCCAGCACCGGCACGGCCAGCAACGCCCCGACGATTCCGGCGAGCACCCCACCAGCGGCCAGGGCAAGCACGATGGCCAGCGGGTGGATCGAGACAGCCCGACCCATCAGAAGTGGTTGCAGTACATGGGCTTCCAACTGCTGCACCGCGATGATCAGCCCGAGCGTAATGAGCGCATAGACGAAACCCTTGGCCAGCAGGGCCACCACCACGGCGAGGAATCCGGTCAGGACCGCACCCACCAGTGGGATGAACGCGCCGATAAACACCAGCGAGGCCAACGGCAGTGCCAGCGGGATTCCCATGACGGCCAGGCCGGTGCCGATACCGATGGCGTCGACCAACGCCACCAGGAACGTCGCCCGCACGTATCCGATCAGTGAACTGAATCCGGCCCGGCCGGCATCGCGCACCCGTTCGCGGTTGCGGGCGGGCACGATTCGGGTCAGGAACGTGTAGATGTTCCGACCTCCGTAGAGCAGGAATATCAACGTGAAGAGCATCAGCAGCGCGCCGGTGATGATTTCGGTGATCGTCGCGGCGGTGGACAGCGCTCCGCTGGTCAGCTTCTCCTGGTTGTCGCGCAACGCCTTGACCACGGCGTCCCCGGCGCTCTCGATCTGGCCGTGACTCAGATGCCATGGCCCCTCGATAAGCCAATTCGTGGCGTTGTCGACACTTCGGGCGACCTGCTCGGTAAGACTAGGCAGACCTGAAATGAACTGGCTGACAACGAAAGTCATGATGCCGCCGAAGACCGCGCACGCAGTGAGCAGGACCAGAGCGACAGCACCGCCACGCGGTGCGCCTCGGCGGTCGAGCCAATCGACCGCCGGTAGCAGCAGAGCGGTCAGGATCACGGCCAGCGCCACCGGAACCACGATCACCTTGAGACGCTCGACAAGCCAGAGCAGAGCCAGGATCGCGGCCAGGATCACCAGTAGTCGCCACGCCCACTCGGCGGACTTCCGCACCAACGGATCGACGGCGTCGTCATCGCGCGTGCCGCTGCCCAGCATCCGTCCAGCGTAGGGGTTTGCCAGCTACGCTGGAAACGTGGCTCATGACGCGCCGGCCAGGCGCGGGAAGTTCTGGTGGGTCCGCTGGGCTCTGCTCGGTCTGGCCGCCGTGATTCTCGCCGTCGAGGCCAGCCTGGTGTGGGATCAGCTCTCCAAGGCTTGGATGAGCCTACTGTCGGCGAACCTGTGGTGGGTGCTTGCCGCGGTGGCCGCGGCGATGCTGTCGCTGCACAGCTTCGCCCAAATCCAGCGAACGCTGCTGCGCTCAGCCGGCGTGACGGTGCGGCAGTGGCGTTCCGAGGCGGTGTTCTACGCCGGCAATGCGCTGAGCACCACACTGCCGGGCGGCCCGGTGTTGTCGGCGACGTTCGTCTACCGGCAACAGCGCCAGTGGGGCGCTTCTCCGGTGGTGGCGTCCTGGCAGCTGGTGATGTCAGGAGCGCTGCAGGTGGTGGGCCTGGCGGTGATCGGCCTCGGCGGCGCATTCCTGTTGGGCGCCAAGGACAATCCGTTCTCGCTGCTGTTCACACTCGGCGGGTTCGTGGCGATGATCCTGTTGGCGCAGGCCGTCGCAACCCGACCGGAGCTCATCGAAGGAATCGGGGCGCAGGTGCTCCGGTGGGTGAACTCCGCGCGCGGTAAGCCCGCCGACACCGGGCTGAGCAGGTGGCGCGAAACCCTCACCCAATTGGAGTCGGTCAGCCTCAGTCGGCGTGAACTCGGCGAGGCGTTCGGCTGGTCGGTGTTCAACTGGTGCGCCGACGTGGCCTGCCTGGCCTTCGCCGCCTACGCGGCCGGCGGCCACCCTTCGCTGGCTGGCTTGACTGTCGCCTACGCCGCGGCACGGGCCGTCGGTGCTATCCCGCTGATGCCGGGCGGCTTGCTGGTGGTTGAGGCCGTGCTGGTACCGGGCCTGGTATCCAGCGGAATGGACTTACCCTCGGCGATTTCGGCGATGCTGATCTACCGGCTGGTGAGTTGGATTTTGATCTCTGCGATCGGGTGGGTGGTGTTCTTCTTCATGTTCCGAACCGATGGGGCGTTGGATCCCGAGGCAGTCGTCGATGAACTCACGGACGGCCCGACAGAGAATGAGGACAGGCGATCATGACGACGGTTCAGTCGGGTTCCCCCCGTCAGTCCAGTTCCCCCCGCACCGCCGCACTGGCGTTGGCCGCCGACGCCGCCTGCATCCTGGTGTTCATCGCGATCGGACGGCGCAACCACGGCGAGGGCGTCACGCTGGCCGGGATCGCGCAGACCGCCTGGCCATTCCTGACCGGTCTGGTCGCGGGATGGCTGCTGTCCCGGGCGTGGCGTCAGCCCACCGCGGTGCGAACC